>NZ_JARUWZ010000100.1:0-241 GCF_030433775.1 Erwinia sp. PsM31
ATAAGGTGATTCGTCAGCTAGTGACGGACAGCAGCACTGAGAAGCGAAAGTGACAGGACCAGCAGACATGTGACGCACGGGGAGCGTTCTTTAAAGGAAGGGCACTTCATGTGCGATGCGGCGGGTAACCAGAGCGATGAACCGGGCGATATCATCTGGCACATTCTGTTGATTAGCTGAAGGGCGCGTACTGTCGCTATGACGGCCTTGGCCTGATTAAGTGCGCATGGCTGTTGAAGAC
>NZ_JARUWZ010000101.1:0-240 GCF_030433775.1 Erwinia sp. PsM31
CTTAACCGAGGCGCGTTGTAATCCTGTCTTCCGGGCGCCGCCCGAGCTGCTGGATCAGCCGGCTGGCTAAGCCGTCATACTATCGCACGATATTACCCAGCCACGGCCGCCAAAGATATGCCACAATTATCTGATATAATTCTTAAGAGGTGTGCATGTCTGCAATCGAAGTTATCCTGGTCTAGACCAGGATCGCGCCAACGGTCGAATGGAATATCTTGAGTATCATCAGAAAGGATT
>NZ_JARUWZ010000102.1:0-240 GCF_030433775.1 Erwinia sp. PsM31
TCCAGCGCGTTGCGGCCCTGGCTTGGCGCTACCGGTTTTGTGCTTCTTTCCCGCCTTTCTTTGTTTTTGTTTCGCTGTTTCTCTTCGGGCGTGTACACACTTCCCTGCTGTGAAAGGGCAGATTATTGTTGATAAATCACTATTTTTGCTTTCCAAATACCCATTTTCGCTGGGAAATGCTAAATAAAACTAGAGAGTTAAAAAATATGATTTCTATAAAACTCATCTGACGCTGCAGAC
>NZ_JARUWZ010000103.1:0-238 GCF_030433775.1 Erwinia sp. PsM31
GAAGGAATTGATCCATCTTTTTGTGTACGGCAAGGCTTCATGCCTCAATGGCCTCTTCCGCCCGATGAATATCGAGGGTGGAATTCTGCGGGCAGAAAGGCTGTATCAGCTCATCCGGCGGTTCGCCGGCCATCCGGTTGCGCTTGAGTCTGTTTTCGAGCACCTGATTCGAGGTAGTCATAATTTGCATCGCTGCCGGCGTTTGATTAACTTTTTTCTGGTCTATCTCGCTCAGTTT
>NZ_JARUWZ010000104.1:0-237 GCF_030433775.1 Erwinia sp. PsM31
CAAGGCAGGCGCTCTCCCAGCTGAGCTATAGCCCCATACAGTTACTGCAGAGACCATCTACTACCACTCAACCGCGAGTGACACGTCCTTTTTACGGGAAATGTAATTCTTTTCTGGTCAAGGCGTGGCTTCGCGCCGCATATCACGATATGCAAGTGAAGTCACAACGCAGGACAGGAAAGAATTTGGTAGGCCTGAGTGGACTTGAACCACCGACCTCACCCTTATCAGGGGTGC
>NZ_JARUWZ010000105.1:0-237 GCF_030433775.1 Erwinia sp. PsM31
TTCTGAATATGGTCCATAACATCCAAATCCTGATACAGCTCCATAAATTATTTGATTGTTAACTTTAGCCAACTCATCATAACCCAGACCTAACTTTTCCATTACACCTGGTCTGTAATTTTCTACTACAACATCAGCATGTTTTACCATTTCTAAAATATATTTTTTCCTTCTTCTGATTTAAGGTTTAGAGTGATACCTTTTTTATTTCTATTTATATTTGCATAGTATAAACTC
>NZ_JARUWZ010000106.1:0-237 GCF_030433775.1 Erwinia sp. PsM31
ACCACGCTTGATCATCTCTTGCGCGATGGCCGGGCGGATGCTGCCGGGCTCCAGACTGATAATGACGTTCATATTGCCGATGTCGGTAATCAGTTTTTCATCAGCAACAATGATGCCGCAGCTTGAGCCGGGCAGGCCCAGCTTGGAAAGGCTAATTCACATAATAATATTCTGGTTCCAAAGCGGGCGAACGTCTCTAAAGATGATGACGGTAAAAGTCACGCAGTAGGCGTTATC
>NZ_JARUWZ010000107.1:0-237 GCF_030433775.1 Erwinia sp. PsM31
ATTTTGTTACTATTCATTCTTTTCAGAATTTAATGCTGCGGGCGAAGGTTAAGCCGAGCGCGGCCGCAATGTTTTGCCGTATCGGGGTTTATAAATGAGCACGGGAAGCCCCGTAGTAAAATTACTCCGTATTGAGGCGGTTTCACTCGTTGGTTTTTTGTTATCTGGCTGTTAAAGCGATAACACACAGGCCCCAATCAGCTACGTAGGCGGCAACGGCAGCGCCAACAGCGGCGG
>NZ_JARUWZ010000108.1:0-236 GCF_030433775.1 Erwinia sp. PsM31
GCAACCGATCACCGCGGGAGCGCCGTAGTGCAAGCCGATGTCGTGGAAGACGAGGCTCCAGACGGTAAATGGCTCTGGTGTGGAGGTGATGGCAGCTAGCATTGTGGGCATCGACCGCCACAGTGCGAGGACGACGAAGAAGAGAACCACGGCAAGGATCGGCTGGCGGGCGGGGCCCAATGGGGTGCGGGCGAGTGCCAGGTCGCAGCATCGATGGGACATTTCCAGCACCGTAT
>NZ_JARUWZ010000109.1:0-236 GCF_030433775.1 Erwinia sp. PsM31
CCACTGATTTCTACACCGGTTTACGTTGGTGGGCAGCGTCAGATGTGTATAATAGACATAACCGGAGGACCGACCTTCAGCACGACTTTTGGAATTTTACCGCCCAGCTTCTGGATACGGCTCGGCTCGCGGAGGTTTTCGAGCAGCTAGGGGACTTTGTTTTTCTCTTCGTCTCTGGCTTCAACGTCCGAAAACGTCGTCTTGATCTTATATTTCGTTATCATACGGGCTTTGCT
>NZ_JARUWZ010000010.1:0-151145 GCF_030433775.1 Erwinia sp. PsM31
GTCAGGTGTCAGGTGTCAGGTGTCAGGTGTCAGGTGTCAGGTGTCAGGTGTCAGGCCAGCATTTTCAGCGCGCTGCGATCCTGAGGCCAATTATAAATCATTAAAAAGTCGCTAATTTATCTTCAATGCGTTGACCAGAAAGCCTCTACGAAAGCGCTTCCGTCATAAAGCACACTTCTTGCCGGCCCGGTTGGCATTAGCCTTAATCTTAAAGCCAGACGCTGCAACAAAACTGTCATCTTCTTGACATAGGCTGACCCTACACTTTTTGAGGCAGTAACAGGTAACCCAATGGCAATCATTAAGGCAAGAAATTACAGGGACGCTGAAGAGATGCTGCAGTCCGGTATCAGCAAGGTTGAACTGGCCTATGACATTGACAGCGATGATTTTTTTCGATTCGCCAGCCACTGGTGCGATCGCGGCGCGAAGATTTCCCGAGGCAATAAGCACTTTGTCGTTTCACTGAAAGGGCTGCACATTCCTCCCAACAAGTAATCTGCGCCGTGCTTTACTCTCGGTACGCTAACCTGCTTAAATCCTCTTTTTGATTAACAGGCAGAAGAAATGCGTTCTGATTGGCTCAACAGACCGGCACAGAGCGAACCGGCGTTTTTGTCGGGCGCCACCTTACCCAAAGATCGGTTTTTAACCGCGCCCGTCAGTTCCCGACTGGCAGAACATCCTGATGTTCTGCTGGTACAGGCCCGCTACGATCTGGCTTATTACAGCGACCAACTGTTCACCGACTATCGCCTGCCCTTCCCTGCTCACCTGAATAAAGCCGTGGCGAAACGCCGGGCGGAATACCTTGCCAGCCGCTTGTGCGTGCGTGCAGCGCTGCGTCAGTTTGGCTTTGACGACTTCCTGTTGACTAACGATGCCGACCGCGCGCCGGTCTGGCCAGAAGGAATAGCGGGTTCACTTTCACATACCCGCGCCTGCATCAGCCTCCTGCTGACCGATAAGGGGACGGGAAAGCAGCCCGGCGTGGATTGCGAAGAGGTTATGCGACCCGAAGCGGCGGAAGAGATGCATGAGATGATTATTAACGAGCGCGAACACGGCATTTTACAGAGCAGCGGCGTGCCGTTCGCGACCGCGCTCACCGCCGCTTTTTCCCTCAAGGAGAGTCTGTATAAGGCGCTGTTCCCGCTTTTCCGCCAGTTTATGCATTTCAACGAGGCGGAAATCATCGCTTGCCGGGCCGGACTGACCAACGTCACGCTGCGGTTGAACCGGGCCTTATCGCCAGGCTTTCCCGTCGGCACGCTGTTTACCGGCCGCGTGGCGCTGGCTGAAGGGCAGCTGACCAGCTGGGTCATCGTCACGCAGGCGGCCGATACGCCCACTGGCCCTTATTAAGCCATAGCCTCAGGCTGGCTTATCCATTTTTTAGCCAGCCTGAGTGACGGCAAGCCGGCGTCGGCAGGCTAGTCGGTGCCGGTGCGTTTTACCGCATCCAGCGTAGCCTGATCGCGCGCTTCGCCGATCAGCTCGCTTAGTTTGCCTTCACGCATTTCCAGCAGCCTGTCGGCGTGCAGAAAATAGTGGTCGTCATGGCTGATGGCAACAACGGTTTTGCCCATCTCTTTCAGCCACGGCAGCAGCTCGCGGTAGAAGATGCGGCGGAAATGCGGATCCTGATCGGCGGCCCATTCGTCCAGCAGCAGAATGTCGCGCTGCTCCGCCGTAGCAAGCAGCATCGCCAGACGCTTGCTCTGCCCTTTCGACAGTTTAAGGTTCAGCACCCGGTTGCCTTCCAGCTTGAGTTTATCCTGCATATGCAGGCGCTCCAGCCACAGCTGTACCTGAGCCGGATCGGCCGGCTCGCCGCTGGCGTCGATCAGGCGGTCAAACAGGTGAACATCGGTAAAGACGGCGGAGAAAAGGCGTCGATAGTCCGCCATCTCCGTTGCCGCCACCGGCACGCCGTCCAGCAGGATCTGCCCGGATACCGGCTGATAAAGGCCGGTCAGCAGCATCGCCAGCGTGGATTTACCGCTGCCGTTGCCGCCGATCAGAAAGACCAGCTCGCCGCGTTTCAGCGTCATGTCGATCGGGCCGACGGCAAAGCCGCCGTCGCCATAATGAAACACCACGTCACGCAGCTCCAGCGTTTGCCACGCACGCGCGGCGGCGGGCTGCGCAAAGCTTTCCTGGTAAGCCGCCAGCCTGAAGGTGTGGAGCTTGTTAAAGGCAACCTGGGCGCTCAGCAGCGTAGGCAGCGCGCCGACGGCGGAAAGCAGCGGCGTGCGCAGGAACAGCAGTGTCAGCGAATAGGTCGCCGCTACCGCCGTATTCGCCCAGCCCAGACCGTTAGCCATAAAGAAGACCAGCCCGATGGCGCCCAGCATCATGATATTCGACCAGTTCACCGCGCTGAGATGGAAAGTATCGGCGCGCACAATATGGTGACGATATGCTCGAGCGTCTTCCTGATAAACCGTCTCGTAAATTTGCTGCGCGCGCTGGCGGTTAAGCGCCAGCTCTTTGCGCCCTTCGATAATGGTTTGATAGTCGGCGTAAAGCGCGTCTTCAAGCTCGCGCAGCTTCGCCAGATGGCGATAGACTCTGGAGACCAGCAGCCAGCCGCCGACGATGGTGATGGTCAGCCAGAGGGTAGTGATCAGCAGCATTTTCGGCGACAGCCACGCCAGGTAAGCGGCCGAACCTAAAGTCAGGATCACGCCCTGGATCAGCTCGGGCAGGCGCACAAAGGCAAGGGTAATGCTGCGGACGTCGCTGGTCAGCGCGGCCAGCAGCTGGGCGCTGCCGATCTGTTCGATACGTTCGATCTGCGTATCCAGAATGCGTCGAATAAACTCACCGCGCAGCCGATAAACAAAATGGTGGCCAAGCAGCGTCAGCGCCAGCTGCGAGGCCAGGGTCACCGCCATCAGCAGCAGCAGCAGCCCAAGGAAAGACGGCAGCAGCCAGGTACCGGCGTTCAGCGAAACAATCAGCTCGCGGTTGATAAAAGCGATCAGCCCGATACCGAGCGCGGCGCTCAGCAAACTGAGGCCAATAACCAGCACAAAAGGCCAGCGATACTGGCGGTAAACGACGCGAAGCAACTCCATGACACTATCCCATTATTCTGAGCAGCCTGCAGTTTAATGAGAAGCGGGACGATAGCAATAATAATTCTCGTTTACCGAAAAGCGCGCCGGAAGGTCAGATTATAGCGAAATGCGCCGGTGGCCGGATGGCTGCCCGCTTTTAACGGCAGGATGCCGTGATAGCGCAGGCGCGACGGCCCGCCCCATACCACCACGTCGCCATGCTCCAGCAGCACGCGCTGCACCGCGTCGCCTCGCTCGAAGCCGCCAAACTGAAACACGGCGGGCAGGCCCAGCGAAACAGAGACGATAGGCTGGCGCATATCCTGTTCGTCCTTGTCCTGATGCAGGCTGAGCTTCGCCTCCGGCGCATAGCGGTTAATCAGGCAGGCATCGGGCTGAAAATGGGGAAAACCGGCCTCTTCCGCGCAGGCCACCGCCAGCTGACGGAAGCGATCCGGCATCGCCGGCCAGCGCTGGCCGCTAACGCTGTCGTATTCGCTGTACTGATAGCCGCGCGCGTCCGTCGACCAGCCGAAATCGCCGCAGTTGGTCATCGCCACCGACATGCGGTGTCCGCCCGGCGTAATGCGGTGATGAAAAGGATTCTGCGCGGCGATATCGTCAACCAGCGCCAGCAGCGCTGCCGCCTCGTCCCGCGCGCGTCGACGCAGGATAGCCGCGCCTTCCGCCAGCGGCTCCAGCCAGGGCGCTTCTTCACTAAATAAGTCCAGCATAATGGCTCCTTAGCGGGCCGTTGCCCGTGAGTAAATGCCGCTATTGCGCTTCCGGCAGCAGGAAGGCGCTGAACTGCGGCGACATCCAGCTGCTAAAGCCGTTGCCCTGCTTCACGATCAGATAAACCGCCAGCTGTTCGCGCAGCGCCAGCGCCTTCGCCTGCTCTTCGCCAAGCACCATCAGGCCGGTATCCCAACCGTCTGCTTCCAGCGCGGTGGTCGCGATCACCGTTGCGGAAACCAGCTTGTGCTGGATCGGCTCGCCGGTGGTCGGATCGATCACATGCGAAATGCGTTTGCCGTTCAGCTCATAATAGTTGCGATAGCTGCCGGAGGTGCTGATACCGTGCCCCTGCAGATCCACTACTGCCTGCACCGCGTTTTCTTTATCGGTAGGCTTCTGGATCGCTACTTTCCACGCCTTGCCCTCGGCGTTTTTGCCGCGCGTCAGCACCGCGCCGCCGACGGAAACCAGATAGTTGTTAATCCCTTCTTTTTCCAGCAGGCGAGCCAGATGATCGGTGGCGAACCCTTCCCCCATAGTGGAAAGATCGACATAAAGATCCGGCAGATCCTTTTGCAGATAAGCCCCTTCGCTGCGCTGGATAACGCGCAGATGTTGCAGGCCGGTCAGCGCGCGCGCCGCCGCAATCTGCGCCTGCGTCGGCACGGTGGCAGGCTGCTTAACCGGCCCAAATCCCCACAGATTGACCAGCGGCCCGACGGTGATGTCCATTTTGCCGTGCGTTTTCTGGCCGATGCGCAGCGCCAGAGTGACGATGTCCGCCATGTTGTCGCTGACCGGCTGCGGGTCGCTGCCGCGATACTGATTAAAGCGCGAAAGCACCGAATCGGCTTTCCAGGTCGACAGCTCCCGATCGTCATTATCCAGCTGCTGCTGTACCGCTTTTTGCAGATTTTCTTTCAGGCCGGGGTCAACGTTGGCGAGGCTAACCCTCCAGAATGTTCCCATAGTGCGTCCTTCCAGCACCATGGCTGACGCACCAACGGTTTCACGATGACGGTCACAGCCGGAAAGCAGGATAAATGCTGCCATAACAGGATAGTACAGCCATTTCTTCTTCATATTACGCAAATTTCCCTGCAATAGTTTTGGTCCTGAAAGCGTGAAAATGCAGCATGGCGCCGGACCAGGCGGGGTTGATCTTCTGACGGATGCTACTCAGTATACCCATTGAACCCACTTTACCGCGGCGCTTTGCCGCAATAATGGAGGTCTTTATGATCTACTTTCTGCTGCCTTTCGTCTGTCTCGCGCTGATTATCTTTTCAGGCTACAAGCATTACAAGCAGACGCATACCAGACAGCTCAATCGTCCACGTTTTCGCTGAGAAAGTGGTCAGGGAGGTACGCTAAGCGCAGGGAAACGGCGAAGAGTTAAGAAGCGGGAGCGCATGGCGCGCTCCCGCGTAAATCAGAACTGGTATACTAAGCCCAGCGCCACTACGTCATCGGTGTTGATGCCGGCAGCGTCGGTAAAGTTGTTGTCATCAAGCAGGTTGATCTGGTAGTCAACGTAGGTAGACATGTTTTTGTTAAAGTAGTAAGTCGCGCCTACATCCACATATTTTTTCAGGTTCTGCGTGCCGTATCCTTCGATATCGGAGCCGCGAGAGCTGACGAACGCCAGAGACGGACGCAGGCCGAAGTCAAACTGATACTGCGCCACCACTTCCCAGTTATCCGCCGTGTTGGCGTAACCGTAGATGCTGTCGTCGCTTCTGCTGTCGCCAAAGCGGGTTGCGTTGTAAGAACGGGTATACATCGCCGCCAGGTAGATGTTGTTAGCATCATATTTCAGACCGCCGGTATAGGCTGTTGCCTTGTCGCCGTTACCCAGAATGCCGTTGGTGTTATTGTTCTGTTCGTTGGTGCGGTCAGAGCTGAACATCGCCGCGCCGATACCGAAGCCGGAACCCAGATCGTAAGTGGTGGACAAACCCCAGCCGTCGCCGTTGCGTGCCAGCACGTCACGTCCGTCCAGCTCGGTGCCGCTGTTGTTTTTGCCCTGATACTGGATAGCGAAGTTCAGGCCTTCAACCGCACCGAAGAAGTTGTTGTTGCGGTAGGTCGCCAGGCCGCTGGAGCGCTGGAACATAAAGTTGTCCGCGCCGTAGGTGTCGCCGCCGAACTCCGGCAGCACGTCGGTCCATGCGCCGATATCGTAAGCCACGCCGTAATTACGACCATAGTCCAGAGAGCCCGCATCGCCGAATTTCAGACCGGCAAAGCCAACACGCGTGTAGCTGTCTGCGGTGCCTTCATTTTCCGTGGTGTTCAGCGCCGCCTGGTATTCCCACTGGCCGTAACCGGTCAGCTCGTTGCTGATTTGGGTTTCGCCCTTGAAGCCGAAGCGCAGATAAGACTGGTCGCCATCGGAGCCATCGTTATCAGAGAAATAGTGCAGGCCGTCTACTTTGCCAAACAGGTCGAGCTTGTTCCCGTCTTTATTGTAGATTTCTGCCGCGCCGGCAGAACCTGCGATCAGCATGGCCGGAACGACCAGGGAGAGAACGCGAAGTTTCATTTTGTATTACCCTCTTGTTATATGCCTTATTTACCACTGCGTGCTGAACGTCGAAAATTCAGTCGGCACCCTCATGGTAGAGCGCGGACAGTAATAATCTATAAAGAAAATGCTACTAAATTTCCGAATGTGTTTCATTTTGTAATTCAAATATTACAAAATGATAATAACCGGGAACTTTATGGCCGCACGCAGTGATAAAAAATAACGCACGTAATGTCAAGTAATAGCTAATCTTTGAAGATTCATATGGTTATGTAATGTTACTTGTGTGAGCACTGAATGATAAAAAGGCGTAGCATTTTGGTTTATAATAACCGGGCTATCATCATTTTATTTCATTATTACCTTCATTCACCCCGAATGTTTTGTTTTACCCTATTTTTCGGCCGAACCTTGTGTTCGGCTTTTTTTATGGCCGCTATCTGCAGAACGCCTCGCTGTTTCTACGGTTATAATTAAGGCCAAAAAAAACCGCTGAACGGCGAATGATAAAAGTTTATTTCATTCACTATTCAGCGGCGTAAGTAATTATCTTTCGCGCAGCGACTCTTTAACCTTATTCAGCGGCTTAACCAGGTAATCCATGACCGATTTCTGGCCGGTTTTAATTTCAACGTTCGCCACCATGCCGGGCACGATAGGGAATTTTCTGCCGGCCTTATTGACCAGCTCCGCCTTCTGCGTACGTACGTAAACGCGATAGTAATACTGGTCGCGTTTAACCTCGTCCTGCAGCGTATCCGGCGAAACCGTCTCCACTTCGCCATCCAGATTGCCGTAGATAGAAGAGTCGTAGGCGGTGATTTTGACCACCGCAGGCAAGCCCGGACGGATATAGGCGATATCGCGCGGGTTGATGCGGGTTTCAATCAGCAGCTGATCCTCCAGCGGAACAATCTCCATCAGCTTACCGCCCGGTTGCAGCACGCCGCCGACGGTGGTGACCTGGATATCTTTGACGATGCCGCGCACCGGCGAATAGAGCGTGGCGCGCGTCAGCTGATCCTCTTTACCGGTCAGTACCTGGAGCTGAGCATCCAGATCGGCATTGTTTTTAACCTGTTCCTCGCGCGCGCGTACCGCGTAGTCATTTTTTGCCTCGTCGATCTTACCGCGCAGATCGCTAATCTGCCGACGCAGCCGGATCACCTCCACCTGCCCCGCCGCGCCTTTCGCCACCAGCGGCTCGGTCATGCGCAGCTCGTCCTGCACCAGCTTCATCGACTGGGTAAGGTTGCTGACCGTTTCCGTGAGGTTGCGCCGACGCGACTGGAAAAGCTGCGTCTCGCGCGCCACCAGCTCCGGCTCCTTGAGCGTTTCAGCGCTGAACGCCAGCGGCGCGCCGGTCAGTTCAGCACGCAGTCGTTCCGCCGAGGCGCGCAGCGTGCGGGCTTTAGCTGCCGCCTCGCCAAAATTGGACTGAAAGCGCGTGGGGTCGAGACGGCCCAGCACCTGGCCCTTTTCGACGATATCGCCTTCATGCACGTTCAGCTGATTGACGATGCCGCCGTCCAGGCTGTCGATAATCTGCGCGCGGCTGGACGGCGTGACTTTACCGGTGCCGACCGTGACCTCGTCCAGAATGGCGAAATGCGCCCAGACAAAAAAGATCACCAGCGCAGCGGTACAGAGCCAGATAATAGCCGAGGTGCGCTTTTCGTTACGTTTCAGGCTGCGGTCGATCAGTATCAGGCTCATGCTGCGTCCCCCTGTCCGCCGGTTTGCTTCGCCGTCTGCGCGGCGGCGGCGCGTAAAATGTCATCGCGCGGGCCGTCCGCCACGATGCGCCCGTTATCCATAACGATAATTCTGTCCACCAGCTTCAGCAGCGCCGGACGGTGCGTGACCAGCACCAGCGTGCGGCCCGACAGCCAGCCCTGCATCTGCCGGATCACATACTCTTCCAGCGCTTCATCCATCGAGGCGGTCGGCTCGTCCATCAGCACCACCTGCGGCTGCCGCAGGATCATGCGGCTGAGCATCACCATCTGCCGCTGCCCGCCGGACAGGCCACGCCCGCCCTCGTTGATAATACGGTCAAGGCTGGACGCATCCTGCTGCACCAGGCTCAGCGCGCCGCTGACCTTCAGGGCCTGGAGCATTTCCTGCTCGCTGGCGTGCGGATTGCCCAGCATCAGGTTTTGCCGCAGCGTGCCGAAAAACAGGCGCGAGTCCTGCGACAGCCAGCCCAGCTGACGACGCAGATCTACCGGATCGATGCGCTGAACGTCCACGCCGTCGACGATCACTTTGCCCTGCGTTGCCCGCGCCTGCCCGGCCAGCAGCTTCAGCAGCGTGGATTTCCCCGCGCCGACCTTGCCGAGGATCGCCACGCGCTCGCCCGGCTTGATTTGCAGCTGGTTGATGGTCACCACGTTTTTAACTTTTTCCTCATCGTAGCTGTACTGCACGCCGCGCAGATCGTAATGGCCGGTCAGCGTCGGACAGTGCGCCATTTCGCCCTCTTCCGGCTGATCCAGCGGTTTTTTCAGCAGCTCATCCAGACCCGCCATCGCGGTTTTGGCATGTTGCCAGCGCGAAAACACCATGGTCAGCTGCATCAGCGGCGCGATGGTGCGCGATGAGAGCAGACTGCTGGCGACCAGCGTCCCGGTGGTGATATCGCCGTTCAGCACCAGGTAAACGCCGAACACCAACATGCTGGCATAGGTCAGCTGCTGCACCGTCGAGGCCCAGCCGGTCAGCCTCGCGCCCCACAGCCTTTGCTGCATGCCGATGGTGGCGCTGACCTCATGCGTCTGCTCCCACTGCCGCTGGAAATAGGGTTCCGCCTGTAAAGATTTGATATCTTCGATGCCTTCGATGGTTTCCACCAGCACCGCGTTGCGCAGCGCGCCCTCACGTAGCCCCTCTTTCGCCAGCTTCGCCATCGGGAACTGTACCAGCAGCCCCGGAATAACGATCAGCGGGATCGCCAGCAGCGGAATAATCACCAGCGGGCCGCCGATAAAGCCCATCAGGCATAAAAACAGGATCACAAAAGGCATATCCGCCGCCGCGCCAACGGTGGTCGAGGTCAGCAGCTCGCGAACCTGATCGATTTCACGCAGCTGCGAGATAAAAGACCCGGTGGATTTTGGCCGCGCTTCGTTGCGAATATTCATCGCGCGCGCGAACAGCATGGAGGAGACTTTCAGATCGATGCGCTTTCCCATCAGATCCGAAACCTGGGTGCGCATCAAACGAATCACATATTCGATGGCGGCGGCAATCAGCACGCCGGCGAACAGTACCCACAGCGTCGGCTCCGACTGCGCCGGGATCACGCGGTCATAAACCTGCATGGAGAAAAGGATGCCGGCCAGCGCCAGCACGTTGCCGACCACCGAAGCCAGCGAAATCTCCATGATGCGGCGGCCCATGCCGCGAAAGTTTTCCCAGAACCAGTGCTTTTTGTACGGCTGCACAAATTCGTCGATGCGCGCGTCGCGTCCGCGCGCCGCCACGCCGACAATGCCGACCTGCTCCTGGCTTTGCGCCAGCAGCAGCGCCAGCTCGCTTTCCCGCACCACGTCGCCGCCGTCGCTCAGCCAGTAGCGCGCTTTGCCCTCCGTATCGATGGTTTCCACCACCACCACGCTGCCGTTTTCCATAATCAGCACCACCGGCGTCACCTCCTGCCGCCAGCGAATTTTATCGCGCGGCATCATGGTCAGATGCAGGCCCAGCAGGCCCGCCAGCCGTTCCAGCTGCTGCGCGGGCGTCAGATGCTCGAACCAGCGCATCTGCTGACGCAGCGTGGAGCCATCCGCCGGTTTGCCAAAGCGCGCCGCCACGCGCAGCATCGCGTCAATCCAGTTTTCAGTACTAGCGGTTTTGGTCATAAGTACGGCCTTATCTTGTTTGGCATCAGAGCGATGGCAGGGTTTGTCCGCTGGTGGCTTCACGATCGATGCCCATAATATCCAGCAGGTTGTCGACGGCGGAAGCGTAGCGCACGGTGGCGTCCCAGCCGTCGTAAAGCGCGGTCAGACGGCTGCTGTCAGCCTGAAAGACATCCTGCTCAACGCTCAGTAAATCGTTGAGGCTGCGCTTATTTAATTTGTATTCGTCGGCGTAAACCGAGCGGGTGTGAGCGGCGCTGCTCAGCTGCTGCTCGCCTGCCGTCTGGCGCTGCTGCGCGCCAATCATGTCGGCATAGGCGGTGGAGGCGCTCTGATTGATATCCAACTTGGACTGTTCGACGGCGGCCTGGGCCGCTTCGCGGTCGCCTTCCGCCGCGCGGGTTCTGGCGTTGACCAGACCGCCCTGATAAAGCGGCGCTTCTACCTGAAGCTGTAGCTCATCGTCCCAATAGGATCGGGTGGCGTTTTCATAACGCGTGCGGCCCGCCTGCACTTTGATGGTCGGCCAGTGGTTAGAGGACGCCTGGCGAACGCGTTCGATCGCCGCTTCCTGTTTGGCCTGCGCGCTGCGCACCGCCGCGCTTTTTTCGTAGGCGATCCTGTCCAGCGTGATCTGCTGATTCAACAGCGACTGCGGCAGCTCCGGCAGCGCGCTGGGCACCACGCCGGTCAGCACCGTCAGCTGCGCCAGCGCAGAGCGTTCTGAAGCGCGGTACTGCTCCATCGTCGCGTGCATCCCGGCGATGCGGGTTTCCGCCTGTAGCACGTCCGACTGCGAGCTTAACCCCGCGTCGGCGCGCATATGGGCGATGTCCTTGACATGTTCCAGCGAGGCGACGTTGTTTTTGGCCGCCTCCACCAGCGCCCGGTAGCGTTTGACCTGCAAATAGGCCTGTAGCGTATCCTGCGCCACCGTGGTCATGGTGTCGTAAAGGGCGAAGCGATAGGCTTCAGAGAGGTGATGCTGTTCGTCAATAGCGCCGCCGGTGCGGCCAAAGTCATACAGCAGCTGGCTGAGGGTAATGCCGCCAGAGCCGTTGTTGTTGAGGCTGCCGGAGGAGTCGGTGGTGTGCGATCGTCCACCGGTCGCCGCCAGGGAAATTTGCGGATACCAGGCGCTTTCGGCGGCATCCAGATCGGCCTCGCCCACGCGGATTTGCGCGGCGGCCTCGGAGATTTTTGGGTTGCGGGCAAAGGCCCGGAGGATAGCTTCACGTAGCGTCAGCGTTGAGATTTGCTCCTCGGTGGGAGCGGCACGCCAGTTAAATTCCACTTTCTGCTGCTTTGCTGCCAGCGCATTCTGTCCCACGGTGCCGCACAGCGCGGCCAGGCACAAAGATACCCACACTTTCTTCATCCTGGTCCTCTCTTCCTTCTTCCTTTTTGGTGAAAAAACGGCCGGTGCGGCAACCCCGCGCCGGCCTGTTACGTCAGGCAGTCTGTACCTGTAGATTATGTTGAATTAAGACATCCGCCAGCGTGCCTTCATGGCTTGCGGAGGAATTGTGATAGAGATCAAACTGCTGACCGGCGATCGTCTGCATACCGGCCTCGTTCCAGACGCCGCCTTCGGCGGTGCTCAGCGTCACCGCGCTGCCGTCCGCGCCTTTGATGGTCAGCGCCTCGCTGGCGTTGTCGGTCAGCGCCAGCAGATCCTGTTGCCCCAGCGTAAGGCTGTTGCTGCCGGAGGTGCCGAGGTCGATCGTTTCAACGCTGCCAATCTTCAGGCCCAGCGAGGCGAAATCCAGCGCTTCGTGCGCGCCGTTCAGCACCAGCGTGTCGTGACCGGCGCCGCCGTTCAGATTGCTGAGCAGATTCAACGTGGAGAGCGTAAAGGTGTCATTGCCCTCGGTGCCAGCGGTGGGAGCAACGCTTTCGACGTGGCTGGCTACGGCCGGTTCGCCGCCGGTAGCGCCGCTTTCCGTTACGGTTGCCGCGCTGCTCTCGTGCGCATCCGTGGCGCTGGCGTGACTAACGTCATCCAGGGGATTAGCCTCCGCAAGCAGGCTAAACGTACTTTGATCGGCCGTTTCTACTGTGGCTGGCGCATCCGGCAGAGTGACGCTATCCCGCGTCTCATACCAATGGCCCGCCGCGTCCTGATAGGAGACGTAGAAGCCAGGCGTAGAAGAAATGGAGGTGTATTCGCTTACCGGCACCTCGGATGTGAAAGTGCCGTCCGCCGCCACGTTGATATCATAGTAATTAAGCAGCTCGCCGCCATAAAACGACAGCTTGTCTACGGGGAGCGGTTCGGTCACCGTGCCGCTGATAAGGTAGTAAGCATTATCGTCGTGATAAACAACATCTTCTGGCGTCAGCGCGTTAAACGTCAGCACGGGATCGCTACTGTGAAAATGCGACAGCAGCAGGACGTCGCGGCTGGCGCTGGCATTGCCGCCCGCGCTTTCAACGCTGACCTTAAGGTTATAGTAGCCGTCCGCCGTCGCCTCTATATCCGCTGAAGGGATCGTGGCCATCCAGTGATTGGCGTAGACATAGCCAGTATAGGTTTTGTCGGCCAGGGTAATGGTAACTTCGGTGTCCGTATGCAGACCCCAGCTGTCGCCGTGCAGCTGGACATCATTCTGATAGTTGGCGTAATCAACGATATCGTTGATTTCCACCGTATCCATGGTCAGCGTTGGCTGCACGTCCGCCGCATAAAGCTCCACACTTAGCGACGCGCTGTGTTCATGCCCGGCCGAATCCTGCACGCTGGCGAGTATCGTGGTATTACCGGCGGTCAGCTGCTTAGCATCGTTCTCGTACAGCCAGGTTGTCCATTCGCCGTTCTGCCCTACAATAACCGAGCCGAGTGCAAGCGAGCCGATGGACACGGTAACCCTGGCCCCCACCTCGCCGGTTCCCCTGATGGCGTAATCATCGGTAAGGATGTTGAGATTGACGCGGTTGTCGTCGGAGAGGCTGTTAATGGTGACGGTCGGCGACGTGCTGCCGCTGTAAAAGTCCAGCGCCAGCGAACTGGAGCCAACGTTTTTCGCCATGTCCGAAATCGTGGCCTGTAGCGTGTAGTCGCCCGCGGTCAGCTGCTGCGCCTGCTGCGGCGTCAGCGCCGCCTGCCAGGTTCCGTCAAAGCCGACCGTGGTGTGCCAGGTCAGCGCGCCCAGCGTCAGGGTCAGCGCATCGCCCGCATCGCCCGTGCCGGTAAAGAGATAATTTTCGGCGATCTGGTTGAGATTGATGTGCGTCCCGTCAGCAGGGGTGTCGATAGCCGTTTGCGGCGTGCTGACGTCGGTAAAGAAGTAAGCCTGGGTGCTACCCGTTTCGCCTTCCGCGTTGCTGGCGGTCACGGTGATCCAGCGCTTGCCGGTATTAAATTCGCTGTGCAGCAGCGTTTCGGTATTCAGATCCAGACGCCAGTTCCCATCGTTGGTCACCGCGGCCTGGTAGTCCACGCCGTTGATATTCACCGTAACCGTCTGGCCGCTGCCGATCGCGCCGGTCGTGCCGACCAGGGCCTGACCGTCAAGTTTTTCACTGCGATTCAGCCAGCCATCGCCAAAAGGCGTATTGATAGTGGGATGCGGCACGGCGGTGGCGGCCAGCAGCACGCCGCTACTGTCTGCTTCAGGCTGGGCAGCGGGGATCGCCTGCCCGGCGGTCGCGGCTGCGGCTGCGGCGGCATCGTCGGCGGAAACACTGTCAACAGCCGCAGCGGGCGTCACCGCGCCGTTGTAAAACGTAATATCCTGTGTCTCCGTACCAACGTTTTTCGCCGGATCGGTCACGCTGGCTTTCAGCGTATAGTTGCCCAATTGCAGCTGCTGCGCCTGCTGCGGCGTGATGTCTACCCGCCAGGTGCCGTCGAAGCCGACCAGCGTCTGCCAGGTCTGGGTGCCCAGCGTCAGCGTCAGTCCGTCGCCCGCATCGCCCGTGCCGGTAAAGGCCAGGCCGTTTTGCCGGGCGCTATTCAGGTTGATATCCGTGTTCGACAGCGTATCGACGCTGACATGCGGCGTACTGATATCGGTAAAGAAGTAGGCGCCGGTCTTACCGCTTTCGCCTTCGGCATTAGTGGCGTAGACGTTAATCCAGTGCTTGCCGGTAGAGAAATCAGTGCCCATCAGCTGGGCGGAGGTCAGCGCCAGGCTCCATTTACCGTCGTCCGCCACCGTTGCCTGATAGCGGCTGCCGCTGATATTGATCGCTACCTGTTGACCGCTGCCCGTCACGCCCGTGGTGCCGCTCAGCGTTTCGCTATGGGTTTTCTCATCGTGATTCAGCCAGCCATCGCCGAAAGGTACGGCAATAGTTGGCTTCGGCGTAGCGGTCGCGCCGCCGCCCGTTTCCGGCGGCGTGGTGCCTGGGTTATCCGGCGGCGTACCGTCCGTTGGGTTTTCTACCGGCGGAACAGGAACCGGCACTTCCGCGCCACCGCCGCCCGTGCCGACCGGCGTCTCCAAATCGGTGGTAACATAAATCTGCTGCTCGAACCAGTTGCCCGCGCCGTCCTGCACGCCCAGCACCAGCGCGTTTTGCCCATGCTGAGTATGGATATCCTGGGAAGTGAGCTGCACGCTCCAGCTGCCGTCCGCATTCAGCGTGCCGGTACGATAGCTCTCGATCTCGCCTTTAACGGCAAACATGGTCAGCGGAAAAGGCGTTTGCATCGTACCGGTCACGGTGTAGATCGGCTCGCCGTTTTGATAAGTCACGTCGGCCAGCGTCAGCTCATCGGTGGTGACCAGCGGGATGCTGCTGTTGTAGTGGCTGATAAGCAGCAGATCGCGCGTGGCGCTGACGCTGTTGCCGCTGGCGTCGGTGGCGCTGACGGAAAAGGTGTAGCTGCCGTCTTTGATCGCCGCCAGATCGCTGTCGCCAACCTGCACCGACCAGACCTTGTTATTGACGTAGCCGGACCAGGTTTTACCATCCAGCGTCAGCTCTACCCGCGTGCCGGAGGCCAGCTGCGTGCTGGTGCCGGTAATTTCGACGCCGTAAACGCCCTCTTTATAGTTAACCGCGTCATCGCCAGAAACCGGATTGATGGTCAGCGTCGGCAGTGTGGTCGAGGCTTCTGCGGTAACAGCGCTGATGCCAGGCGTTGGCGAAGGCGTTGTGGGAGTGGTGGTGACGGCCGCTGCTACGCTATCAACAGGCACGGCCATATTGTTAACAATCAGCGTGGAATCCACTGTTTCGACGGCTGCCGGCACCGCAGCCAGCGTCGGCGTCAGTGTGACGGTTGTTTCAGCCTCATCTGCTTCGTTTGCGAACAGCGCCTGCTGCTGCGTCGCGCCATCCTGAAAAATCAGCTGGCTTTGCGATTGTGGATCGGTACTAAAAAACTGCTGAAAACGCGAGACGCCGCCATCCTGATGCAGGATCAAATCGCTGCCCTGCCTCTGCCAGGCAGAAACCTGAGAAGGCGCGCCCTGTAAGGTGACGATACTGGGTTCGCTGAGGGTGTAAGCCTGTGAATCGTTTTCGACGAGCAGTGTTTCACCGCTTGCCAGCGACACGATATTGACGCGGCCTGAGCCTGAATACGCCATAAAAATCCCCTTGTGCACCAGTTAAATGAGTAAAGTGACGCCGCGTAAAAGTAAAGATTTACTTTACTTAAAGCGGACATGCAGCGGCCAGCGCCTCAAAAAAGGTGCCAGGCCAGACCCGGTGCTTTCTGGATTTACAAAATAATCCACAACAAGGCTAATGGTAAAAAAATTTCCAAAAAAAATGCTAACGACAAGGCGAGGATTTTATTTCGCCGGCAAAAAAAAACAGTACCACTCTTTGCCATAACCGAGATTCGGCCCGACTTACCACTTTTTACCTCAATAACTTATCGTCAAAAAAAGGCGAGCAGTCGACGCTGGATAGTGGATAACCTAGTCCGCTAATACACACTTTACTACTGGCGTAAATCTGGAAAGTGGTGCCAAACGGCAATTTTTTCTTATTAATGTCTTTAACGTCACTTTACGCAAAAATGACAAAACTTCGCCATTCTTTATTTTCGTTTATGCTTTTTTTGTTGTTACAAATGATAAACCCTCCTTAACGTTAACCTCCCTGCGCGAGCCATACCGCCCTCGCGCAGGGAAGGTCTTGTTATACCAGATGAACCTGAAGATTATGCTGGATCAGCACATCGCCCAGGGTGTTTGCCGCATCCAGCGCCGAGTTGTGGTAAACGTCGAATACCTGCCCGTCTACCGTACGCTGCGCAGTGGCAGCCCAGGTGCCGCCGTCGCCGTTGGCCAGCGTAACCTGATCGCCGGTTACCCCCTTGATCATCAGATCGTCGGTCTGTTTATCGGTAATATTCAGCGCCTCGTTGAGATCCAGCTTGACGCTGTTGGTGCCGCTTTGCCCTAAGTTGATGATTTCGATATGCTCCACCTTCAGCCCGAGCGTGGTGAGATCCAGCGTCATATGCTCGCCGTTGAGCACCAGCGTATCGGTACCCGCACCGCCATCAATATGCGTAAAGTTCAGCGTATTAAGCGTTACGGTATCTTCGCCGCTGCTGCCCGCGACCGACGCACCCTCTACCGTCTGACCATCCGCCAGCGCCGCGATTAACCCACCGATGCTGTAGCTGCCGTCATCGGCTACGGCGGTCGTAGCGGATGCATCCGCTGTAGCCGTAGTCTCTGTCGTGGTGGTCGCCGCCGCCGTGGTGGTGGCATCTGTCGTGGTGGTGGCATCCGCCGTACTGCTGGCCGTCGCGCTGTCTGACTCGCTGTGTGCCGCGTTCGCCGTCGCCACCTGTGCGGAAGCCGTAGCCACAGAGGCGTTGCCGGCGTCGCTGGTATCCGCAGAGGCGATAGCCGTGGCATCATCCGCCGCCATTGCCAACAGCGCCGTTGCCGCCGCCGCAGAAGAGGTGCCCGCAGCCGGCAACAGCGATCCCAGCAGCAGGGTATTGCTGGTGGTGGCGCGGTTGCCTGCCACATCTGCTGCGGTTACGGTAACGATAGAGTTCAGGCTTATAGAGGTTAACAGGCCGCCGGTGAACTTCACGCTATAGCGGCCAAGCGCATCCGTGGTGGTGGTCTGCGTTGAACCGTTCAGCGTGACGCTCAGCGTAGTGCCCTGCGGCAGGTTCAGCGTGCCGCCGGTCACGGTCAGCCCTGTTACCAGCACGCTGACCAGGCTCAGCACCGGATCGACGCCAATAGCCGGCAGGTTATGGGTAATGGCCGTAAAGGTATTACTGCCTGTGGCGGTGTTGCCTACCACATCGGACACGGTAGCCGTGACGGTATAGCTGCCGTCGGCGATGCCTTTCAGCGTGGCGGAAGGCACCGTGACGCTCCATGCGCCTGTAGAACCCACGGTTGTGGTGTAAAGGTTGCCCGCAATATTAACCGTCACCGTACTGCCGACCGCATTAACCGAGCTGCCGCTGATGGTGGCCGGCGTGTTGGCCTCGCTCAGATTGAGGTAGTGGTCGCCGCCAAACATGGTGCTGTTATTAATAGTCACGCTTGGTAGCGTATGGGTTTTCACCACCGCCGTATCAGTACCGGAACCGGTATTCCCTACCGCATTGATCACGCTGGCGGTGACCGTCGCGTTGCCGTCCGGCAGCGCGGCCAGCGTCGCGGCCGGTACCAGCACGCTCCAGGTGCCGTTCGCGCCGATGGTGGTGGTCAACGTCGAGGTGCCTACGCGCACGTTCAGGATCGAGCCTTCGGCATTAGTAGACGAACCGGTAATCGTCTGGGCGGTTTGCGCATCGACCGCGCTGAGCAGGCCATCGCCAAAGATGCTGGAGATAGTGACCGACGGCGGCGTCTGCGCAATCACAACCAGCTGTCCGGTATTGGTCGCCACGTTGCCGTAGCTGTCCGTTACCGAGGCGTTGACCGTCAGCACGCCGTTCGCCAGCGCGCTGAGATCGGCTTTCGGCACGTTCAGCGTCCAGCCGCCGCTGCTGTTAACCGGCGCCGTGTAGGTTTTACCGTTCAGCGTGACGGTCACAATGGAGCCAGCCGTAACGTTACGGGCTATACCGCTGATGGTCTGGACGGTGTTGATATCGTTGGCGCTGAGCACGCTGTCCCCGAATACCGTATTGACCGTCAGGGTTGGCGTAGTCTGGATGCCAACCCGCACGCCCGTGCTGGCGCTGGCGGTGTTGCCTACCGCATCGGTAACGGCGACGCCCACGGTAAGATTACCGTCCAGCAACGTGCTGAGCAGAGCAGGCGACACCTGGGCGCTATAGGCGCCGTTCGCACCGACCGTGGTGGTAACAATGGTGTTGCCGAGGTTGATGGTAACGGTCGATCCCGGCGCTACATTGCTGGCCGTCCCGCTGATGGTCTGCGTGACCAGCGATTCCACCAGGTTCAGCACGCCATCGCCGCCAAAGACCGGGTTTAGCGTCACGGTTGGCAGCGTATTGACGCCGACCGTCGCGCCGGCGTTAGCGGTAGTAGTGTTGCCTGCGCTGTCCGTTACGCTGACGCCCACGGTCAGGTTGCCGTCCAGCAGCCCTTTCAATAACGTCGGCGTTAGCGCCACGTTAAAGGTGCCGTCCGCTGCCGTGGCGGTCACAAATTGCGTCCCGGCTACGTTAACCACCACCCGCGATCCCGGCTCGGCATTGGTAATGGTACCGCCGATGGTCTGGCCCAGCGCCGCATCCGCCGCGTTAAGCAGGCCGTCGCCAAACAGCTGCGCGATATTGACTACCGGCGCGGTCAGCTTGGCCACCAGGTTGCCGGTGGTGGTGGCGATGTTGCCTGCCGCATCGGTCACGCTGGCGCCCACCGCCAGGGTGCCGCTGGTCAGCGTACCGAGAATGTCCGGCGTGACCGTGGCGGTAAAGGCGCCGTTCGGCCCTACCGCCGCCTGCACCGTAGAATTGCCCAGCGTCAGGTTAATGGTCGAACCGGCCGCTACGTTATTGACCGTGCCGCTGATGGTCTGGTTAACCAGCGCATCGGCGATATTCAGAATGCCGTCGCCAAAGATTGGGTTAAGCGTAATGGATGGCTGGGCGGTAAAGATGCCGATAGTGGCCGACGTTGACGAGGTGTTGCCCGCCGGATCGGTCACCGAGACACCCAGCGTCTGGTTGCCGGTGGTCAGCGCCGCCAGATCCAGCGGCGGAATAGTCACGTTCCATGCGCCGCCCGCCTGAAGCGTGGTCTGGTAGGTTTTACTGCCCAGCGTCACGGTCACCGTGGAGCCGACCGCGCCGTCAATGGTGCCGCCAACCGTCTGCGCCAGCGCCGCTTCGGCGATGTTCAGCAGGTTGTCGCCGCCAAACAGGCCGGTGATGGCACTGATGGTCGGCGCTTCCAGAATGGCGGTGACGGTTTCACCGACGGTGCGGGTGTTGCCTGCGCCATCGGTCAGCACAATGTTCAGCGCGGTATCGCCATCGCTTAACAAACCAAGCAGGCTTGGCGGTACGACCAACGCGAAGCGTCCATCCTGACCGACATCCGCCGTCAGCGTGGTACCGCCCAGCGTCAGCGATACGGTCGCGCCAATCCCGGCGGAGCTGGCCAGACCGGTAATGGTTTGCGCTACCGTGGTGTCGACCGCGTTCAGGAAGCCGTCGCCGAAGACGGAATCCACCACCAGATTCAGCGCCGCGTTGACCACTTTATTTACCGTCAGCGTGGCGTCGGTGGCGTTGCCCGCGGCGTCGTTAACCCGCAGGCCGAACACCAGCGTGCCGTCGGTGAGGCTGCCCAACACCTCCGGCGTCAGATCAAGGCTGAAGGTGCCGTCGGCATTGACCAGCGCCGTGGCGATCGGCGCGCCGTCACCCAGATAGAGGCCGATAGTCTGGCCTTCGGCACCGCTAGCTGTTCCCGTCACTACCTGAGTGGTCAGGATATCCGCAGCGTTCAATACGTTATCGCCTACCAGCGCGTCCACCGCAATCAGCGGCGCGCCGGTGTCTACGGTAAAGTCGCGCGTAATGGTGCCGGTGTTGCCCGCCGCATCGGTCAGCGTGGCGGTCAGAGTTTGGCCCGCCTGGCCCAGCGCCTGCAAATCACCTGACGGCAGCGTGGCAGACCAGCTGCCGTCCGCCTGAACGATGGCCGTATAGGTCTTGTCATTCAGCGTGAGGGTTACCGCTCTGCCCGCCTCACTGGCGGACGCCGTCCCGCTAATTATCTGGGTAACCGCCGCTTCCGCGCCGTTCAGCACGTCGTCGCCGGCAAAGGCGTTGATGGTGACGACAGGCACGGAGCGATCCACCAGCACCTGGCTGCTTGCCTCCAGCGTAGTGTTCTGATCGGTGGTCAGCGTCGCGGTTACGGTGGCGATGCCGTCGGCGATATTCGCCGCCGTGTTCGGCACGGTGAGCGTCCAGGTACCGTCGACGCTATTGACCACGGCCGTTCCGGCCTGCGCCACGCCGTTGATGCTGACCGCTACGGTTCCCGTCACCGCGCCGCCGCCGTCAACAGGCAGATTAGCGAATGTTCCGCTCAGCGTCAGCGTCGCGCCGTCCGTGCTGTTGATGATGTTGTCGTCGGAAACCGGCGCCAGCGTCAGCAGCGGCGTTGGAGGCGGCGTCAGGTCGACCGTGACCGCAGCGGTCGCGGTGCCCGTATTGCCTGCGACATCCACGACCGAAGCGTTGATGGTGCCGGTATCGCCGGTCGTGCCCAGCTGCGCCAGCGCTTCCGGCGTCAGGTTAACCGACCAGCTACCGTCTGCGGCTACTACGCCGCTCACGGTCGCCGTGCCGATGGTGACCGTCACCACCTGGCCTTCGCCCGCGCCGGTCGTGGTGCCGCTCAGCGTCTGGGTGGTCAGGCTTTCCAGATAGTCCAGCGCCCCATCGCCGGTGAATGGCGTGATGGCGATGGTTGGCACGGACGTGTCGACGGTAAAGCTGCCCGTCGCCGTCGCCGTGTTACCACCGATATCTGCCGCCACCACGGTATAGTTTTGCAGCCCCTGATCCAGCGCGCCCAGCTGCGCCGTGGAGAGCGGCAGCGTCCAGTTGCCGTCTGCATCTACCGTTGCGTCGTAGTTAACGCCGCCCAGCGTGACCGTAACGGCCTGGCCCGCGCCTGCCAGCCCGGTAGTGCCGGTAAGCGCCACGCCCGCAGCCACGTCGGCCGCGTTAAGCCAGGTATCATCAAAAGGCACATCCAACGTCGGCGTTGGTGCGGTCAGCGCGGCGGTGAAGCCGAGCGAACTGGTATTGATATTGCCCGCCGCGTCAATCACGGTAACATCTACGGTGTGCGCGCCGTCAGCCAACGCGCTCAGCGCCCCGGCTGGTAGCGCCACCGCCCAGTTGCCGTTGGCGTCCACGCTGCCGGTATAAGTAATACCAGCTACGTCGATTTGCAGCTGCACGCCCTGATTCGCTCCGGTGACGCCCGTGGTGCCCGCCAGAGTGATAGCCGTTCCCGCCTCGGCAATATTCAGGATATCGTCGGTAAACAGCGGTGAACCGATGGTCGGCTGCGGCAGCGCCAGCAGCGCGTCAAAATCAAGCGTGGCCGTGCTGGCATTGCCTGCGGTATCGGTCGCGGTGACCGCAAAAGTATGGGTGCCGCTGCCCAGCGCGGTCAGCTGTGCCGAAGTCAGATCGAGCGTCCAGTTGCCGTTGGCGTTGACCGTCGCCGTTAGCGGCGCGCCGCCGTCGATAGCAACAGTGACCGTCTGCCCCGCCGCGACCAGCCCGGTGTTACCGCTCAGCGTCTGCGTGGTGGCAGCTTCAGCCACGTTGAGCAGGCCATCGGTAAATGGCAGATCGATGGTGACCGCCGGCAGCGCGTTAACGGCGACCAGTGCCGAATCGCCGGCCGTCCCGACGTTGCCCACGGCATCCGTGACCGTCACCGTAATCGGCAGCGTGCCGTCCGGCAGCGCAGAGAGCACGCCAGCCTCCAGAGGCAGCGTCCAGTCACCCGTAGCCGGATCGACGTTCGCCTGGTAAGCGGTGCCGTTGATATCCACGCTAACGGTTTGCGCACCGGTAATGCCGGTGGTGCCCGCCAGCGTCTGGCCCGCTGCCGCCTCAGCGGCGTTTAATATGCCATCGACGAAAGGCTGGGTCAGCGTCGGCGCCGGCAGTCCGGTAACGATAGCGGTATAGGCCAGCGAATCGGTGCTGCTGTTGCCCGCCACATCGGCAACCGTCACGTTAATGGTGTGCTCGCCGTTGCCCAGCGTGGCCGCCAGCGCAGGCGTCAGCGTGGCCGTCCAGTTGCCGTTGTCGTCGACCGTAGTGGCAATGGCGTTGCCGTCGATATTCAGCGTAACCGTCTGGCCTGCGCCGGTAATGCCGGTGGTGCCGTTAATTACCTGATCGACGCCCGCTTCGCCAGCGTTCAGCAGGCCGTCAATAAACGGCGTATTGATCGCGGCCGTCGGCAGCGTCGTGACCAGCACCTCTATGCTGGCTTCGGCCGTCGCCGGGTTGCCCGCTGCATCCGCGCTGGCGACCGTCAGCTGATAGAGCCCGTCGGTCAGGGCGGCAAGCGTGCCTGCCGGCACGGCGGCGCTCCATGTGCCGTCCGCATTGACCGCGCCGGTAAAGGTTTGATCGCCAAGCGTAACCGTTACCGCCGTGCCGACGGCAAGGTTGGTCGCCGTGCCGGTCAGCGTCTGTTCTGCCGCCGCTTCGGTCGCGTTGACCAGACCATCGACGAACGGCGTATTCAGCGTCAGCGCCGGCAGCGCATTGACCGCCACGGTCAGGTTGGTGACGCTGGTAGCGACGTTGCCGCTGGCGTCGGTTACCGCCACGCTGAGCGGAGTGGTGCCGTCGCCCAGCGCCGTCAGATCGCCACTGGCGATAGTCAGGCTCCAGTTGCCGTCCGCATCTGCCGTGGTTGCGTACACCTTGTCGTTAAGGGTGACGCTCACCGGCAGGCCCGCATCGGTGGTGCCGCTGACGACCAGACCGGCCGCCGCTTCCGCCGCGTTCAGCACGTTATCCACGCCCGCGCTTAACGCCACGTTCAGCACCGGCGCGGTGGTATCAACGGTAAAGTTATCCGCTGTCGTCGCCACGTTGCCCGCCATGTCGCTGCCGCTGGCGGTCAGCGTATTGGCGCCCGGCGTCAGCGCCTGTACCGCAGCAGCCGGCACAGTAGCGCTCCAGTTTCCGTCGGCGTCAACGGTGCCGGTATAGGTCGCGCCGTTCAGCGTTACCGTCACGGTGCCGCCTTCCGGGATGCGCTGGCTGGAGCCGGTGATCAGCACATCGCTCTGCGCTTCCTGATTATTGACCACATCGTCGCTGGTGACCGGATCGATTGAGATAGTCGGCAGGCTGGCGGCCTGGGCGACCACGGTAAACTCCGCGAAATTGCTGCCCGTGTTGCCCGCCACATCGGCGACCGTGGCGGTCAGCGTTTGCGCGCCGTCGGTCAGCGCGGCAAGATCCGCCGCCGGAACCGTCGCGGACCAGCTGCCGTCCGCCTGCACCAGCGCCGTATAGGCGACGCCGTTAAGCGTGACGGTCACGGTCTGCCCTGCCGTCACGTTGGTGGTGGTGCCGGTAACGGCCAGATCCGCGCCCGCTTCGCTCTGATTAAGGTAGTTATCGCCGCTGATGGCATCCAGCGCCACGGTCGGCTGGCTTGCCAGGCTGGCATCGACCACGACCGTCAGCGCCTGAGTGGACACGTTGCCCGCCGCATCGGTCAGGCTGACGCTCACTGGATAAGTCCCGTCCGCAATGCCCTGAGTGACGCTGGCGGGCAGATTGACCGTCCAGTTGCCGTCGTCCTGCACCGACTGTTGATAGTCGACGCCGTTGAAGGTGACGGTCACCAGCTGGCCCGCTTCGCTGGCTGAAGCAGTGCCCGTAATGGTTACCGGCCCTACGCTTTCCGCCGCGTTGATAATGTTATCGCCCGCGACCGGATTGACCGTCAGCGTTGGCGCAGTCAAATCAACGCTAACAGAAGTCGTCGCGGTGCCCGTATTGCCGATGGCATCCGTGGCGGTCACGGTGATGCCCTGAACGCCTTCGCCCAACGCCTGTAGCGTGGCGGCGCTGACCGGCAGCGTCCAGTTGCCGGCGTTATCCACCGTGGCGGTGTAGTCCGTTCCGGCAATATTGACCGTTACGGTCTGGCCTGCGCCGGTCGCGCCGGTCGTGCCGCTCAGCGTCTGATCGCTCTGCGACTCGGTAGCGTTGATGTAGCTGTCGATAAATGGCGTATCCAGCGTTGGCTGTAGCGCCACGGTCGACAGCGTGATATCGGCAGCGGTTGAAGCCGTGTTGCCCGCCGCGTCGCTAAGGGAAACGGTAACAGGATAAGTGCCGTTCGGCGACGCCTGAAGCAGACCGGCCGGCAGCGCAAGGCTCCAGCTGCCGTCCGCCGCGATGGCGGTGGTGTAAGTCTGGCCGTTCAGCGAAACCGTGACCAGCTGACCTTCTTCCGCGCCGGTGCTGCCGCCGCTGACGGTGATATCCGCCGCTGCTTCGCTACCGTTGACCACGCCGTCGCCCGCCACCGGATTAAGCGTCAGGGTCGGCGCGACGGTATCCACGGTGACCGGCACCGCCACCGTGCTGGCGTTGCCGGCCGCATCGGCTACGGTAACCTGTAGCGCGTTTGCGCCCTGCGGCAACGCCTGAAGTTCAGCGGTCGGGATAGTGACGCTCCAGTTGCCGTTCGCGTCTACAGTGCCGGTATAGGTGGTATCGCCCACCGCCACGGCAACGGTTTGCCCGTCGCCCGTTACGCCAGTAGAACCGGTCAACGTCTGATCCGTCGCCGCCTGTGCGCCGTTCAGCACGCCGCCGTTAAATGGCGTATCCGCCGTGACCGCAGGCAAATCGTTGACCTGCACGTTCAGCGTAGCGGTGCCGGTTGCCGTAGCACCGCTGGCATCGGTCGCGGTGACGGTCAGCGTGTTAGCACCGTCCGCCAGGCCAGCCAGCGAGGCGGCCGGGATCACGGCGTTCCAGGTGCCGCCGGTGCCGACCACGCCGGTAAAAGTTTGTCCGTTAAAGGTGACGGTCACCGGCGCGCCCTGCGCCAGGCCGGTGGTAGTGCCGGTAACAATCAGCGCATCCTGGGCTTCCGCAGCGTTCAGGTAGCCGTCGGTGCTGAGTGGATCGAGGCTGATGCCCGCCGCCGTGCTGTCCACGGTTACATCATGACTGACGGTGATCGGATTGCCCGCCGCGTCGCTGACCGCCACGCTGAAGGTCGCCGTGCCGTCAGCCAGCGTCGCCAGCGCGGAAGAAGGGATCGCCACGCGCCATGCACCGCTGGCCAGCACGCGCGTGGTGTAAGCCACGCCGTTAAGCGTGGCGGTCAGCTGCTGCCCAGCCTCGACGTTAGTGGTCGTACCGCTGAGATATTGCGTAGTCTGCTGTTCGGCGCCGTTAAGCGTATCGTTGCCGGTGAAAGGATCGACAGAAAGGGTTGGCAGCGCGGCCGCGCTGGCTTTAACCGTCAGCGGGCTGTCGGCGGTTGCGCTGTTGCCTGCCGGATCGGTCACGGTAGTGGTGATCACATAGCTGCCGTCCGCCAGCGCGGCCAGATCGGCTGCCGGCACCGTTACCGTCCACTGGCCATCCGTGCCCACCGTAGTGGTGTAGTCGATGCCGTTCAGCGTCACCACGATAGCGGCATTAGCTTCACCTGTGCCGCTAACAGGCAGATCGCTGCCCTGTTCCGCCGCGTTAAGAATGTTGTCGCCAGCGATAGCGTTAACCGCAACCGCAGGCGGCAGCGTGTCCACGCTCAAGGTCAGCGGAGCAGTCGCCGAGTTGCCCGCCGCATCGCTGACGGCAACGGTCGCCAGGGTATCGCCCTGCGGCAGCGCCTGTAGCACTTCCGGCGACAGAACGATGCGCCAGTTGCCGTCGCCGTCAACGGTGCCGGCATAGGTGCTGCCGTTAATAGCGATGCTGACGTTCTGACCGTCGCCCGTGAGGCCGGTCGTACCGGTCAGCGTTTGCGCCGTTCCCGCCTCGCCCGCATTCAGCGCGCCGTCGGTAAACGGCGTCTCGATAGCCAGCGTCGGCAGCGTGGTCGCTACGTTCAGCGTCGCCTCGTTGGTCACGGCGTTGCCGTCCACGTCAGGCACGCTGGCGCTGACGGTCACCGGGCCTTCAGCCAGCGCCGCCAGATCCGCCGCCGGTACCGTCAGGCTCCACGTACCGCCCGTCGTTACCGTAGTGGTGTAGTCAATGCCGTTCAGGGTTACCGTCACGGTATTGCCTTCCGGCACGTTAGAAACCGCACCGCTCACGGTCAGATCGCCCTGCGCCTCCGTGGCGTTCAGGTAGCCGTCATCGCTAAGCGGATTAAGGGCTACCGAGCTGATATCAGTATTAACATCGAAGCTGCCGCCTGCCGTAACCCCATTGCCCGCCGCATCGCCCACGGAAACGCTATAGGTCTGCGTGCCCGCTGGCAGCGCTGCCAGTACCGCAGCAGGAATAGTGACGCTCCACGCGCCGCTGTCCTGCACCAGACCGCTGTAAACCGAGCCGTTCAGCGTCACCGTCACCACCTGGCCCGCCTGGACGTTAGTGGTGGTGCCGCTGATTGTCTGGCTGACCTGCTGCTCTGCGCCGTCCAGAATGTTGTTGCCCGCAAAATTGTCCAGCGTCAGCGTTGGCAGCGTAGCGGCATCGGCCACTACCGTCAGCGTGCTCTCCTGAGTCGTCACGTTGCCTGCCGCGTCGGCGGTCGCTACGGTCAGGGTGTAGTCGCCGTTGGCCAGCCCGGCCAGATCCGCAGCCGGAATAGCCAGCGACCACTGGCCGTTAGCGCCTGCCGTGGCGGTGTAGTCCGTGCCCTCCAGCGTGACGGTAACGGTTGAACCGTTCTCTGCCGTGCCGCTAACGGTCAGCGGCTGCGCCTGCTCTTCGGCGTTCAGGATACCGTCGCCGCTCAGCGGATTAACCGTCAGCACAGGCGTGCTGACATCCACAACCAGCGCGCTGGTTTGCGTGACGGCGTTGCCCGCCGGATCCGTCGCGGTGACGGTGACCGGATAGCTGCCGCCGGTTAAAGCAATAGTCGCCGTCGCGGGAACCGTAACCGTCCAGTTGCCGTCGCCGTCTACGGTGGCGGTATAGACGCTGCCGTTCAGTGCCACGCGCACGCTGTCGCCCGCTTCGCCGGTGCCGGTAATAGCCAGCGGCTGACCCTGTTCGGCGGCGTTCAGGAAGTTGTCTTCAGCGATAGCCGCGACGGTCAGAACTGGCGCAGCGGTATCTATGGTAATGGCGTGAGGCAGCGACAGGCTGCCGCCGCTGGCAGGCGAGGCGGTGACGGTCAGGGTGTAATCACCGTCCGCTACGCCCGCCAGCGCCGCGGCCGGGATCGCCGCGCTCCACAGGCCGTTTGTGCCCACGGTCGCCGGATAATCCGTGCCGTTAAAGCTTACGACTACCGTGCTGGTGTCATCAGGCACGCTGCCGGTCACGGTAAAGCCCTGGGCGGCTTCGGCGGCGTTGATTAAATCATCGCCGGAAACGGCATTGATAATCAGGGTCACGTCTACCGCCGTATCCAGCGTCAGCGTGGTGTCCTGGCTCGCGACGTTGCCCGCAGGCGAGGTCGCCGTTACGGTCAGCGTATTAGCGCCTTCCGTGAGGTTAGCCAGCGTGCTGGCCGGTACGCTAATCGTCCACTGTCCGCCAGTGCCGACGGTAGTGGTATAGGTAGCGCCGCCCAGCGTAACGGAGATAGTGTCGCCTTCGCTGCCGCTGCCGGTAATGTTCTGCGCCTGGCCCTGCTCGACCTGGTCAATGGTGTTGTCGCCGGTGACCGGATCCACCGTAAAGGCTGGCGTCGCGGTATCCACGGAAAGACCCAGGTTTTGCGTAGCGGTATTGCCGAAGGCATCGCTGGTGCTGACCTGAAGCGCATAAGGGCCGTCGGCCAGCGCCGCCAGATCGGTCGCCGGAACGGTTACGCTCCAGCTGCCGTCCGTATTGACCGTGGTGGTATAGGTTACGCCGTTCAGCGTAACGGTAACGTCATTGTCAGCCATGCCCGTGCCGCTGATAGCCAGCGCTGCGCCCTGCTCGTCGGCGTTGATAATGTTATCGCCGCCTGCGACCGGATCCAGCGTCAGCGTTGGCAGCGCAGTGGCCACGGTGATAACTGGCGCTGGCGTAATGGCGGAAACGTTGCCCGCCACGTCGGTGACCGTCACCGTCACGGCAGACTGTCCCTGCGGCAGCGCCTGAAGCACCGCCGGCGCCAGATCCAGCGTCCAAACGCCGGAGCTGTTAACGGTGGCGGCATAATCGGTGCCGCCGATGTTGACCGTTACGGTCTGACCAACGCCTTCCTGCCCCGTGGTGCCGGTCAGCGTCTGCGTGACGCCCGCTTCCTGGCCGGTCAGGGTGCCGTCAATAAACGGCGTTTGCAGCGTGGGATCCGGCACGCGATCGACGTATACGTTCAGCGTGTTTTCGCTGGTCACGGTATTGCCGTTCTGCGCGATAACGCTGGCCGTCGCGGTTTGCGGCCCTTCTGCCAGCGCCTGCAAATCTGCTGCCGGGATAGTCGCCGTCCAGCTGCCGTTTGCCGCTACGGTGCCGGTGTAGGTTTGGCCGCCGAGCGTAAAGGTGACCGTGCTGCCAGCCGCCACGTTCGCCGTAGAGCCGGTAACGGTCAGATCCGTCTGCGCCTCAAGCGCGTTCAGATAGCCGTCGCCGCTGAGCGGATCGAACGCCACGCTGCTGAGCGTACTGTCGACGGTAAAGGTTTTGGCAACGGTACTGCTGTTGCCTGCCAGATCGGCCACGGTGACGCTGAGCGTCTGCGTGCCGTTGGCCAGCGCGCTCAGATCGGCGGCCGGGATCGCCACCTGCCAGCCGCCGCCGGTTTGCACCGTGGTCACATAATCGGCACCGTTAAGCGTTACGGTGACCGTTTGCCCCACTTCCGCATTGGTTACCGTCCCGCTGAGCAGCTGGTCGGTCTGCTGTTCCGCGCCGTCGATAATATTGTTAGCGGTCAGATCGTTAACGGCAATAACCGGCGCGCTGGTATCCACCACCAGCGGCGTGCTGGCGGTGGTCACGTTACCGGCCGCATCGCTGGCGGTAACGGCAAGCGTATAGTTACCTTCCGCCAGCGTATTTACCGCCGTGTTGGGCACGGTCAGCGTCCACTGACCGTTAGCGCCAACAATAGTGTTGTAAACGGTGCCGTTCAGCTCGACGGCGATAGTGTTGCCGGTTTCGCTCGTACCGCTGACCACCAGCGGCTGGCTGGTGTCGGCAGCGTTAAGATAGCCATCGCCGGAGACGGGGTTCACCGTCAACGCTGGCGGCGTCAGATCCACATCCAGCGTGCGGGTCAGCGCAGAGACGTTGCCTGCCGCATCAACCACGCTGACCGAAACAGGATAGCTGCCGTCGGTTAACGCCAGCAGCGCCGCCGCCGGCAGCTCAATGCTCCAGCTGCCGGTGCCGGTCACCGTCGCGGTATAGGTGGTGTTGTTCAGCACCAGCGTGACCACGTTGCCCGGCTCGCCGTCGCCCGTTACCGTCAGCGCCTGGCCCTGCTCCGCCAGGCTCAGGCGGTTATCTTCCGCCAGCGCATTCAGCGTCAGCGTCGGCGTTGAGGTATCTACGGTAAAGGTATTGGTCAGTGAAGAAGTATTGCCAGCCGGATCGGTGGCGGTCACGGTCAGCGTGTTATCGCCCTGCGGCAGGCCTTGCAGCACCGCATTGGGCAGCGTGACCGACCAGTTGCCGTCCGCATCCACGTTTGCCGTATAGGTGATGCCGTTCAGCAGCACGCTAACGGCCTGGCCGCTGCCGGTAATGCCGGTCGAGCCGGAAAGGGACTGGTCGCTGAGCGCCTCTGTGCCGTTCAGCGCACCATCGATAAACGGCTCGTTCAGCGTCACGGTAAAGTCTGGATTAATAGCGGAATCCAGGCTCTGCGTGGTAGTGATCTGGTTGCCGTTAACGTCGGTCGCCGTCGCGGTGATCGTCTGGTTGCCGTCAGGCAGGCCGCTCAGCGCACTGGCCGGAACGGTCACGCTCCAGCTGCCGTCATTATTGGCGGTGGTTTCATAATCCGCATTGTTAAAGCGCACCAGGATGCGCGCGCCAAAGGCGACAAAGCGGGTGCTGCCGTGGATCATCAGCGGGTTTTGCGCTTCAACGGTGTTGATAGCGTTATCATCGCTAATGACGCCAATAGCAATTGAGCTAAAGGTATTATCGATGGTATAGCCGCTGGTCGCCGTGGCCGGATTGCCCGCGACGTCGGCCACATCAACGGTAAAGGTTTGCGTGCCGTTGGCCAGTCCGTAATAGGCCGTAGCCGGCACCAGCACGCTGTAGCTGCCGTCCGCCTGCACGGTACCCGTATACTGCGCGCCGTTCATGGTCAGCGTAACGATCTGGCCTGCCTGAACGTTGGTCGTGGTGCCGGTAACCAGCTGATTGAGATCCTGCTCCGCGCCGTCCAGCACGCCGTCGCCCGTGAAGGCGTCTACGGCGATCGTTGGCTGCGCGCCCGCGCCCGCCACTACCGTCAGCGGTTGCAGGCTTGACGTAGCGTTGCCCGCGCTGTCCGTGGCCTGCACGCTCACCGCATAGGTGCCGTCCGTCAGCGCATTGACGTCGCCAGCAGGCACGCTGACGCTCCAGTTGCCGTTGGCGTCGGACACGGCGTTATAGGTAACGTTATTAAGCGTAACGACAATCGCCGATCCCGCATCGGCCGTGCCCGCTACGCTGAGCGCGGCGTCGTGTTCCGCCGCGTTCAGATAGCCGTCGCCGGAAACCGGCGCAATGGTCAATGCAGGCGTCGCGGTATCCAGGGTTACCGGCGTCAATGAGGTGGTCTGGTTACCGCCCGCGTCCGTAGCGGTCACGGCAATATCATATTTACCGTCCGGCAGCGACTGTAGCGCGGAAGGCGAAATCGCCAGGCTCCAGTTGCCGTCCGCATCCGCGCCGGTCAAATAAGTGACGCCCGCCAGCACTATGCTGAGCGTGCTGCCCGCTTCCGCCGTGCCGCTCACGGTCAGCGGCTGGTTCTGCGCCTGCGCGTTAATCACGCCGTTATCGCCCGGAATGGCGACGTCCAACGCTGGCGCGGCGGTATCGACCACGATTGGCGTGGTTGAGCTGGCCGTATTGCCCAGCGAATCCGTAACGGTAACGACAATATCTGCGGTGCCGTCCTGTAGCGAGGCCAACGCCGGCGGCAGCAGCGCCACGCTCCAGCTGCCGGTAAGGGTATCGACGGTAGCGGGATAACTTACGCCGTCAACGGTTACCGTTACCGCCTGATCCGGGAAGTTGACGCCGGTATTGCCCGTCAGCGTTTGCGCCGCCGTGCTTTCAGCCGCGTTCAGCACGCCGTCGCCAAACGGCGAGTTAAGGATAATTTCTGTCGGGAACGACGTACGCACGTTCACGTCGCTGGTGCCGGCGATCGGATTGCTGTTGGCGTCCGTGCCCGTCACGGTAACGGCATAGCTGCCGTTGGCAATGCCGGTCAACGCGGCGGCAGGCACGGTTACCGTCCAGCTGCCGTCCGGATTAACCGTAGAGGCGTAATCCACGCCGTTAAAGGTAACCGTCAGCGGCGTGGCGGCGGCAAGGCCAGCGCTGCCGCCGCTGATAACCAGATCCGCCTGCGCTTCTGTCGCGTTAATAGCGTTATCGCCGCTGACCGGCGCAATAGCCAGCGCGGCCACGGTGTTATCAACGGCCACCGCAAAACTGCCGGTCGCATTGCCGGTATTGCCCGCCGCATCGCTGACGCTAACGGTATAGTTTTGCGTGCCGTTCGCCAGCGCCGTTAGCGTGGTCGCGGGCAGCGTGATATTCCAGTTGCCGCCCGGCTCAATGCTGCCGGTAAAGATTGTGCCGTCTGCCAGCTGCAGGGTCACGGGGCTGCCTGGGGCAACGTTAGTGGCCGTCCCGGTCAGCACCTGATCGACCGTGACTTCTGCGCTGTTCAGCGAGCCGTCGGCGGTGAGTTCATTAACCGTCACGATCGGCGTGGTGGTTGCATAGGTTACAGTGGTATAGGTCTCGCTGGCGTTACCGGCCGCATCGGTGGTAACGACGGTGACGACGTAAGTGCCGTCAGCAATGGCGGCCTGGCTGTCCGGGCTTAACGTCGCCGTCCAGGCGCCGGTAACCGGGTCGACAGTGGCGGGCACGTCAACGCTGTCAAAACGCACCAGCACCGTGCTGCCCGGCTGGGTGGTGCCGGTAATAACCAGCGGCTGACCGACTTCGCCCGCATTCACATAGCCGTCACCGCCCAGCGGATTAACCGTCGCCGTCGGCGGCGTGGCGTCCACGGCCAGCGGAATATTTTGCGTGGTGCTGTTGCCGTAACCGTCGGTAGCGACCACGCCCAGCGTGTAATCACCATCGGCAAGCTGTTGCAGATCGGAAGCCGGAATATTCACGTTCCAGCTGCCGTCCGGGTTAACGGTGGTGTTATAGGTCACGCCGTTCAGCGTGACGGTGACGCTCTGACTGTCAGCGCTGACGCCGCTCAGGATCAGCGGCTGGGTTACATCGTCCTGGTTCAGCGTCGCATCCGGTGGCGTAACGGTAAGAGCTGGCGCGGCGGTCGCTACGTTTACCGGCGTGGTCGAGGTGCTGCTGTTGCCTGCCGGATCGGTAATCACTACGGTGATATCGTTGCTGCCCTGCGGCAGGTTTTGCAGCGAGCCGGCCGGCAGCGTCACGCTCCAGCTACCGTCGTTGTTGACCGTGCCGGTATAGTCCGTGCCGCCTATTGTCGCTGTGACCGACTGGCCTGCGCCCGCCACGCCGGTATTGCCGGTCAGCGTCTGATCGGCGCCCGCTTCACTGCCGCTAATAACGCTGTCGCCGAAGGGCACATTAAGCCCGGCGTTCGGTTCGGTGGTAATAACGTTAAGCGAAGCGGCAGAGCCATTTTGTACGACGGTGCCGTCCGCCAGGGTGGCTGACGCGATAATGAGATTCTGACCCTGCGACAGCTGTTGCAGATCGGCGGCGGGGATGGTGGCGCTCCAGCTGCCGTCTGCCGCCACGGTGGCAGTATATTCGCGCCCGCCCAGCGATACCCGGATAACCGTGCCGGCAGGAAGATCGGCTGAAGAGCCGGAAACGGTGAGATCGGACTGCGCTTCGGTAATACTGAGATAGCCGTCGCCGCCCGGCGCATTAACGCTAATGCTGCCGATGCCAAAGGCTGGTACGGTGAAATCGTGCGTGGTGGTTGCCGCCGCGCCCGCCGCATCGGTAACGGTGGCGGTAATGGTCGTGGTGCCCGCCGCCAGCGCCTGTAAGGCGCCAGCCGGAACGGTCACGCTCCACGCGCCGCTGCCGTCAACGGTGGCGGTGTAGGTTTGGCCGTTCAGGGTAACGGTAACGGTCTGGCCCTGCTGCACGTTGGTGGTGGTGCCGCTGATGGTCTGCGCCTGCTGCTGCTCGCCGTTATCCAGCACGTCGTCGCCCGCAAAGGCAGCGATGGTGATGGCCGGAGCGGTAGCCGGGGCGCTAACGGTGAAATCGTGCGTGGTGGTTGCCGCCGCGCCCGCCGCATCGGTAACGGTGGCGGTAATGGTCGTGGTGCCCGCCGCCAGCGCCTGCACGGCCGCAGCCGGAACGGCCACGCTCCACGCGCCGCTGCCGTCAACGGTGGCGGTGTAGGTTTGGCCGTTCAGGGTAACGGTAACGGTCTGGCCCTGCTGCACGTTGGTGGTGGTGCCGCTGATGATCTGCGCCTGCTGCTGCTCGCCGTTGTCCAGCACGTCGTCGCCCGCAAAGGCGGCGATGGTGATGGCCGGTACGGTCGCCGGGGCGTTAACGGTGAAATCGTGCGTGGTGGTTGCCGCCGCGCCCGCCGCATCGGTAACGGTGGCGGTAATGGTCGTGGTGCCCGCCGCCAGCGCCTGCACGGCCGCAGCCGGAACGGCCACGCTCCACGCGCCGCTGCCGTCAACGGTGGTGGTGTAGGTTTGCCCGTTCAGGGTAACGGTAACGGTCTGGCCCTGCTGCACGTTGGTGGTGGTGCCGCTGATGATCTGCGCCTGCTGCTGCTCGCTGTTATCCAGCACGTCGTCACCTGCAAAAGCGGCGATAGCGATGGAAGGCGTGGTCGGCGTGACCGCACCGGCCTCTACCGTAAAGGTTTCAGCGGTGGTCGCCGTGGCGCCTGCATTGTTGGTCACGCTGATGGTCAGCGTATTGCTGCCTTCCGGCAACGTAGCCAGCGCGGCGGCCGGTAAGGTGATGCTCCAGCTGCCGTCTGCCCCGACCGTGGTGGTATAGGTCACGCCGTTGAGCACGACGGTAACGGTGTTGCCCGCTTCCGTGCCGCTGGTGGTGCCGTTCAGCGTCTGGTCAGAATTTTTTTCCGCCGTCGACAGGGTATTATCGCCGGTTAACGGATTGACGGTAAGGGATGGCGCTACTGTCACTGCATCATCACCGCCGCCGCCGCCGCCGCCGCCGCCCGCCAGTGCGGCGACGCCTGCTGCGCCAAGACCAAGCGCGCCAATACCTGCGGCGGTGATAACGCCGGTGGTAGCACCGGTATCAGCCAGCAGCAGCGGTTCCAGCGAGCCAAGCGACTCATACTGTGGCGTAATCGCTACCACCGCCTGCGCATCGGCGAATTCGTTGGTGACCGGGAAGAGTGCGTGCTCAGGCGGATTGACGCCGTCATCAAAAACCAGCTCGCTGTGATCGCCGTCAACGTCATCCAGGAAGAATTGCTGATAGCGTTTAACGCTGCCGTCACGCATGTGGACGATGAGATCGTTACCCTGGCGTTCGAACTCGGTCACCATGGCGCGGGTTCCGTGAATGCGCACTACGCTGGGTTGATTCAGGAGGATGGTATTGTTGGAATTCCCTGCTGCGACCTGAGAAAGAATGCTGCCATCGTCGCGCGAAAGTATTTCCACGCTGCCATCAGTAAGCTGAGCCATAGTAACCTCGTGTACACCAGACATTGGATGTTTCGCACGTAAACATGAAGAAAACCTTCAGCTTTACGCGCAAAGTAATAGATCGCCTTACCCGAGGGCAGGCGGCTTTACCTGGTGCAACGACATTTCCGGACGGCGTAGAAATGTTAAAAACAATCTAAAAAGAGGCGCTGATACGCTATTTTTTTTAACTTTTATCTTTCTGATAGTATGAAAAACCCCGCCACTCGCCTTGATTAATATTTATCGACAGGATAAACATAATTTATAATTTGACTTAGTTTACAATTCTGGAAACTGTCAACTATCAAGTAAAATTGATGAAATAACGCATTAATAAATTGATTTAACTTAAGGAATTTTTTTAAGGAAGTGTAAAAACTGTAACAGTTTCCAGAAAATTTTCTGCCGCTGCTGCGGCTCGTTTTTTTTGACCGCGCGCAAATTTTCATATCAGCGTGCAGAAATCGGCAAAGGCAAACGGCAGGGGTAGTACAAAAAAACAGCAAGAGCGTAAAGCGGAGCTAAAGCGCGTCAAAACGTTTTTTTTACCTTTAGCCAATGATTTGAGTTAAGCGAAGATCGCGCGCTATCCACCAGGAGTTATCTGTAAAATCACCTTTAGCCTCAATATTTGATTAACAGGGGCTTTTTTTCAGGTTATTTAACACAAACGCCCGCGTCGCTATGGTTTTGTCGCGATATAATATGCGCCTTGCCCGTGGCGCGTTCTTCTTTAATTTAGCGAAATGTGATAAAAAGTAGTGTTTACCGCGACAAGCTTTTAACGGAACCTATGACGATTCAGGATGCCAGACCCGCAAGCGCCTGCGCGCTGGCAGCACCCCACGCGATTTCTTTGTTTACGCGCGCGTGGCCGCACAACAGATCCGTGTGTTCCCATGAATCGCCAGGCAGCCACTGCCCGCCTTCCGTTGTCTCATCCGGCCTTTTGTTCGCGGCTTGCCTTTACCTGTGCCTGACTGATGGCTCGTTAACTGGGGTTCCACGGCTATGATGCCCTACAAATTTCCACTGACTTCCGGTAACGTCACCCGGTTTTTCGTGATGTTTATCCTGGTACTGCTGTTGGCATCCGGATTTATGATCCACAACGCCGTTAACGCCTGGCTGACCGATAAACGCTATGCGATGGCGGATATCGCTCACGTTATGCAGAAGCGTATCGACACCTACCGGTTCGCTACCTGGCAGATTTATGAAAATCTTGCGGCCAATGCCGCAGGCTCGCCGCCGAACAGCCTGCAGGAAACCCGCCTGCGTCCCGATGTCTATTATCTTGAGAAAACCCGCCGTAAAACCGAAGCGCTGATTTTTGGCTCGCACGACAGCAGCACGCTGGATATGACGCTGCGTATGTCTAACTATCTGGATACGCTATGGGGCGCCGAAAACAGCACCTGGTCAATGTATTTTCTCAACGGGCAGGATAACAGCCTGATTTTAATTTCGACGCTGCCGTTAAAAGATATGGCGACGCGTTATAAAGAGAGCGCCATCAGCACTATTGTCGATGCGCGCCGCGCGGAGATGCTCCAGCAGGCCAACGCGCTGGACGAGCGGGAAAGCTTCTCGCCGCTGCGCCGCTTTACCTGGCAGAATGACCACTATTTTACCGTGCGCACCACCTTTAACCAGCCGGGCCACCTGGCCACCGTGGTCGCCTTCGATTTGCCGATTAACGATCTGATCCCACTGAATATGCCGCTGGAAAATTTCCAGCTGAAGCAGGATATGGCCGGTACCGGCAGCAGCGCCAGCGTGGATGAAGACAGTACGCACAGCACTAAAGTCACGCTGCTGAATCCCAATGTAGAAATCGCCGCCTCGCTGTCCAGCACGCCGTTGCAGCTGGTTTATCGCGTGCCGATCCTCGGCCTGATCGCCGACACGCTGCGTAACCTGATGTGGCCGCTGCTGGCGAATTTTGTGCTGCTGCTGCTTTCGCTGGCCGGTCTGCTGCTGCTGCGCCAGCAGTCGCTGCGCCCCAGCGAAAACCAGAGCGCCGAACTGGAGTCGCTGCGCATCCTCAACGAAGAGATTGTGGCCAGCCTGCCGGTTGGCCTGCTGGTGTATGACTTTGCCAGCAACCGCACGATTATCAGCAACAAAATCGCCGAGCACCTGCTGCCGCATCTCAATCTGCAAAAGATCATCAATATGTCCGATCAGCATCAGGGCGTGTTGCAGGCTACCGTCAACAACGAAGTTTATGAGATCCGCCATGCGCGCAGTATGCTGGCGGCCAGCACCCAGCTGTTTATGATGCGCGATCAGGATCGCGAGCTGTTGGTGAATAAAAAGCTGCAAAAAGCGCAGCAGGTGCTGGATAAAAGCCACCAGACGCGTCAGCAGCTGTTGCAGAATCTGGGACACGCGCTGAACCGGCCGCTGGGCGATGTGATCGGCCATTTGCAGGCTATCGAATCCGCGCAGCCTGGCGAGCAGCTGGAAGACGCGTTGCAGGAAGCGCAGGCGCTGCGTCGGCTGGTGGATGATATCGTGCTGTTAAATCGTCTGGAAACGCACGACTGGGCGCCGGACGCCGAAGCCTTTAACCTGCAAAGCGTGCTTGATGAGCTGGTGACCGAGGCCCTGCCCTCGCTGCGGCGTAAGGGGCTGAAGCTGGTGGTCAGCAACCGTCTGAACAGCGACGAGAACCGTTTTGGCGATCGGCGCGCTATTTACAAAATCCTGACCACTCTGCTGCACTATTCCATTACCAGCACCAGCTGGGGCCGCATCTCTATTGAGGTCAGCCATCCTGCCGATCGACCGGACAGGCTGGCGATTGAAATGGTGGATACCGGCGCCGGACTGACGGTGGACGAGATGGGCAACACCGATTTTCCTTTCCTCGGCGAAACCAGCTTTGACCGTTTTGGTCAGGCTTCGGGGCTGGCGTTTTTCCTTTGTAAGCAGCTGTGCAAACAGCTTGGCGGGCATCTTGAAATTGTCGCGCGTCCCGATATCGGCACCCGTTACAGCATCCAGGTTCATGCGCCGCAGGAACACCAGCAGGCTCAGGAAGAGAAGCTGCTGGAAGGTCTGACCGCGTTAATTGATATCAACGTGGATGAGGTCAGAAAAATTGTGGTGCACCAGTTAGAAAACTGGGGCGCCAGCTGTATTACGCCGGACGAGCGCTTTTCCGGACAGGATCACGATGTGCTGGTCACGGACGACCCGGCCAGCCTGACGGCCTGGTCGCTGCTGCTGACGGATGATGAGGCGGGCTACACCGCGCTTTCCCGCGATCGCTTCAGGGTGAATTTCAATATCAGCAGCGCTATGCAGGATGCGTTACTGCAGCTTATTGAGCTTCAGCTGGCCCTGGATGAAACCGAAGAAGAGGAGACGCCTGCGCAGCTGTTCGCGCCAGGCTATTTCCAGCTGTTTGTTGAGACAGTACCAGATGATGTAAAGAGATTGTATAATGAGGCAGCAGAAAGGGACTTGAGTTCGCTTGCTCAGACTGCGCATCGCCTGAAGGGTGTGTTTGCCATGCTTAATTTGACACCGGGCAAGCAGCTTTGTGAAACGTTAGAACAGCACATAACCGAGTGTGACAATTCAAACATTAAAAATACCACCAGTGAAATTGACCGCTACGTCAACGAACTGCTGCAGCAAGGTAACCAATAATATGAACAACCTGAACGTAATTATTGCCGATGACCATCCTATTGTTCTGTTCGGCATTCGCAAGTCACTTGAACAGATTGAATGGGTCAATGTTGTCGGTGAGTTCGAAGATTCCACAGCATTAATCAACAGCCTTTCCAAGCTCGACGCCAACGTCCTGATCACCGATCTGTCGATGCCTGGTGAAAAATATGGCGACGGTATTACGCTGATTAAGTATATCAAGCGTCACTATCCGGACCTGTCGATCATCGTTCTGACCATGAACAACAACCCGGCCATCCTCAGCGCCGTGCTGGACCTGGACATTGAAGGGATCGTGCTGAAACAGGGCGCGCCAACCGACCTGCCTAAAGCGCTGGCCGCACTGCAAAAAGGCAAGAAGTATACGCCGGAAAGCGTGGCTAAACTGCTGGAGAAAATCAGCGCGGGCGGCTACGGCGACAAGCGCCTGTCCCCGAAAGAGAGCGAAGTGCTGCGCCTGTTTGCGGAAGGTTTCCTGGTAACCGAAATCGCCAAGAAGCTGAACCGCAGCATCAAAACCATCAGTAGCCAGAAGAAGTCGGCGATGATGAAGCTGGGCGTGGATAACGATATCGCGCTGCTGAACTATCTTTCATCCGTCAGCACCATGCCGGTGGATAAAGACTAAATCCCCAGGGCTTGTCCTGAGCCTGGCTCCCGCCAGGCTTTTTTTATTGTCCGCGTTACCCTTCCCGGCTTTTCCTGACCCGATCCGCGTAAAACGCCAGCGTCTGCTGTAGCGTGTCCAGCGTAACCGGCTTCGACAGACAGTTATCCATACCCGCTTCCATACAGCGCTGTTTTTCTTCCGCCAGCGCGTTGGCGGTGACGCCGACCACCGGGAAGGTCAGGCCCAGCTGCCGCAGGCGCTGCGTCAGACGGTAACCGTCCATATTCGGCATGTTGACGTCGGTCAGGACGATATCAATCTCGTTGCGGCTCAGCACGTTGAGCGCATCCACGCCATCCTGCGCCGTTTTCACCCGATAGCCCAGCGAGCCAAGCTGATCGGACAGCAGCATGCGGTTGATAGGGTGATCGTCAACCACCAGGATAAGAATATCTTCGTTGGTGACGCTTTTCTCGTCCGTTTCCGGCAGCTCTGACGAAGCGTCCGGCATCTCTACTTCAACACGATAGATGCGTCCCAACAGCGCGGGCAGCTCGTGCGGCGTGGTGGTGCCGTAAACCCAACGCCCCGGCGAGAGCTCCTGCGGGCCATCGTTATGGCTGCCGTCAAAGCGGATAGTCGCCCGGTGCACCTGCTGACTCTGGAAGTCGTAATCGGTCACGATCACGTCATCCGGCTCGCAGCGGCTTAGCTCATGCAGGCGCTGCACCTTCAGGCCGTGCCCGTCGAGCAATTTTTCCAGGAAAGCGGCCAGCGCCTCGTTACGCAGTTCCAGCCAGCAGGTTTTGCCTTCCAGGCCTTCATGCCGCTGCGGGGTTTTCACCTTGCTGTTATAAAGCGGAATGCGCACGATAAACTGGCTGCCCATTCCCGGTTCGGAATCGACCTCAATATCACCGTCCATCATATTGATCAGCTTTTCACAGATAGCCAGCCCCAGGCCGGTGCCCTGGAAATTACGCTGCACGCCGGTGCCGACCTGAAAGAACGGATCGAACAGGCGGGTGATCTCTTTGGCCGGTATGCCCACGCCGGTATCACGCACGCGGAAAGCCAGATAGCCGTCTTTAACGTAGGCCTGCAAAATAATGCCGCCGGTGTGGGTAAACTTAATTGCGTTGTTCAACAGGTTAGAGATGACCTGCTGAAGGCGGATCGGATCGCCGTCCAGCGTGACCGGCACGTCGCTGTCGATAAAGCACCAGAGCGTCAGGCGTTTTTTCACCACCATCGCCAGATAGTTAGAGGCGATATGGGTGATCACCTCGCGCGGCGCGAATTCCCGTGGTTCAATACGCAGCTGCTCGGACTCAATTTTAGAGAAGTCGAGAATATCGCTGATGATTTTCAGCAGCAGGCTGGAGGAGTTATTCATCGCCGTGACCAGCGACTCTACGCCTTTAGGCAGCGCGCGGGTTTGCAGCAGATCCAGGTTGCCGATAATGCCGTACAGCGGCGTGCGCAGCTCGTGGCTGACCGTGGCCAGGAACATGGATTTCGACTGGCTGGCCTGCTCGGCAGCCTGTGCCATTTCCTGTAGCGACTCTTCCATTTTCACGCGTGCGCTGACGTCCACCAGCACGCAAATCGCCACGTTTTCGTTGCGATAGCGCGAATGCACAAAGCTGATTTGCAAATTGGTATTGCTGCCGGTCAGCACGTCGACAAAGTTAACCTGCTGGCCGCAAATAATTTCGGTCAGGCGCTGCCTGTCTTCCTGCGTCAGCATACTGAGGTAATTATGCGCCAGCTCGTTGCTGAGGATATTGGTGCCGTCGCTGGTGCGCAGGATGCAAATGCCGACCGGAGCAGAGGCGACGATTTTACGGTTAAACTGCTCGTGCTCTTCCAGGCGATGGGCATTATCTTCGGCGGGCAAAAACATGCGCCGCTCAAACAGCCAGGCCAGCGTAAACAGAATAATGGCGCTGATGACGTTCAGCAGGATGGCATTGATGATCAGCATTTTCAGCTTTTCGACCATCTCGTTGGTCTGCACCGAATAGACCATGGTCAGCGAAGACGGCGTCAGCGTTTTTTTCAGCACCAGCTGTTTGTAGCCGTTGATATAGCCGAACCAGGTACTGTCGTCGGGCAGATCGTCCAGCGATACCCGGCTGCCGGGCCGGGAAGAGGCCAGCACGCGCTGATTGTCTGCGTCCAGCAGCATAGCATTGACCGGGAAGCTGCCCGGCACCACAAAATCATCCAGGCGGATGGTTTGCTCAATGCCCAGCAGCGCCGCCATTTTGCTGGCGACATACACCGGCGTCACCATATAGTAGTAGCCCGTACCGGGCTGGCTGGCCGGCGCGATCCAGAAGAAGCTGTTTTTGCGCTCTTCATCATTGCCGCTGCGGTATTTCAGGATGCGTTCGTGCAGCGCTTTCAGCGCGCGCTCGCGGTCGGCGGAGGCGTTGCCGACGCCAAAGTCTGCCAGGCACAGGCTTTCACCGCCAATAAAGAACACCCTGTTCAGCTCATAGGCGGAAGCGAAATTGGCTTTCCAGTAGTGCAGGAAATAGCTCAGCGACTCCAGCGAATTGCGCCAGACATCGCTCATGGCGCTACAGTCAGAGTCGGAATAGAGCGGATAGAACTGTGGCAGCGCCGTTTTGCCGGGAAAAACGCCGTTGAGCACGTCAAGGCCATTGGCGGACGCGTTCAGCCGGTTCTCGGCGATATATTTCAGTTCTCGCGTAACGTCTGTAGAATGGCGAATATACCACTGCGCCTGCTCAAAGCTGGCGTTGAACTCCTGCCGTACCTGCGCCTCTTTCTCGTGCAGCACGTTAATAATATAAAAGGTGGTGAGCAGCGCACCGAGCGTCCAGAGCATCAGCGCCAGCGCCCGGAACAGATAGCGAGAGATCCTTAACGTTGTTCTGAACGAGACTAAATATTTCAAACGGAACCTACAGTGGCGGCTGGTCGGGATGACAAATACGATCCCGCTACAGTACCGCCAGAGCCGTTAAAAAGCCAGTTACCCGTACGCTCAACGCGCTGTTTTCTGCGTAAAACGCCGCGCTTACTTAAGACTTTTCCGGATAACCGTCAGCGGAACGGCGACAGGCCGCAAAAACGTCGCTTTTTTGCGCCAGCGCGGCCAGTTTCTCGGCAGATTCATTCATACAACCCAGCGATAGCGCAATAATCTCCTCTCTGGAAGGTCGGCGCGCGCTCTGGCTTTGCGCTTTTTGATTTTTTCTCGATAACATAAATAGCCTCCTGCACATATGTCTGATGATAAAGATAACCGGCCGCCTCTGCGTGCCGGATAAGAAGACGATGATACAACCTGCCCAGCTTTTTCCGGATCGCCACCGCTACCAGCATCATCGGCCGATGCCGTTGCGAAAAATCCTCTATGGCGGCCCCAATTCCCTGCACCATAAACTTCTCCAGCTCGCTACGCGTAAAGTTCATGCCGCCGTCAGGCTTAAAACGTCCCTCTTTGCCTGGCAACAATAGCGCATCGTGCGGATAAAAGCTTACTATCCAGGCGAAATTTTCAACATAATCATGCGTCCAGTTTCCAGTAAAAAGAAAGTACATTGCCCTGTGTAATGGATTGATCTCAACAATGTATTTCCGGTTTCTTCCGTCCCACTTAATTACGCTGACCAGATAACATTCTCCCCTGCCCGTCAGCGGAGAAAAATAACGTTCGGCTTTGATTTGCATGGCAACCCTCCGTAGTTCGCCCTGCGTGTATAGCAATCCTCTTCGCCGCTGTCCGTTTCGGACGCCAATCCTGCGTAGCGTCTTCCGCATTTTCTTCGGCGCATAAAAAAAGGCCGGTTCACTGAACCGGCCTCTGGCACCTTAAGCGGAAGAAATTACTCTTCTTCGTCGCCTTCCGGCGCGTCGTCTTCCATCACTTCCGGCGCGATGTCCTCGTCGCCTTCGGCCACGCTGCCGTCGATAGCATCCAGCTCTTCTTCGGCAACCGGCTCGGCCACGCGCTGTAGGCCCACCACGTTTTCATCTTCCGCAGTACGGATCAGAATAACGCCCTGGGTGTTACGGCCAACCACGCTGACCTCAGACACGCGGGTACGCACCAGCGTACCGGCATCGGTGATCATCATGATCTGATCGCTGTCGACCACCTGCACCGCGCCGATAACCGGCCCGTTGCGCTCGGTGACCTTGATCGAGATAACGCCCTGGGTCGCACGAGACTTGGTCGGGTACTCGCTGTTGGCGGTACGCTTACCGTAGCCGTTCTGCGTCACCGTCAGGATAGCGCCGTCATCACGCGGCACGATCAGCGAGACCACACGATCGCCTTCCGCCAGCTTAATGCCGCGCACGCCCGATGCGGTACGGCCCATCGCGCGCACCGCGTTCTCGGCGAAGCGCACCACTTTACCCGCCGCAGAGAAGAGCATCGCTTCATCGTTGCCGTTGGTCAACGCCACGCCGATCAGCTCATCGTCTTCACGCAGGTTGACGGCGATAATGCCGGCGCTGCGTGGACGGCTGAACTCGGTCAGCGCGGTTTTCTTCACGGTGCCGCTGGCGGTCGCCATAAAGATGTTCCAGCCTTCCGCGTATTCACGCACCGGCAGAATTGCGGTGATGCGCTCGTTCGCTTCCAGCGGCAGCAGGTTGACGATAGGACGTCCACGCGCGCCACGGCTCGCTTCCGGCAGCTGATAGACCTTCATCCAGTAGAGACGACCACGGCTGGAGAAGCAGAGGATCGTATCGTGGGTGTTGGCCACCAGCAGGCGGTCGATAAAGTCTTCTTCCTTGATGCGTGCTGCCGACTTGCCTTTGCCGCCGCGACGCTGCGCTTCGTAATCCGTCAGCGGCTGATATTTCACGTAGCCCTGATGCGACAGGGTCACGACCACATCTTCCTGGTTGATCAGATCTTCAATATTAATATCGGCGCTGTTGGCGGTGATTTCCGTGCGGCGTTTGTCGCCAAACTGGTCACGCACCAGCTCCAGCTCTTCGCGGATCACTTCCATCAGGCGCTCTGCGCTTTCCAGAATGCGGATCAGCTCGGCAATTTGCTCCAGCAGCTCTTTGTACTCGTCCAGCAGCTTTTCGTGCTCCAGGCCGGTCAGCTTCTGCAGACGCAGATCCAGGATCGCCTGGGCCTGCTGTTCGGTCAGGTAATACTGGCCGTCGCGAATGCCGTACTCTTCTTCCAGCCACTCCGGACGCGCCGCGTTGTCGCCCGCGCGTTCCAGCATGGCGGAAACGTTGCCCAGCTCCCACGGACGCGCCACCAGACCCGCTTTCGCTTCCGCTGGCGTTGGCGCGTGGCGGATTAGCTCGATAATAGGATCGATGTTGGCCAGCGCGATCGCCAGCGCTTCAAGGATATGCGCGCGATCGCGAGCCTTGCGCAGTTCAAAGATAGTCCGGCGCGTCACCACTTCACGGCGGTGGCGAACAAAGGCTTCCAGAATATCCTTCAGCGGCATGATCTTCGGCTGGCCCTGATGCAGCGCCACCATGTTGATGCCGAAAGAGGTTTGCAGCTGGGTCAGCGAGTAGAGGTTGTTCAGCACCACTTCGCCTACCGCATCGCGCTTCACTTCCACCACGATGCGCATCCCGTCTTTATCGGACTCATCGCGCAGCGCGCTGATCCCTTCCAGACGTTTCTCTTTCACCAGCTCCGCCATTTTCTCGATCAGGCGCGCTTTGTTCACCTGATAGGGAATTTCGTGGATGATGATGGTTTCGCGGCCGGTTTTAGCGTCCACTTCCACTTCGCCACGCGCGCGGATATAGATTTTGCCGCGCCCGGTACGATAGGCTTCTTCAATGCCGCGACGGCCGTTGATGATGGCGGCGGTCGGGAAGTCCGGCCCCGGAATGTGTTCCATCAGCCCTTCAATGCTGATGTTCTCATCTTCGATATAGGCCAGACAGCCGTTGATCACTTCCGTCAGGTTGTGCGGCGGAATGTTGGTCGCCATGCCCACGGCGATGCCCGAAGAACCGTTAACCAGCAGGTTCGGGATCTTGGTCGGCATGACTTCCGGGATCTGCTCGGTGCCGTCATAGTTCGGCACGTAGTCGACGGTTTCTTTTTCCAGATCCGCCAGCAGCTCGTGAGCGATTTTAGACATGCGCACTTCGGTATAACGCATTGCCGCAGCGGAGTCGCCGTCAACGGAACCGAAGTTGCCCTGGCCGTCTACCAGCATGTAGCGCAGCGAGAAAGGCTGCGCCATACGCACGATAGTGTCATACACGGCGGTATCGCCATGCGGGTGATATTTACCAATAACGTCGCCGACAACACGGGCTGACTTTTTATAAGGTTTGTTCCAGTCATTGCCCAGCACGTTCATGGCATAGAGCACGCGACGGTGTACTGGCTTCAGGCCATCGCGGACGTCTGGCAATGCACGGCCAACGATGACCGACATGGCATAATCAAGGTAAGAGTTCTTTAGCTCTTCTTCGATATTGACCGGTGTGATTTCTCTGGCCAGGTCACTCATGGAGGCGCTTTCCTTCTAAATTATACCCGGATTTAAAGGTGCGAAAGTATATCACCTTTAGGCACTATGGTGAACGGAAAGCGTCGTTCCGCCCGCTTTAATCGCGCGCTTTTATCCTGTCGGCCGTTCGCCTGCGGAAAGATGTATACTGAAGCCAAACTTCCAGGGAGTAAGAAACAATGAAGGCAGAGCAAAACAGCGCCACGGCTAACGTGGATCATCAGGAAATTGCCAAGTTCGAGGCGGTCGCGTCGCGCTGGTGGGATCTGGAAGGCGAGTTTAAACCGCTGCACCGCATTAACCCGCTGCGCCTGGGTTATATCGCTCAGCACAGCGACGGCCTGTTTGGCAAAAAGGTGCTGGACGTCGGCTGCGGCGGCGGCATCCTGGCGGAAAGCATGGCGCGTGAAGGCGCCGAAGTGACCGGCCTGGATATGGGCGCGGAACCGCTGGAGATCGCCCGTCTCCATGCGCTGGAAAGCGGCGTGAAGGTCGGCTATGTACAGCAAACCGTTGAAGAGCATGCGGAGCAGTTCGCCGGTCAGTACGACGTGGTGACCTGTATGGAGATGCTGGAGCACGTGCCGGATCCGCGCTCGGTGGTGCACGCCTGCGCGAAGCTGGTTAAGCCCGGCGGCGAAGTGTTCTTTTCCACCCTTAACCGCAACAGCAAATCCTGGCTGATGGCGGTGATCGGTGCGGAGTATGTGCTGCGCATGGTGCCGCGCGGTACGCACGATATTAAAAAGTTTATCCGCCCCGGCGAGCTGCTGAACTGGGTTGATGAAACCTCGCTGCGCGAGCGTCATATGATTGGCCTGCATTACAATCCGCTGACCAACAAGTTCAAGCTGGCGCCGGGCGTCGACGTTAACTATATGGTGCATACGCACCGCCCTGCGGAATAACGCCTCTTCCCTTAAGGACGCTGTTTCTTAAGGGAAATTTTTTCCTGCCTCCGCTTTGGCTGCACTTCCCTTCTCGCACCGCACTTTTTGTCCTTCTGCCTTTGCAGGAATTTCTTATTAGCTTCGGCGTAAATTTTATTTCGTGCCTGCGTCGCTTTTTTCGCCATTCGTCAGGATATTTTCAGCATCTGAAGTATACTTTTTGGCCAAAAAAAAAGGCGGCGGATCAAGGGTGCGCAAAGATCCCGCATTCAGGAAAAATAAGAAAAAATTTCTCGCCCTGTTGACATGGACCCAGGGCCTTGAGAAACGCGGACTTAGGAAAACGGCCAGCCCGCGATCAGTAAAATTGCCGCTGCGTCAAGGCTTGTTAAGATCGCAGAAATTACTAAAATAACCACCATATTGTTATCAATACTTCATCCACCCCCTATATATAGTGTTTATCCACAGAGTTACTCACACGTGAGCAGTCTGTGTATAAACGGGGGATATTTTCGATCTCACGGACAGGATAAAAACGCCACATGAATCAGAGCCTGCTTGTCACTAAACGCGATGGCCGCACCGAACGCATCAATCTGGATAAAATCCACCGCGTGCTTGACTGGGCTGCAGAAGGTCTGCAAAACGTTTCCGTCTCTCAGGTTGAACTGCGTTCCCATATCCAGTTTTACGAAGGCATCAAGACCTCCGACATCCACGAGACGATCATCAAGTCTGCTGCCGACCTGATCTCCCGCGATGCGCCGGACTATCAGTACATGGCCGCGCGCCTGGCTATCTTCCACCTGCGTAAAAAAGCCTACGGCCAGTTTGAGCCGCCGAAGCTTTACGATCAGGTGAAGCGCATGGTCGATCTGGGTAAATACGATCGCCACCTGCTGGAAGACTACAGCGTGGAAGAGTTCGAGCAGATGGACGGCTTTATCGACCACTGGCGCGATATGAACTTCTCCTATGCCGCCGTTAAGCAGCTGGAAGGTAAATATCTGGTGCAGAACCGCGTGAGCGGCGATATCTACGAAAGCGCGCAGTTCCTCTATATTCTGGTGGCGGCCTGCCTGTTCTCCGGCTATCCACGTGAGACGCGTCTGGATTACGTAAAACGTTTCTACGACGCGATTTCTACCTTTAAGATTTCCCTGCCGACGCCGATTATGTCCGGCGTGCGCACCCCAACCCGCCAGTTCAGCTCCTGCGTGCTGATCGAGTGCGGCGACAGCCTGGATTCGATTAACGCCACCTCCAGCGCCATCGTGAAATATGTTTCCCAGCGCGCCGGTATCGGCATCAACGCTGGCCGCATCCGCGCGCTGGGCAGCCCGATCCGTGGCGGCGAAGCCTTCCACACCGGCTGTATTCCTTTCTACAAGCATTTCCAGACGGCGGTGAAATCCTGCTCGCAGGGCGGCGTGCGCGGCGGTGCAGCGACGCTGTTCTACCCAATGTGGCATCTGGAAGTAGAAAGCCTGTTGGTGCTGAAAAACAACCGTGGCGTGGAAGGCAACCGCGTGCGTCACATGGACTACGGCGTACAGATCAACAAACTGATGTACACCCGTCTGCTGAAGGGCGAAGAAATCACCCTGTTCAGCCCGTCCGACGTGCCTGGCCTGTATGACGCTTTCTTTGCCGATCAGGAAGAGTTTGAGCGCCTGTATACCAAATACGAGAAGGACGACAGCATCCGCAAGCAGCGCGTAAAAGCGGTAGACCTGTTCTCACTGATGATGCAGGAACGCGCCTCAACCGGCCGTATCTATATTCAGAACGTTGACCACTGCAACACCCACAGCCCGTTCGATCCGGCTATCGCGCCCGTGCGCCAGTCCAACCTCTGCCTGGAGATTGCGCTGCCGACCAAACCGCTGATGGACGTCAACGACGAGAACGGCGAAATCGCGCTCTGTACGCTGTCGGCGTTCAACCTTGGCGCCATTGAAAGCATGGACGATCTGCAGGAGCTGGCCACGCTGGCAGTGCGCGCGCTGGATGCGCTGCTGGACTATCAGGATTACCCAATCCCGGCCGCCAAACGCGGCGCGATGGGCCGTCGTACGCTGGGTATCGGCGTGATCAACTTCGCGTACTATCTGGCGAAGCACGGCGTGCGCTATTCCGACGGCAGTGCCAACAACCTGACGCACAAAACCTTTGAAGCCATTCAGTACTACCTGCTGAAGGCCTCCAACGAGCTGGCACAGGAGCAAGGTGCCTGCCCGTGGTTTAACGAAACCACCTATGCGCAGGGCATTCTGCCGATCGACACCTACAAGAAAGATCTGGATGCGATCAGCAACGAGCCGCTGCACCTGGACTGGGAAGCGCTGCGCGAGGCGATTAAAACGCACGGCCTGCGCAACTCCACGCTTTCCGCGCTGATGCCGTCAGAGACCTCTTCGCAGATCTCCAACGCCACCAACGGCATTGAGCCACCGCGCGGCCATATCAGCATCAAGGCTTCCAAAGACGGCATTCTGCGTCAGGTAGTGCCGGAGTATGAGCGTCTGAAAGATCAGTATGAGCTGCTGTGGGATATGCCGAACAACGACGGCTATCTGCAGCTGGTCGGCCTGATGCAGAAGTTTATCGACCAGGCGATTTCATCGAACACCAACTACGATCCGACGCGCTTTGCCAACGGTCGCGTGCCGATGAAACAGCTGCTGAAAGATCTGCTGACCGCCTATAAGTTCGGCGTGAAAACGCTTTATTACCAGAACACCCGCGACGGCGCGGAAGATGCTCAGGACGACCTGGCGCCATCCATTCAGGATGACGGCTGTGAAAGCGGCGCCTGCAAGATTTAACCAAAGCGGGGCGAGCTTCGCCCCCTGATTTTACGTCGGGCCGGGTTTTCCCTGCCCTTCCTCACTGGATAATGTCATGGCTTACACCACGTTCTCGCAAAATAAAAACGACCAGCTGAACGAACCGATGTTTTTCGGCCAGCCGGTCAACGTCGCCCGCTACGACCAGCAGAAATACGGCATTTTTGAAAAGCTGATCGAAAAGCAGCTCTCCTTTTTCTGGCGTCCGGAAGAGGTGGACGTGTCGCGCGACCGCATCGACTACCAGGGCCTGCCGGACCACGAAAAGCATATCTTTATCAGCAACCTGAAATACCAGACGCTGCTGGATTCCATTCAGGGACGTAGCCCGAACGTGGCGCTGCTGCCGCTGATTTCGATCCCCGAGCTGGAAACCTGGGTCGAGACCTGGGCGTTTTCTGAAACCATCCACTCGCGCTCTTATACGCATATCATCCGCAACATCGTTAACGATCCGGCGGTGGTGTTTGACGATATCGTTACCAACGAGCAGATCCTGTCGCGCGCCAAAGATATCTCCGGCTACTACGACGATCTGATCGAGATGACCAACTACTGGCATCTGCTGGGCGAAGGCACGCATCAGGTCAACGGCAAAACCGTGACCGTTAACCTGAGAGCGCTGAAAAAACAGCTTTATGTCTGCCTGATGAGCGTGAACGCGCTGGAAGCGATCCGCTTCTACGTCAGCTTTGCCTGCTCGTTTGCTTTTGCCGAGCGTGAACTGATGGAAGGCAACGCGAAAATCATCAAGCTGATTGCCCGTGATGAAGCGCTGCACCTGACCGGCACTCAGCATATGCTGAACCTGCTGAGAAGCGGCGAAGACGATCCGGAGATGGCGGAAATCGCTAAAGAGTGCCAGCAGGAGTGCTACGACCTGTTTGTGCTGGCCGCGCAGCAAGAGAAAGAGTGGGCGGAATACCTGTTCCGCGACGGCTCGATGATTGGCCTGAACAAAGATATTCTTTGCCAGTACATCGAATACATCACCAATATCCGCATGAACGCTGTGGGTCTGGAGCTGCCGTTTAAAACCCGCTCTAACCCGATCCCGTGGATCAACTCCTGGCTGGTTTCGGACAACGTGCAGGTTGCGCCGCAGGAAGTAGAGGTCAGCTCTTATCTGGTTGGGCAGATCGATTCCGAAGTAGGCGAAAACGACTTCGACGACTTCCAGCTGTAACATGCGGATGTACGTTACCCTCAGCGCCTGCGGCACGCGTCTGGAATGCGCTGAGGATCACCCTAACCTGCTGACGACGCTGGAAGCCCATAACTATCAGGTGGAGTTTCAGTGCCGTGAAGGCTACTGCGGCTCCTGCCGTATGCGCCTGGTAAAAGGGGAAGTCAGCTATGCGGAGAAACCGCTGGCCTTTATTCAGCCGGGAGAGATCCTGCCGTGCTGCTGCAAGGCTAAAGGTGATATTGAGATCGAGATCCTGCACCTTTAGTTGTACGCTGAATAACCGCGCCCTCCGGCGCGGTTTTTTTAGCCTCGCTGCGTCTCCACCACGTCAATCCAGCCGTGGCCGCCCGTAACCTCCAGACCATCCAGCCAGCGCCGCAGCATATTCAGCGCCATCATGGCAGAGACGTCCTGACGCGCCTTCAGCCCGTGCCGGTTGTTGCTGAACTTTACCCGCTGGCTCCAGCAGCCCTGCGGCGTAAAGAGGGCAAAGCCGAGGTGATTTTCTTTTTCTGCGCCAACCACCAGCGCCAGATCGGCTTTATCCGCTTCGGCTAACCGTTGCGCGCGCTGCATCAGTTCAGCCAGGCTTTCATCCTGTGACGGCAGCACGTTGCCCGCCGCCAGCGGCGCCTGTACCGAGGCGAGCTGATACTGCACCAGTCCGGCGGTAAATTGTTCGCTGACCGCCAGGCGATGGGTCTGTTCCTGCAGGCGACGCGACAGCTGCGCGGGTAGCCCTTCCGTACCTTCAAAAATCGTGCTTTCGCCAGCGATCTCGCGCACCTGCTGCCAGAACTGCTCCATCTCAGGCAGCTTAGAGGCCGGGCCATTCAGCTTCAGCTCGATAATCGGCATTGAGGCGCGGTATCCCATTACCACGCCTTCCGGCAGCGGCAGCGGTTCGATTTCTGACGCCAGATCGCTTTCTCCGCGACCAAAGGTAGTCAACCGCAGGCATACCGGCGGGTCTGACACCGGGAAGCGAGCTTTAAGACGAGGCAGAATTTGCTCCTCGACCATTCTTTTATATTCTGACGGCACGCCGGGGGTGAAGAAGATCCAGCAGCGGTTGAGCTGAAGCGCAAAACCGCAGGCGGTGCCGATCGGATTGTCGATCATCTCGGCACCCGCCGGGATTTCCGCCTGCTTGCGGTTGCTGTCGGCCATTTTGCGGCCGCGTCCGGCAAAAAACGCCTCCATCTTCGCCAGCCACTCTTCCTGCATCACCAGCCCGACGCCTGCCGCTTTCGCCGCCGCAACCGCGCTTAAATCATCGCTGGTCGGCCCCAGGCCGCCGTTGACGATCAGCACATCCGCCACCTTGCTGCGCTCGGTAAGCACGCTGACCAGCTCTTCCATACTGTCGCCAACGGTCTGGCGGCTCGTCATGGGTAATCCCTCTTGAAACAACAGTTCGGCCAGCCAGGCCGCATTGGTATCCACGATTTGCCCGTGCAGCACTTCATCGCCGGTAGACAGCATTTCCACTCTGATCATGTTCTTCTCCGCATTGTTCAGACCTGTTTAACAGTATGAAGCCTCACGGGAAATTACAACGTCATTTCACCATCAATACGGCAAATGGCAGCAATAGCTAACGCCAGATTGCCGTCGATTAACCGAAGCGGGCAATATAGCCCACACAATAGCCAGTGCCGATTGAAAAAGAAATTTTGAAAGGTATCACTTCAGTTAACGAGGATATGCGCTCATGACCAAAAAAGGACTCACCACCGCCTCAGGCGCGCCAGTCGCCCATAATAATAATGTAATGACTGCCGGACGCCGCGGCCCGATGCTGCTACAGGACGTTTGGTTTCTGGAAAAGCTGGCCCACTTCGACCGCGAAGTGATCCCGGAGCGCCGTATGCACGCCAAAGGCTCCGGCGCTTACGGCACCTTTACCGTAACTAAAGATATTACCCGTTTCAGCCGGGCGAAGATTTTTTCCGAAGTGGGTAAAAAAACCGACCTGTTTATGCGCTTTTCTACCGTGGCCGGCGAGCGCGGCGGTGCCGATGCCGAGCGTGATATTCGCGGTTTCTCGATGAAATTTTATACCGAAGAAGGCAACTGGGATCTGGTCGGCAACAACACCCCCGTTTTCTATCTGCGCGATCCGCTGAAGTTCCCCGATCTGAACCACGTGGTGAAACGCGATCCGCGTACCAACCTGCGTAACCCAACCTACAAATGGGATTTCTTCTCGCAGCTGCCGGAGTCGCTGCACCAGCTGACCATCGACTTCAGCGATCGCGGCCTGCCCACTTCCTATCGCCATATCCACGGTTTCGGCAGCCACACCTATAGTTTTATCAACGACCAGCAGGAGCGCTTCTGGGTTAAATTCCATATGCGCTGCGAACAGGGCATTCAGAACCTGATGGACGATGAGGCCGCGCTGCTGATTGGTCGCGACCGTGAAAGCTCGCAGCGCGATCTGTTCGACGCCATTGAGCAAGGCAACTTCCCGCGCTGGAAATTCTTTGTGCAGGTTATGCCGGAAGCCGAAGCCTCCTCCACGCCTTACAACCCGTTCGATCTGACCAAAGTCTGGCCGCACGCCGACTATCCGCTGATTGAAGTGGGCGAGTTTGAGCTGAACCGCAATCCGGATAACTACTTTGCCGAAGTGGAACAGGTCGCCATGAGCCCGGCTAACGTAGTGCCCGGCATCGGTTTCTCGCCGGATCGGATGCTACAGGGTCGCCTGTTCTCCTATGGTGACGCGCACCGCTATCGTCTGGGCGTCAACCATCATCAGATCCCGGTGAACGCGCCGAAGTGTCCCTTCCACAACTATCATCGCGACGGCGCGATGCGCGTGGACGGCAACAGCGGCAACGGCGCCACCTACGAACCCAACAGCTTTAACGTGTTCCAGGAGCAGCCCGATTTCAGCGAGCCGCCGCTGTCGCTGGAAGGTGCAGCCGACCACTGGAACCATCGCGAAGATGATGACTACTTCACCCAACCGCGCGCGCTGTTTAACCTGCTGAGCGAAGAGGAACACCAGCGGATGTTCCAGCGTATCGCCGGAGAGCTGCGTCAGATACCGGAGTTTATCCAGCAGCGCCAGCTCGCGCTCTTTTATCAGGTGCATCCGGCCTACGGCGCAGGCGTGGAACAGGCGCTGAAAGAAGCAAAACAGGGCTAAATGTCGGGCCGTCTTTGGCCTCGATAGCGTCAGTCAGCATAGCCATGCCGGGATATTTTCCCGGCATTATTGTTTGATGACCAACTTAAAAGCCTGCGGGTGTATTGCCGTTTTTTACAGCAGCACCACAGCGGTAGAGGCTGAGCGGACGGGCAACAAGCCTGGATAGTCGTATTCACGGCATCTCCGTGTTCCGCTCTGTCTCTGCGGCTATTCACCCAACGAAGTAGCGAACTGACGGCTGAGCATAGTTTTGTCAATAGTCAGTAATGCCGGAATTTGTTCCGGCATTACTGTTTTTCCTGCCGTAACACCCACTCCGCCAGCTGCCTGCGGGAAGGCTTGATGCCGTCGCCGCTCAGCTTCGGCAGTGTGTACCAGCGCACCGGGCGTTGAAACCCGGCCAGATTTTTTGCCGCCCAGTCCTGGAGCGGCGCGAACGAAGACGTGCCCTTGAGCGCCACCAGCGCAACCGGCCGGTGACCATACTCCTCATCAGGCTGCGGCACGATAAAAATCTGCTCCACCGTTTCGTGCCGGGCCAGCACCGCTTCCAGCTGTTCGGGCTGAATACCTTCCCCCGCCGAGAAAAACAGATTGTCCAGACGCCCGCTAATCAGCAGATTGTTACCGCGCTGCACACCGCCATCGCGCGTGTGAAACCATCCTTCCTTATCGGTAAGCGGCAGCAGCTTCCCGTCCTGCCAGTAGCCGCAGGCCAACGCCTCTGAACGTAGCGTAATTTCTCCCTCGTTTAGCCTGATGCTATGACCGGGCAGCGGCTCGCCGACGCCCGGCTCGCCGTCCGCCCTTTTCGCCGCCACGGTCGAGGCCGTTTCCGTCATGCCGTAGCCGCACCAGCAGGCGATGCCGCGCGCTTCCGCCTGAGCGGTCAAGGCTGGCGGAATAGCCGCCCCGCCAAGCAAAACGGTGCCCAGCCGCAGCGTCGGCTCCTGCAGCAAACGCCAGAGCTGCGTAGGCACCAGCGAGGCAAAAGTCGCTTCCGGGCTGATTTTGTTATCGCTGAGCACCAGCCTTGCGCCGCGGTAAAGCCAGCGCCAGAAAATGCCCTGGCCGGAAACATGAAACAGCGGCAGCGAGAGCAACCAGCTGTCGTCCGCCCCAAAGTTCAGCCTTGTCGTTACGCCGTGCGCGCTGGCGAAATGCGCGTTAAAGGTGTGTGCAGCGGCTTTCGGCAGGCCGGTGGAGCCGGAGGTTAACGTCAGCGTGGCGATGGCGTCGCGCTGCCAGCGGGCCGGGATCGGGCCAGCTTGATTGATTATCTTTAACGCAGGGATATTTGCTGGCCCCTCGCCGTTCAGCGTCAGCGCATAGTCCATATTTAACGAAGGCAGCAGCGCGGCAGTCTGCCAGGCCGGCAGCCGGGGATTAATCGGCAGCAGGCGCGCGCCGCAGCGCAGCAGCGCCAGCCAGGCCAGCACGGCCCGTTCGCTGTTGGCGGCCTGTAACACCACGCCGCTTCCGGCGCTTACGCCCTGCGCGTGGAAGCCTGCCGCCAGCGCCTCGATTTGGTCTGCCAGCTGCGCCCAGCAGTAGGCGCGATCGTCAACCGTCAGCGCGAGGCGAGTCGGCGCCAGCTTCGCCCAGTACAGCCATGGCCAACAGTCAGCGCTCAGCATACTTCCTCCAGGTCTTCAGCAGCCGTCAGCGGCAGCCAGGGCCAGCAGCCTGAAGTCAGCATACTCCCTCCAGGTCTTCAGCAGCCGTCAGCGACAGCCAGGGCCAGCGGCCTGAAGTCAGCATACTTCCTCCAGGTCTTCAGCAGGCGTCAGCGGCAGCGGCGACCCCGGCCAGGCGCGCACCAGCTGCTGCTGCATTAGCGAAAGCGTATCCAGACCGGGCGCGACGCCAGGCGTCAGCCAGCTGGCTATCCGCGCCAGCTGCGTCAGGCCCAGGCTCGACTCCACCGACGAGCTAATCACCGCCGTCAGGCCGGCCTCGCTGGCTCGGGCGATAGTTTCGCGGATTGTTGCCAGGCTGCCGACAAGCGTTGGCTTGATCACGATAGCGCGCAAATGGGGTTCCGCGGTCGGAACGTATCCCGGCAGGCGGCTGCTCTCATCCCAGGCCAGCGCGATGCCCGTTTCCTGCGCAAAGAGACGTGAATCCTCCTGCGTTCGGCACGGCTCCTCGATAAAAGCGATACGCGAGCGCAGAGGCTCCGGCACAAAACGGGCGAACTGCCTGGCTTTCTCCAGGCTCCACTGCTGGTTCGCATCCAGCCGCAGCCTCAGCGTCGGTACCGCTTCCAGCAGCAGCGATGCGGTTATGCCATCGCGCACCGCTTCGTAAAGGCCCACTTTCAGCTTGGCTACCGGCTGCGGCCGCTGGTTAAGCTGAACAATCAGCTCGTCGGGATCGCCTGTGCACAGCATCGCGCCAGAATAGTTGCCCGCTGACGGCAGCAGGCCAGCCAGTTCCGCCAGCGCGCAGCTGAGGCCAAACGCCACGGAAGGCGACAGGCCGTGCTCTTTTGGTAATGGCGCTGAGGACGAAAGCGATGGCGACACGGGCGTCAGCAAGCCGTGTCCCGTTTCCGCGCCCGATCGCCAGCCTTGCAGCCAACGCAGCGTTTCAGCCTGCGCCTGCGCCGCCGTTTCCGTACTGAAGCCGGGCAGCGGCGCTATCTCGCCCCAGCCTTCCCGGCCCGCCTCTTCCAGCCTGACCAGCAGCCCGTGGCGCGATGCTACCCGCCGATCGCGCAGTACCACGCCCGCCGTCACTAGTATGTTGTAATTAAAGAGCGTCGCCCGGCGCATCAGGGATTTCGCTTAAAGCGGCTGAAATCCGGCTGCCGCTTCTGATTAAAAGCGTTGCGCCCTTCCTGGCCCTCTTCCGTCATGTAGAACAGCATGGTCGCGTTGCCCGCCAGCTCCTGCAAGCCTGCCTGGCCGTCGCAGTCGGCATTCAGCGCCGCCTTCAGGCAGCGCAGCGCCATCGGGCTGTTTTGCAGCATCTCACGACACCAGCGCACCGTCTCTTTTTCCAGTTCAGCCAGCGGCACGACCGTATTAACCAGGCCCATTTCCAGCGCCTGCTGCGCGTTGTACATCCGGCACAGGAACCAAATTTCACGCGCCTTTTTCTGACCAACAATGCGCGCCATATAAGACGCACCCCAGCCGCCGTCGAAAGAGCCGACTTTGGGGCCGGTCTGGCCAAACTGCGCATTGTCCGCCGCTATCGTTAAATCGCACAGCATATGCAACACGTGCCCGCCGCCGACCGCGTAGCCTGCCACCATCGCCACTACCGGCTTGGGACAGGTGCGGATCTGACGCTGAAAATCCAGCACGTTAAGATGATGTACGCCTGCCTCGTCGCGGTAGCCGCCGTAGTCACCGCGAATTTTTTGATCGCCGCCGGCGCAGAAAGCCTTATCGCCCGATCCGGTAAGGATAATGACGCCGATTTGCTCGTCGTGCCGCGCGTCGCTCAGAGCATGCAGCATCTCCTTAACGGTTTGCGGCCGAAAAGCGTTGCGCACCTCGGGCCGGTTGATGGCGATCCTGGCGATGCCGTCCGACGTTTTGTGATAGAGGATATCGCTGTAGTCGCCACATGGCCGCCACTCTGTCGGCGCATACAGCATCGCTTCATCGGGATAAATCATGATTTCTCCTTAAACGGGGTTGAGCTTTTGCGCCAGGGCGGCGGCAAAGGCCTGTGGGCAGGCGCGATGGGCGTTGTGACCCGCCGCCGGGATAGTGGTAACCGGCAGCCCGGCCCCGGCGGCCAGACGCTGAAATTTGAGGTCGTGCTCGCCGCAGAGATAGTGGAAAACAGGAAGGCGCTGGATTTCCGGCAGCAGATACGGCTGGCGGGCGAGCGAGGTATTGAGCAGCATAGCGGCCAGCGCCTGCGGATCGTTATCGGCTCGCAGGGCGATCAGCTGTTGCCGCTGCGGTTCGCGCAGATCGGCAAACACCGGCTGGCGATACCACTTATGCAGCGTGTCGCCCAGCGGCTGCTGGCGGAACAGGCTGGCCCAGTGGCGATCGTCAGCCAGCCGCTGCGCCCGCTCATGGGGCGACGCCAGCCCGAAGTGAGCGCCTTCCAGCACCACGCCAGCCAGCGACGAATCTGCACAGCGGCAGGCGTGATACAGCGCCGCGCGGCCGCCGAGCGAATAGCCGATCAGCCAGTAGCGTTGAATACGATGCTGTCGCAAAGTGGCGTTCAGCCGCGCCGAAAGCTGTTCAAAACCGCTGACCTGCTGCGCCCGTGAGCCGCCGTGTCCGGGTAGGTCAATGCTCAGCTGCGGCCAGTCGCAGAAAAAATCCTGCACCGGCTGCCACTCCCGACCGCTGCCCAAAAAGCCGTGCAGCCAGACCAGCGTCGGCCTGTCGCTGCGGTGTTCGCCCTGCCAGCGCGCGTGCAGTATCATTTTCGCCATGCTCCGGCGAGCCACGGTGCGCCCGCCTCAACCTTCAGCTCAATCAGCGTGGCGGTGGTGCTGCGCCAGCCCGCTTCAACAGCGGCCTGCAGCGATGGCCAGTCTTCCGGCTGACGGTAATCCAGGCCGAACATAGCGGCGGCGCTGGCGAAACACGCCTGCTGCGGCAGGGTGAAAAAGCGCGCCCGCTCGTTTTCAGGCGTCGGCAGCAGGGAAAAAATCTGTCCGCCGCCGTTATTGACCACAATCAGCACCAGCGGCCCGGCGGTCAGCGCCAGGCTGTTGAGGTCATACAGCGCCGAGAGATCGCCCACTATCGCCAGCAACGGTTTGCCGCTGCCGCGCTGTACGCCGGTCGCGGTGGCAAGTAGCCCATCAATGCCGCTGGCACCGCGGCTGGCATAGACGGGATAGCCAGCAGGCAGGCGGGCAAAGGCGTCGGCCAGCCTGATGGTCAGGCTGTTGCCCAGAAACAGCGCGCCCTGCTCCGGCAGCAGCTCTGCCAGCCGCTGCGCCAGCTGCGCTTCACCAAACTCCTGTAGCCTTTCGGCGAGCGCTGCGTGGGTTTCCAGCGCCAGCGCCTGTAGAGAAGGCAGCCATGCGGGTTGCGAAACGGCTTGATGATCGACAAGCCATTTGCCGATGTCGGCCACTATGCGCTGACTGCGATGATGGGCGGGATCCAGATGGCCGGGCAGCGGATCGATGAGCCAGTATGCCGCCGGATCCGCTGCCGCCAGCCAGCTGGTCAGCCTTTTCCCGGTAAGCCGGGCGCCAAACTGAATAATGATTTCCGCTCGATCGAGCGCCTGCCGCGCATGTTCCTCCTGGAGCCAGAGTTCGCTACAGGGAAACGGCGCGCCGGTATGGGACTGTATATCCGCCAGCAGCGGCCAGCCCAGCGTCTCTGCCCATTCAGCCAGCGCCACGCCCTCCTGCGCCGTGATTTTGCCCGCGATAATCAGCCCGCGCTTTTGCCGCCAGCGCGGCCAGCTGTCGAGCACAGGCGTGACCCGCTCCGCATGGATGTTCAGCCAGGGCGTGTCTTCGAGCCACCATTTGCCCAGCTCATCGTGCCAGGCCTGGAACGCCGAGGACGCTTCGCCGTATAAAGGTTCGGCAAAAGGCACGTTGATATGTACGGTGCCTGTAGGATGCTGTTGCAGCAGCGCATCAATGGCCGAAACCAGCCAGCGAGACGGAATATCCGCAGAGGGTCGTGGAAGATCCAGCGCGCCGCCGACGTGGCTGGCGAAAATACCGGGCTGGATGATGGCCTGATTGGCGCCGCAACCGATGAGTTCCGGCGGGCGATCGGCGCTGAGCACGATAAGGCGTTCGCCGGTCAGGCTGGCTTCGATCACGGCGGGCGCAAGATTGGCGACGGCGGTGCCTGAAGTGACGATTATCGCTACCGGACGCTGCGTCGCTTTCGCCAGGCCCAGCGCCAGATAGCCGAGGCCGCGCTCGTCAAAGTGGGTATGACAAATCAGGTTGCCCGCGGCGGCTTCCAGCGTCAGCGGCGCGGATCGGGAACCGGGTGCAATACAGATGTGCTGCACGCCATGACGGCTAAGGGCTGCCAGTATAACGGCGGCCCAGCGGCGGTTGAAGATACTGTGCGACATCACCCACTCCAGATCAAACAAGCAGCGGGCAGTATAAGAGCGCCCAGGCGGGCCGATTTTGATTTAGGGCAGGATTAACGTGTTATTTTCACTTTGGCAACCTGGGCGGCAAAAACAAAACGGGCACCCTGAAGGTGCCCGTTATTACTGGCGTAGCGCCCGGCGTTATCGCTTAGCGACGCGCCAGCAGCAGTCCTACCACCAGGCCCAGCGTAGCGCCTACGCCGATGCCCTGCCACGGCTTCTCATGAACATACTCATCAGCACGGCTGGCAACTTGTTTAGCGCGATGGTAGTAGTTATCTGAGGCGTTGCTGACGCGTGCTTTAACGTCGTTCAGCGATTTTTCCGCTTTGGCTTTCAGCTCAACATATTTCTGATCGGCCGGATCGCCAGATGATTTCAGCACTTCCTCCAGCGTTTCGGTCAGCAGAGCCAGATCGTCATCCAGGCGGGTGTCGAGTTCTTGTGGGTCAGTTGTCTTAGCCATAACATCTCCTTGTGCGAATAATACCTTTAACTATAGACACTTTTTGCCGCTTTGCTTGTTTATCCGCCCAGGAATCGGCTGATATTGATTCCCGTTAAATGCCTGCTTTTGTCAGATTTATCTGCTAAATTTTGCCTGACTGAATTTCTGACGCCACACGCTGTCGTAACTCCCTGTGACCCGCTCACAATTCAGCTAAAACAGGCTCTTATAGCCACAGATCTAGCGCAGTTTTTACAGTTCCGTTCAGCAAAGGATATGACTCTGGCATGAATCGAAGAATGTTTATGAAGGCGTCAATGGCTTTCGCTACGGTAAGCGGGATGTCCGGTTTATCGACGTTGTTTGCACAGGCCGCCTGGGCCGACACCGATATCGCCGACGGCTCGGCAAAGCGTTTCGATTTTGACGTGTTGCAAAAAATGGCCGCAACCCTTGCGCAGAAACCTTACGGCGGCGCGCCCGCTCCCCTGCCCGAAACGCTGGCCACCCTGACGCCGCAGGCCTACAACGAAATTCAGTACGATGCGAATCATTCGCTGTGGAACGGCAACGCCGATCGCGAGCTTGACGTGCAGTTTTTCCACGTCGGCATGGGGTTTAAACGCCGTTTACGCATGTTCTCCGTGGATGCCGATCGGCAGGCGCGTGAAATTCACTTCCGCCCCGAGCTGTTTAACTACAACGACGCCAAAGTCGATACTAAACAGCTGGAAGGCAAAACCGATTTAGGCTTCGCCGGTTTCCGCGCGTTTAAAAAGCCGGAGCTGGCCAGCCGTGATATCGTCTCCTTTCTGGGCGCCAGCTACTTCCGCGCGGTTGACGATACTTATCAGTATGGTCTTTCCGCACGCGGCGTGGCTATCAACACCTTCGGCAGCAAAGAAGAGTTTCCGGACTTTACCGCCTTCTGGTTTGAAACGCCAAAAGCCGATGACACCACCTTCACCGTCTATACCTTACTGGACGGCGAGAGCTGCACCGGCGCGTTTAAATTTATTATTCACTGCGAAGAGAAACGCGTAGTCATGGAGGTGGAAAACCACCTTTATGCCCGTAAAGATATCGACCAGCTGGGCATTGCACCAATGACCACCATGTTCAGCTGCGGCACCAACGAGCGCCGCATGTGTGACACTATCCATCCGCAGATCCACGACTCCGATCGCCTGGCGATGTGGACCGGCAGCGGCGAGTGGATCTGCCGCCCGCTGAATAATCCACAGCGGCTGACGTTTAACGCCTATCAGGACGAGAACCCGCGCGGCTTCGGCATGTTGCAGCTGGATCACGACTTTGAGAATTATCAGGATGTGATCGGCTGGTACAACAAGCGTCCGAGCCTGTGGGTGGAGCCGGTCGGCAAGTGGGGCAAAGGCGCAATTAACCTGATGGAGATCCCGACCACGGGCGAAACGCTGGATAATATCGTGTGCTTCTGGCGTCCTACAGAAAGCATCAAGGCCGGCAGCGCGCACAGCTTCAGCTACAAGCTTTACTGGAGCGGCCTGCCGCCGGTTCACAGCGATCTGTCGCGCGTGAAGGCAACCCGCACCGGTATGGGCGGCTTCCCTGAAGGCTGGGCGCCGGGCGAGCATTATCCGGACGTCTGGGCACGCCGTTTTGCGGTGGATTTTGTCGGCGGCGATCTGAAAGCGGCCGCGCCAAAAGGCATCGAACCGGTGATTACGGTCACCTCGGGCACCGTTAAACAGGTCGAGATCCTGTATGTCGAGCCGATTGACGGCTATCGCATTCTGTTTGACTGGTATCCGAACAGCGATTCCGTCGAGCCGGTTAACCTGCGTTTGTTCCTGCGCACCAAAGACCAGACGCTGACCGAAACCTGGCTCTATCAGTATTTCCCACCGGCGCCGGATAAGCGTAAATACGTTGATGACCGGCAGATGACGGCGGGCTAAACGTTAACAGGCGAGGAACTCCTCGCCTTTTTTATCCCTGTTCAATTCAGGCAAATGGCACAGGGATACTCGCAAAAGCCGTCCGGCTAATTTCTGTTACCTACAAAGAAAGTCCTGTGCCGACATCAGGCTACGATGCCTGGCGCGAGAAGAACGGCGCTGCCTGCTGTAGAAAAAACCGGACAGCACTATCCCATCGGGTAGCGCAAGCCAACCTGACGCCCCTGCCTCACGCCCGGTTGAGCTAAGTAATTCTAAGCCAGCCACTCCGTATCGAGCTTGCTGGCCTCTGTCATCAATCCGATCGCCAATATCCGCAATGAAAAATTGTATATACAAAAAATCCTTTAACTTTGGTATTAAAATAAGAAAACCACTTGAAATGGCTATAAAGTGGACTTATCTTGTATATACAAAAATCAGGGAAGAAGGATGAAACATCATGGAGCTGATGATTTCTCAGAAAATCAGGCTGAAACTGTCTGAAAAAAAGCCTCCCGTAACGGAAGATGAAATAATCCAGTGCTTTTCCAACAGGGACGGGCATTTTCTTGAAGATAACAGAGAGGATCATCAGTCAGATCCTCCGACGCGTTGGTTTATTGCTGAAACGGATTATGGAATAAAACTCAAAGTGGTTTTTATCTTTTATCCGGGTAGAGGGGTAGCTATCAGGACGGCCTACGCCCCTAACGATGACGAAATACGCATCTACAACAAATATGGATACGAAAAACTATGAGTAACAACGTTAACAAGCCAGACCAAAACGCCTCTCTCATCGCCTCAACGGATGCCGCATGGGAAGAAGGCGTGCTTGGGCGTAGCGAAGCGCATGTTAAAATTTCCAGCGAGGCAAGCGCTGCGGCGTTTGAAAAAGAGATTAATGAGGCGCTTGAGCTACAGCCCATCTCAATACGTCTTAACAAGTCGCTGATTGAAGATCTCAAAATGATTGCAGAGCTTGCGGGGCTGGGCTATCAGCCGCTGATCAGGCAGGTGCTGACAAGATTTACCGACTGCGAGAAAAAAAGAATTTTACGCCAGGTTCACTCTGAAGAGATGAAAAAACAGTCCGGCAAGAAAGCAAAAAAAGTGGCGTGACCCGCCCGGATAGCCCTGCTAACGCAGGGCTTGCCACCGCTGGCAAATGTCAGCAGCCGACGTGCTGTTAAGAAGCCATTGTTAAGGCGTCTTTCCGCTCTCTTACTTATTTGTGTATCCGCGCCCTTTCCATATCCACATGCGGGATGCCGTCTTCCGGATAGACCTCGCCCGTCGGCTTAAAGCCAAACTGTCCGTAAAAATCCTGCAGATGCGCCTGAGCGGATAAAAAGATGTCGTGCTGCGGCCAGTGGCGCTCGCAGTCAACAATCGCCTGCTCCATCAGCCGGTTGCCCAGCTTCAGGCCTCGCGCCTCGCCAGAGACGATCACTCGCCCAATCTTCACCGGCTCCTCGTCGTTTTTTGGCGCAAGCAGGCGCGCATAGGCCAGCAGCTGGTTATTCGCTATGCCCAGTAAATGACGGTTCTCACCGGCCAGATCCGCGCCGTCCACGTCCTGATAAGGACAGTTCTGCTCGACGATAAACACCGCATTGCGTAACGCCAGGATCTGGTACAGCTGAGTTGCATTCAGCTCGCTATGATGTAGATTCTGCCAGCGAATCTCCATTTTCTTTCTCCCGATGTGCGTCAATTTTGTTACTGTCAGGTGAGGGATACTGCCATTCCCTTCCGCACAGGCTAAGGTTTTATATGACAAAAATAACCGATCATAAAGAGTATTTCGATACCTGCTTCGACAGGCAGGCGCTGCCGTCCGCCTGTTTTGAAGGCGTCATTTTTGAAGGATGCGACTTCAGCCACTGCAACTTTACCGCCGCCAGGTTTATCCGCTGCAAATTTATTAACTGCCGCTTCGACCAGTGTAATCTCAGCGTGATGGAAATGCCCGATTCGCGTTTTAACGAGGTCAGCTTTACCGAATGCAAACTCAGCGGCACAGACTGGGCGCGCGCTTACTGGCCCGCTTTTAATCTGGATCACGAGCTGCGTTTTACGCAATGCCTGTTGTCCAACGCCTCCTTTTTCGGCCTGACGCTGCAAGAAGTGAAAATGATGGAGTGCCAATTGCATGACGTGGATTTCAGAGAGTGCGATCTGAGCAAAGCCGAAATACTGAACTGCGATCTGGCCGGAAGCCTGTTTAACAGAACCAATCTTCAGGCGGCGGATTTGACCGACTCGCGCGATTTCTCCATCAATGTACTGAACAATTCGGTGGCAGGCGCAACGTTTTCCCGTCTGGAAGCGTTAAGCCTGCTGGAAAGCCTGGGCGTCAACCTGGTGGACTGAAGCCTGCCCGGTTGCGCACAAAAAAAATCCCGGCCTGTCAGTCAGGAGCCGGGATTTTTTAACAGCCTGCTGAGTTACATCAGCGGCTGCGCCATCTGCACCAGCGAGATCAGCGGCTGCGGATAAATACCCAGCACCAGCACCAGAATCGCCGAGATCAGTACAACCACGCCGCCGGCGGTAAAGGCCCAGTTAGCTGGCGTATCGCGCTGCAACAGCTCCGGTGGGTTCAGATACAGGCTAACGGTCACGCGCAGATAGTAGTAAAGGCCGATTGCGCTGCCTACCACTACCGCACCAGTCAGCCACCACAGCTGCGCGCCCACGCCTACGGCAATCACGTAAAATTTACCGATAAAGCCCAGCGTCATTGGGATACCCGCCAGCGACAGCATCATTACCGTCATCACCGCCGACAGGATCGGACGGTGCCAGAACAGGCCGCGATAGGAATACAGCGAGTCCGCGTCCGGGCCGCGATACGGGCTGGACATCAGGCTGACCACGCCGAAAGCGCCCAGGCTGCTGAACAGATAACCGGCCAGGTAAACGCCCACCGTTTCCAGCGACAGCTGATGCGTCTGGATAGCAATCAGCGCCACCAGCAGATAGCCCAGATGCGCAATGGAAGAGTAGCCCAGCAGACGTTTGATATTGCTCTGCGAAATCGCCATCAGGTTGCCGAACAGAATCGAGGCAAACGCGATAATCGCCAGCACCAGACGTACCGCTTCGCTGTCGGCGGCCGGCGCGTACAGGAACAGGCGCATCACCACGCCGAAAATGGCGATTTTGCTGGCGGTCGCCAGGAAGGTCGACACCGGCGCAGGCGCGCCTTGGTAGACATCCGGCGTCCACAGGTGGAAAGGCACCAGCGACAGCTTAAAGCCCAGGCCCACAATCATCATGCCCAGCCCCGCCAGCAGCAGCGGCTGTTGCAGCATTCCGTCGTTCAGGCTGCGGCCCAGCGCAATAAATCCCAGGTTGCCGGAGTTGGCATAAAGCAGCGCCATACCGAACAGCAGAAAAGAGGAAGCCACAGCGGACATAATGGTGTATTTGATGCTGGCTTCCAGCGAGCGCTTCAGCTGGAAGGCGTAGCCCACCAGGCCGAACAGCGGCAGGGAAATCAGCTCAATACCGATAAACAGCGAAGCCAGGTGATTAGCGCTTGCCAGCACCACGCCGCCCAATGCTGCAATCAGCACCAGCAGGTAGAACTCTTCCTGGTTATCCGGGTAGTTGGTCAGCCACGGATAGGCGAAGGTGCAGGTTGCCAGGCTGGCTAAAATCACCAGGCCGGTATAGAGCATTGAATAGCCATCGACGCGCAGCAGCGGCGTCACGTCCATCGCGCCCGCGTGTCCCACGAACCAGAGTGAGAACAGCGCCAGGTTCAGCCCTACTACCGCCAGCGTGGCATTGACGAAGTGGTTGCGCCGCCACGCAATGGAGAGCATCACGACTACCACCGTCAATCCGACGATCAGCATGGGCAGCAGCGCGATCAAATGTTGAGGAGTTATTGTCATGGCGAATTACGGCCTTGTAGTTGAAATTGAAGCGGTAAACCACTGCTGAATATTGCTCATTGCAGCATGTGAGGTGTCCAGAATCGGCTGTGGGTAAACGCCCAGCAGCAGCAGCAGAACCACCAGCACCATAATCATCAGGAACTCGCGCGGCGACATCCCCCGCAGCGGCGTTTCTGACTTCGGTGCGCCGTAATAGGCCCGCTGCATCATAATCAGCGAGTATACGGAAGCGAACACCAGACCAAAGGTAGCAATGACGATGATCACCGGCACCGACTGGAAGCTGCCGGTCAGGATCATAAATTCGCCAACGAAATTACCCGTGCCCGGCATCCCCAGATTCGCTACGGCAAAGAACAGCGACAGACCTGGCAGCCACTTGATGCGCGCCCACAGCCCGCCCATCTGACGCATATCGCGAGTGTGCAGACGCTCATAAAGCTGGCCGCACAGGATAAACAGCGCTGCGGCGGAAAGACCGTGCGCAATCATCTGCACCACCGCGCCCTGGAAAGCGAGCTGGCTGCCGGTATAGATAGCAATCAGCACAAAGCCCATGTGCGAAATAGAGGTGTAGGCGATCAGGCGTTTGATGTCGTACTGCGAGAAGGCCATCCAGGCACCGTAGAAAATCCCGATAATCCCCAGCCACATCGCAATCGGCGCGAACTCGGCGGACGCGTTCGGGAACAGCGGCAGCGCAAAGCGCAGCAGACCGTAAGCCGCCGTTTTCAGCAGAATGCCCGCCAGGTCAACGGAACCGGCCGTCGGGGCCTGACTGTGCGCATCCGGCAGCCAGCCGTGCAGCGGCACCACCGGCATTTTCACCGCGAAGGCGATAAAGAAGCCCAGCATCAGCAGATACTCAACGGTGTTGCTCATTGGCGTTTTCAGCAGATCTTCGTAGTTAAACGTCCAGACGCCCGTGGCGTTGTAGTTAACGAAGACCAGCGCCAGAATCGAAATCAGCATCACCAGGCCGCTGGCCTGAGTGTAGATAAAGAACTTGGTGGCCGCGGTGATACGCGTTTTCCCGTCCGACGCCTTGTGTCCCCACAGCGCGATCAGGAAGTACATCGGCACCAGCATCATTTCCCAGAAGAAGAAGAACAGGAACAGATCGATAGCCAGGAACACGCCGATAACGCCGCCCAGGATCCACAGCAGGTTCAGGTGGAAAAAGCCCTGCCATTTCTCAATTTCGTTCCAGGAGCAGAGGATAGCCATCACGCCCAGCAGGCCGGTAAGCACCACCATCAGCAGCGACAGGCCGTCCAGCGCCAGATGCACGTTGATACCGAAACGCGGTATCCAGGAAACCAGAAACTCGGATTGCCACTGCGGCAGCCCGGCGGCCTGGGTCAGCGAATAGCCGCCCTGCAGCCAGAGCTGTAGCGAGAGCGCCAGCGTCAGCCCCATCGAGATCAGCGCTATCCAACGCGGCACCTTGCTCCCGAAGCGTTCAAACTGCCAGCAAAGCAGGCCGCCGATGAACGGGATGAGTATAAGCCAGGGTAATAACATGGCGATTTGATTCCCTTTTCTGAACCTGCATGGGCTATCTTACTGGCCATTTTTGCCCCCGGCAGTGCTCGCAGTCCTCACATACTAAAGTATGCTGCGGGTGCGGCGCGCTGGCGGTGACAAAACTGACTGCGCCGATGACGCCCAACATTCAGGTAATTTTTAACATCTTTTAATTCTGGGTGAGTGTTTACCCCACCCCGCTCACAAACTTTTAGACCACCATCAACAGCGCGAGCACCACGACCGCACCGACGCTCATCGAAGCGACGTACCAGCGCAGATAGCCGTTTTCGCTGACCACCAGCCCTTTGTTAGCCAGGCGGGAGAACAGGGCCGGGATATTCATCAGCGCATTCAGCGGATCGCGTGACAGGGCCCAGGCGACGAACAGATAAGGCTTGACGAAAATTTTGTCGTAAAGCCAGTCGAAGCCCCAGGCGGCGAACCACCAGGTGGTGAAGAATCGGCCAACCGCGCTGCCGGAGATGCTGTTAACCAGCGAGCGTTTGCCCAGCCACAGAAAGGCCGCCAGCAGGATGCCGATAATCGCCACTACGCCAGAAGTGATTTCCAGCGTCAGCACGCTGCCGTGCGCCAGCTCGGTGGTTTCCGGCAGCACGCCGCGCAGCGGAGGAACAATCAGCGCACCAATAAAGGTGGAGAGGATCAGCAGCACAATCAGCGGCAGATGGTGCGTAATGCCTTTGCCTGCGTGCGCGTGAATTTTCTCTTCGCCGTGGAAGGTAATAAAAATCATGCGGAAGGTGTAGAGCGAGGTCATAAAGGCCCCGACCAGACCGGCCACCATCAGATTAATATGACCGTTCGCCAGCGCACCCGCCAGGATCTCGTCCTTACTGAAGAAGCCAGCGGTGATCAGCGGCAGCGCCGACAGCGCCGCGCCGCCTACCAGGAAGCAGGCATAAACCAGCGGGATGCTTTTGCGCAGGCCGCCCATTTTGAAAATGTTCTGCTCGTGGTGGCAGGCCAGGATCACCGAACCGGACGAGAGGAACAGCAGCGCTTTAAAGAACGCATGGGTCATCAGATGGAAAATCGCCGCGTCCCACGCCTGCACGCCAAGCGCCAGGAACATGTAGCCAATCTGGCTCATGGTGGAGTAGGCAAGCACGCGTTTGATATCGGTTTGCACCAGCGCGGCAAATCCCGCCAGCACCAGCGTAATCGCGCCAATAATCCCCACCAGGTGCAGCACTTCCGGCGTCATCAGGAACAGACCGTGGCTGCGGGCAATCAGATAAACGCCCGCCGTTACCATGGTCGCGGCGTGGATCAGCGCAGAGACCGGCGTCGGGCCTGCCATCGCATCCGCCAGCCAGGTTTGCAGCGGCAGCTGTGCCGATTTACCTACCGCGCCGCCAAGCAGCATCAGCGTCGCCCATTGCAGCATAGGGTTATCCGCCGCAAAGTGCGCAGGCGCCAGCTCGACCATCTCACGGAAGTTCAGCGTGCCCAGCTCGTTGTAGAGAATAAACAGCGCAAACGCCAGGAAGACGTCGCCGACGCGCGTGATGATAAAAGCTTTCATCGCCGCCGCGCCGTTGTTCGGGTTGGTGTAGTAGAAACCGATCAGCAGGTAAGAGCAAAGCCCTACGCCTTCCCAGCCCAGATACATCAGCATCAGGTTATCGGCCAGCACCAATACCACCATGCTGGCGATAAACAGGTTGGTATAGGCGAAAAAGCGCGAGTAGCCCTCTTCGCCGCGCATATACCAGGAGGCGAACATATGGATAAAGAAGCCAACGCCCGTGACCACCGACAGCATGGTCAGAGACAGGCCGTCCAGCGTCAGGTTGACTTTGATATCAAAGTTGCCAACGTGCATCCAGGTCCACAGCGCCTGATTAAACACCGCCTGGCCCTGCGCAAAGAAATCCAGTCCGGCATAGAGCGTGACCAGCGCGGCCAGCCCTACGGAGCCCATCCCTACCGTAGCGGCCAGATTTTCTGACCAGCGGCCGCGCGAAAACGCCAGCAGCACGAAACCGATCAGCGGGAATAAAATAGTTAAATAGAGAAGATTCATCCGCGCATCTCGCTCACTTTATCAATATTGAGGTTCTGGCTGCGACGATGCAGCTGCAGCAGCAGCGCCAGGCCAATACTTGCCTCGGCAGCGGCCAGGCTGATCGCCAGGATATACATCACCTGACCGTCCGCCTGTCCCCAATAGCTGCCCGCGACCACAAACGCCAGCGCCGCCGCGTTGATCATGATCTCAAGGCTGATCAGCATAAACAGCAGGTTGCGGCGGATCACCACGCCGGTCAGGCCAAGCACAAACAGGATGGCCGCCAGGATAAGCCCGTGTTGCAAAGGGATCATGCGTTTTCCTCCTTTTTCACCGCATCAGGGCGATTGCTTAACACCTCGCCCGGACGCTGTTCGCGACCGATATGGTAAGCCACCACCAGACCGGCCAGCAGCAGCATGGAAGCCAGCTCCACCGCCAGAACGTAAGGGCCGAACAGGCTGATGCCGACCGCTTTGGCATCGATCATCGTGCCGTCAATGCCCTGGTCATTAATAGTCAGGATGGCGTAAACCATCACCACCAGCAGCAGCAGCGACAGCAGACCGGGGCCGAACCAGACGCCCGGCTTCAGCCACTCGCGCTCCTGCGCCTGCACGCTGTCGCCCAGGTTTAGCATCATCACCACAAACACGAACAGCACCATGATAGCGCCCGCATAAACGATAATTTCCAGCGCCCCGGCGAAATAAGCGCCCAGCGAGAAAAACACGCCCGCCACCGAAAGCAGTGAAATAATCAGATATAACAGCGCGTGGACCGGGTTGGTGTGGGTGATAACGCGCAACGTCGTCAGCACGGCCACCAGTCCGCAAAGATAAAACGCAAATTCCATGCCTGGCTCCTTAAGGTAACAAACCCTTGACGTCGATGGGTTTGGCTTCGCTTTCCGCTTCACCTTTGTCTTTGCCTTCGATCGCCATGCCCGCCATCCGGTAGAAGTTATATTCCGGATATTTGCCCGGCCCGGAGATCAGCAGGTTCTCTTTTTCATAAACCAGATCCTGCCGCTTAAACTCGCCCAGCTCGAAATCAGGGGTAAGCTGGATAGCGGTGGTCGGACAGGCTTCTTCACACAGGCCGCAGAAAATGCAGCGCGAGAAGTTGATGCGGAAAAACTCCGGATACCAACGGCCGTCCAGCGTTTCTGCCTTTTGCAGCGAAATACAGCCTACCGGACAGGCTACCGCGCACAGGTTACAGGCCACGCAGCGCTCCTGGCCGTCGGGATCGCGGGTCAGCACGATGCGGCCACGGTAGCGAGGCGGCAAATAGACCGGCTCCTCCGGGTACATCTGCGTTTCACGCTTGGCAAAAGCATTCGATCCGATCAGGACGATACTGCGTACCGTGGTGCCGAACCCTACCAGAATATCTTTTATTTTCATGGTAATAACCTCTTACTGCGCGTTGTACAGAATCACTGCGGCAGTCGCCAGCAGGTTCAACAGCGTCAACGGCAGACATACTTTCCAGCCGAACGACATCACCTGGTCGTAGCGCGGACGCGGCAGCGCAGCACGGATCAGAATAAACATCATCATGAAGAAAGCTGTTTTAATCGCGAACCAGAAAACGGGCGGCAGCCACGGACCGTTCCAGCCGCCGAAGAACAGCGTCACAATCAGGGAAGAGACGGTTACGATACCGACGTATTCACCGACAAAGAACAGGCCGAACTTCATACCGGCGTATTCGATGTGGTAACCGTCGGCCAGCTCCTGCTCTGCTTCCGGCTGGTCAAAAGGATGACGGTGACAGACCGCGACGCCCGCAATGGCAAAGGTCAGGAAGCCAAAGAACTGCGGAATGATGTTCCACAGGTGCTGCTGGCTGTTGACGATATCCACCATATTGAAGGAACCGGCCTGCGCCACCACGCCCATCAGCGACAGGCCGAGGAACACTTCGTAGCTCAGCGTCTGCGCCGAGGCGCGCATCGCGCCCAGCAGCGAGTATTTGTTATTACTCGACCAGCCCGCAAACAGCACCGCGTACACGGCCAGACCGGCCATCATCAGGAAAAACAGCAGACCGATATTCAGATCCGCGCCCATCCAGGTCGAGGTGACCGGCACAATGGCCATTGCCAGCAGCAGCGAGGTGAACGCGATCATCGGCGCCAGCGTAAAAATCACGCGGTCGGTAAACGGCGGCGTCCAGTCCTCTTTAAAGAACATTTTGATCATATCCGCCACCAGCTGGAGCGAACCGCCCCAGCCGACGCGGTTTGGCCCGTAGCGGTTCTGGAACAGGCCCAGCAGGCGACGTTCGCCAAAGCTCATAAAGGCGCCGCAGCCTACCACCACAAACAGGATCACCAGCGCTTTGCCGACGGCAATCAGTACATCTGTAACTTCCGGTGTCAGCCAGCTCATTGTGTTGCCTCCTGCAGATCCTCAATACTTGCCCCCAGCAAGAACGGCGGTACGCCCGGCAAGCCCAACGGTAAACCCACCTGCCCTGCCTGCAAGGCGGTCGAGAAGCGAACCGGCAGACGCAGCGTTTCGCCCGCGCAGCGGAAGGCGACCGTAGCGCCTGCGTTGACGCCCAGTTTCGCCGCGTCTTGCGGGTTAACCATCACGTAAGGCAGCGGCATACGCTGCTGGAATACCGGTGAACGCTGGGTCATCTCTTCGCTGCCGAACAGATGGAAGTAAGGCGCGACGCGCCAGCCGTTCTCTTTGCCCGCGAAGGCTTCCGGCACGGCGGTGAACCATTCCAGCTGGCCTTCGCCCGCTTCGAACAGGCGCACGCCCGGATCGCCAAAGCGCAGTTTGCCGCCCACTTCGTCCTGGAACTTATTCCACGCCTGCGGAGAGTTCCAGCCTGGCGCCCAGGCAAACGGGATCTGCGAACGAGGCGCATTCGGCTGGTTGTTCCCTTCCATAGAGAAGGCGAAAATGGTGTCTTTATCCTGCGGCTGACGCGGTTCGTGCACGCTGATATTGGCGCGAGCCGCGGTACGGCCGCTGGCGCGGATCGGCGAGCGGGCCAGTTTCTGACCGCGAATACGGAAGCTGGCGTCCGGCGCGGCGGCCTTGATCCCGGCCAGCTGCGGCAGTGCCGCCACGCAGGCATCGATCACGTGATCGAGCTGCGTCCAGTCCACTTCGCGGCTGCTGATGGTGCTGGCCAGCGAGTGCAGCCAGCGCCAGCTTTCCAGCATCTGGATTTTGTCATCGTAGTAGGACGGATCGTAAACCTGGAAGAAGCGCTGCGCGCGGCCTTCCTGATTGACCACGGTGCCGTCGCTTTCTGCAAAGCTGGCGGTGGAAAGGATCAGACCCGCTTTCTCGGTGGTCGCCGTGCGTTGATGATCGATAACGATCACGTTCGGCGTGTTGGTCAACGCCGCATCGACACGGGCTTTTGGCGCATGGCGATAGAGATCGTTTTCCATAATGATAACGGCATCGGCAGAACCACTTGAAAGCTCGTCGAGCGCTGCATCCAGCGGCTTGCCGCCGATCATGCCCAGGCCCACGCTATTGGCTGCGCCGGATAGCAAAGTGATACCCACGTCCGCGCCGCGTCCTTTCAGCGCTCTGGCAACGTTAGCCGCCGCCTGGATCATCGCCTCGCTGCCCGCGTGCACGCCGGAAATAATCAGCGGTTTCTTCGCGCCGGCCAGCGCCTGTACCACTACGTCGATCTTACCGCTCAGTTCACGATCGAGACCGTCTACCGCCGGCGCCGTTTCATCCAGCGCGTTAGCAATAGCGAAGCCCAGACGCGCCTGATCTTCCACCGGTGCGCGATAGCTCCAGGCGGCGATGTCGTCCAGACGGGTTTCGTCTACGTTGGTGACAAACAGCGGATGTTTGGCGTGTTGGCCGATGTTCATAATCGCCGCAATCTGCCAGTCGGCCACTTTCTGCGCCGCCGCCATTTCGCGCGCTTTGCCCTTAACGGCCTGGCGCACGGAGAGCGCGATGCGTGCGCCGACCTGGGTCAGATCTTCGCCCAGCACCAGCACGGCATCGTAGCTTTCGATTTCGCGCAGCGCTGGCGTATGGATACCGCCTTCGCGCAGTACTTTCAGCATCAGTTCCAGACGCGCTTGCTCGCCAGCCGGAATACCGGTGGAGAAGTTCTCGGCACCGACCAGCTCACGCAGCGCGAAGTTGCTTTCAACGCTGGCGCGTGGCGAACCGATACCAATCACTTTTTTCGCCTGGCGCAGCACGTCCGCCGCGCCCTGCATCGCCTGCTCGGCGTTGAGCGCGATCCAGTCGTCGCCGCGACGCTGCATCGGCTGGCGCGGACGATCCTTCAGGTTGACGTAGCCATAGCCGAAGCGGCCACGGTCGCACAGGAAGTACTGGTTTACGGTGCCGTTATAGCGGTTCTCAATACGACGCAGTTCGCCGTAACGCTCGCCGGGGCTGGTGTTGCAGCCGACGCTGCACTGCTGGCAGATGCTTGGCGCGTACTGCATATCCCATTTACGGTTATAACGCTCGGAGTGCGTTTTATCGGTAAATACGCCGGTAGGGCAGATTTCCACCAGGTTGCCGGAGAACTCGCTCTCCAGCACACCGTCTTCCGGGCGACCGAAGTAGACGTTGTCATGCGCGCCATACACGCCCAGGTCTTTGCCGTCCGCGTAATCTTTGTAGTAGCGCACGCAGCGATAGCAGGCGATACAACGGTTCATTTCGTGCGAGATGAACGGGCCGAGATCCTGATTGCGGTGGGTGCGTTTGGTAAAGCGGTAGCGGCGGAAGCTGTGGCCGGTCATCACCGTCATATCCTGGAGATGGCAGTTACCGCCCTCTTCACAGACCGGACAGTCGTGCGGGTGGTTGGTCATCAGCCACTCCACCACGCTTTCCCGAAACTCTTTCGCTTCGCCGTCATCAATAGAAATAAAGGTGCCGTCGGAGGCTGGCGTCATACAGGACATCACCAGGCGACCACGGGTATCTTCGGCATTCTGGAATTGCTTTACCGCGCACTGGCGGCAGGCACCGACGCTACCGAGCGCCGGATGCCAGCAAAAATAAGGAATATCAAGGCCGAGCGAGAGGCAAGCCTGTAGCAGGTTGTCCGCGCCGTCGACGTCGTATTCTTTACCGTCTACATGAATTGTAGCCATAGTGAAATTGCTCAAGTAAGGCTCGAAACCGAGCGTTAAACACAATTCTTTAAATAACCGTCTTACCTGACGTTGTAGCGGTGTTAGCGGCGTTCTCTTACCCCGGTCACTTACTGAAGTAAGCTGCCGGGGATGCGTTCTCTTGCTGCCTGGCTACAACGCCAATTAATTTGGTTATTTCGCGCATTTCTTTGTTTGCACGGTATTTTTACCAGCGCGCCTTCAACAGGTTCGCCTGGATACCGGCGATCGTGTGCGCGTTGCTGTAAACCTGCGGCGCCATGCCGGCTTCAAATTCTTCACGGAAATACTTGATGGCGCTCTGCAGCGGCTCTACCGCGCCCGGCGCGTGCGCACAGAAAGTTTTGCCCGGCCCAAGCTGGCGGCAAAGCTGCAGCAGGGTTTCGATATCGCCCGGCTGCCCTTCTTTCCGCTCCAGCGCGCGCAGGATTTTTACGCTCCACGGCAGGCCGTCGCGGCACGGCGTACACCAGCCGCACGACTCGCGAGCAAAAAACTCTTCCAGGTTGCGCACCAGCGATACCATATTGATTTCGTGGTCGACCGCCATCGCCAGCGCGGTGCCCAGACGGCTGCCCGCTTTGCCAATGCTGGCGAACTCCATCGGCAGATCCAGATGCGATTCGGTCAGGAAGTCGGTGCCCGCGCCGCCCGGCTGCCAGGCTTTAAACTTCAGGCCATCGCGCATGCCGCCCGCGTACTCTTCCAGAATTTCGCGCGCCGTGGTGCCGAAAGGCAGCTCCCAGACGCCAGGGTTTTTCACCCGGCCGGAAAAGCCCATCATCTTGGTGCCGGTATCGTCGCTCTTAGAGATGTTCTTGTACCAGTCGACGCCGTTGGCGAGGATTGCCGGCACATTGGACAGCGTTTCCACGTTATTGACGCAGGTCGGCTTGCCCCAGACGCCTGCCGAAGCAGGGAAAGGCGGCTTGGAGCGCGGGTTAGCGCGGCGGCCTTCCAGCGAGTTAATCAGCGCGGTTTCTTCACCGCAGATATAGCGGCCCGCGCCGGTATGCACGATCAGCTCGAAATCAAAGCCGGTGCCCAGAATGTTTTTGCCGAGATAGCCCGCTTCGGTCGCTTCCGCGATGGCGCGACGCAGGTTGACGGCCGCTTCAATATATTCGCCGCGCAGGAAGATATAGCCGCGATACGCTTTCAGCGCGAAGGCGCTAATCAGCATCCCTTCCACCAGCTGGTGCGGCATTTGCTCCATCAGAAGACGGTCTTTATAGGTGCCCGGCTCCATCTCATCGGCGTTACACAGCAGGTAACGAATGTTCATGGATTCGTCTTTCGGCATCAGGCTCCACTTCAGTCCCGTGGAGAAACCTGCGCCGCCGCGCCCTTTCAGGCCGGAATCTTTTACCAGCGCCACGATTTCGTCAGGCGCCATGCCCTTCAGCGCCTTTTCCGCTCCGGCATAGCCGTTTTTGCTGCGATATTCATCGAGGAACACCGCCTGCTTGTCTTCGCGCATACGCCAGGTCAGCGGGTGCGTCTCTGCAGTACGAACAATCTCTTTAATGGTCATTGATACTGCTCCAGTAACGTGACGACGTTTTCCGGCGTGAGATGCACATGCGTGTCCTCATCCACCATCATCGTCGGGCCTTTGTCGCAGTTGCCCAGGCAGCAGGTCGGCAGCAGCGTAAAGCGGCCGTCCGGCGTGGTCTGGCCCGGCTTGATGTTCAGGCTGGCTTCCAGCGCTGCCTGAATACCCTGATAGCCGGTGATATGGCACACCACGCTGTCGCAGTAGCGGATCACATGGCGGCCAACCGGCTGGCGGAAGATCTGGCTGTAAAACGTGGCTACGCCCTCTACGTCGCTGGCCGGAATGCCCAGCACGTCGGCAATGGCTTTGATAGCGCCATCCGGCACCCAGCCACGCTGTTTCTGCACGATTTTCAGCGCTTCAATCGACGCCGCCCGCGCATCTTCGTAATGGTGCTTTTCCTGTTCTATCGCATCATGCTCTGTCGCACTCAGGACGAAAGCATCTGAAGGCTCGATCGTTTCGATCGCAATTCTTTGATCGTGCATAATTAGCGGTCCACGTCTGACATAACAAAATCAATACTGCCGAGGTAAACGATCAGATCGGATACCAGGCTGCCGTTGATGACGGAAGGGATCTGCTGCAGATGCGGGAAGCTAGGCGTGCGCACGCGGGTGCGGTAGCTCATGGTGCTGCCGTCGCTGGTCAGATAGTAGCTGTTGATCCCTTTGGTAGCTTCAATCATCTGGAAAGACTCGTTGGCCGGCATCACCGGACCCCACGAAACCTGCAGGAAGTGGGTGATCAGCGTTTCAATATGCTGCAGCGTGCGCTCTTTCGGCGGCGGCGTGGTCAACGGATGATCGGCTTTAAACGGCCCTTCCGGCATGTTTTTCAGGCACTGTTCCAGGATGCGCATACTCTGCCGCATCTCTTCCATTTTCAGCATAACGCGGGTGTAGGCGCAGCTGATGCCGTCACCAATCGGCACTTCAAAATCAAAGTTTTCGTAGCCGGAGTAAGGACGCCATTTGCGCACGTCGAAGTCCAGACCGGTTGCGCGCAGGCCCGCGCCCGTGGTGCCCCATGCCAGCGCCTCTTCCATGTTGTAGGCGGATACGCCTTTGGCGCGGCCAATCAGCACGGAGTTTTTCAGCGCCGTCTGTTCGTAGGCCTTCAGGCGCTTCGGCATCCAGTCAAGGAATTCGCGCAGCAGACGATCCCAGCCCTTCGGCAGATCGTGCGCCACGCCGCCGATGCGGAACCACGCCGGATGCATACGGAAGCCGGTAATAGCTTCCACCACGTCATAAATTTTCTGGCGGTCGGTAAAGGCAAAGAACACCGGTGACATCGCCCCGACGTCCTGAATAAAAGTAGAAATATAGAGAAGGTGGCTGTTGATACGGAACAGTTCGGAAAGCATCACGCGGATCACGTCAACGCGCTCAGGCACTTTAATGCCCGCCAGCTTTTCTACCGCCAGCACGTAAGGCATCTCGTTTACGCAGCCGCCAAGATATTCAATGCGGTCGGTATAGGGGATATAGCTGTGCCAGGACTGGCGCTCGCCCATCTTCTCCGCGCCACGATGGTGGTAGCCGATATCCGGCACGCAGTCGACAATCTCTTCGCCGTCCAGCTGCAAAATAATGCGGAAAGCACCGTGCGCCGAAGGATGGTTAGGGCCCAGGTTGAGGAACATAAAGTCCTCGTTGGCGGTGCCGCGCTTCATGCCCCACTCTTCCGGTTTGAAGGTCATCGCCTCCATTTCCAGATCTTCTTTCTGCTTGGTCAGCTCGAAGGGATCGAATTCGGTGGCGCGCGCCGGGTAATCTTTACGCAGCGGATGGCCTTCCCAGGTTTGCGGCATCATGATGCGCGTCAGGTGCGGATGGCCGTCAAACGTAATGCCGAACATCTCCCAGGTTTCGCGCTCGTACCAGTTGGCGTTGGCGAAAATTTTGGTGATGGTAGGTACATGCAAATCGTTTTCGGACAGCGCCACCTTGAGCATAATGTCGCGATTGCGCTCAATGGACAGCAGGTGATAGAAAACGGAAAAATCCGCCGCTGGCAGTCCGTCGCGATGCGTGCGCAGGCGTTCGTCCATACCGTGCAGATCGTACAGCATGACATAAGGCTTCGGCAGCTTGCGCAGAAACTCTACAATTTCCAATAATTGTTCGCGTCTTACCCAGACCACCGGAATGCCGGTGCGGGTTGGCTGAACGGTAAAGGCATCTGGCCCAAAACGGTTACGCAATTCGCCGATCACCGGATCATCCAGGTGATCCCGGGTTTGCCATTCTGGCTGAGCGAGATCTTGCGTGGTTAAATCTGTCATAGGTCGTTCACCATGTGGGCCTGTCGACAGGCACTCAGTATTGGCGTCAGAACAGGCCGCCCGCGTATTATTTTTTTCTGCGTGCTGTTTGGGCCTTGTTCATTAACTCTTAAATTTCGTCCGGGGTGCGCAAGTTGGTGACCGCAATGCGTTCGCCCTGCTTCCTTTCACGTTCGGACTGCATGTTGGCTCGATAAACGCCCTGATCGCCGACCACCCAGGAAAGCGGACGACGCTCTTTGCCGATCGATTCCTGGAGCAGCAGCAGAGCCTGCATATAGGCTTCGGGGCGCGGCGGACAGCCGGGAATATAAACGTCAACCGGCAGGAATTTATCCACGCCCTGCACCACGGAATAGATATCGTACATGCCGCCCGAGTTAGCGCAGGCACCCATCGAAATCACCCACTTGGGCTCCAGCATCTGGTCGTAAAGACGCTGAATAACCGGTGCCATTTTGGTGAAAGGCGTACCGGCTACTACCATGAAGTCGGCCTGACGAGGCGAGGCGCGGATAACTTCGGAACCAAATCGCGCCACGTCGTGCACGGAGGTAAAGGAAGTTGTCATCTCTACGTAACAACAGGAAAGGCCGAAGTTAAACGGCCACAGAGAGTTTTTACGTCCCCAGTTCACCATATCGTGCAGAGCATGTTCGAGCTTGCCCATATAAACGCTTTGATGAACGTGCTTTTCCAGCGGGTCGGTGACGATCTCCTGCTTCTGCAGCGGGTAGCGATCGTTATCGCCGTTCGGGTCTGCGCGGGTTAGCGTATAATCCATTGTTATGCCTCGCTTTTACTGCGTGTGACGATGGGAATGCGAAACGGTAGTGGTTTTGGCTACCACACGGCGAGGTGGGGGTGCCCAGTCCAGCGCGCGGATCCGCACCAGATAAACCAGTCCGGCAAGCAGTACCAAAATAAAGATGGTGGCTTCGATAAAGCCGATCCAGCCGCTTTCGCGGATGGCGGTCGACCATGCATACAGATAGAGCGCTTCCACGTCGAAAATGACGAAGAACATGGCGACCAGGTAGAACTTGGCGGACATGCGCATCTTGGCGGTGCCGACCGGCGCGGCGCCGGACTCAAAAGGGGTATTTGTGTATCTTCCGCGTGCTTTTCCGCCCAGAAACCACGCTCCGGCTAACATTGCACAGCACAGACCGATGGAGACGATCAGAAATACGGCAAACGCCCAATGATGAGCGACGACTTCAGTGGTTGTTGACATACACTCTGCTTAACTCAATAAAGGGCGTCAGGGGGCTGCTCTCATGCACGGCAGTTGGCTGAAGCCTCGATTCACGGGAAAAAATAAAAAACCAGATAAACTATGCTGTCTTTGTTGATTAAGCAGCAATTTTATGGGGTTTTTTACTCCTTTATATAACCTTCTGTCAACTTTCATAAAAGTATCCGTAGGTTATTTTACACAAGTAGCATTTATTTAACATTTGATGCGCAAAGATTGCGCTAAATCGTGTCAGTGACCGACCCTGCACTAAAGTGTAGCGGGTATTTCCCTGCACGGATCGCGGTTTTAACACAGGCTATTCTGGCAGGAATTGCCTGCATTTCCTTCCCCTTACAAGGGTTATTTTTTTGATCCAGCACACGGTTTTAGTCTTTATGAGAAAAAAATAGCCAGGCAGAAGTGAGCAAAATCAATTCAATTTGATTTTTAATTTTTTCACGATGCCAGATAAGGTCAACAAACGGCGTTGGCGCTTTTTAAAACACCAGCATAAAAAAGACCAGGAGAAAAACGCGGGAGAAAGGAAATTAAGGCATAAAAAAAGCCCTCCGAAAAACTAACCGTTTCGAAAGGCTTTTTTAGACAGCTCTGCTAACTTTTGTGAATATTAATCAGCATGTTAGAGAAACCGAATTATCACTCGTCTTCATCTGCAAAAGCGGAGCGATCCTGACCCGTAGCGGTCAGATTGTAGGGATCGTTGCTCGACTCCATGGCGTTGAAAATAGCCAGCGCCAGTTCGTTATCGCTTTCCGGATTGCGGCACAGCAGGTATTCCGTATCCGGCAGCATCGGCAACCCTTCGGCTGCACCCATCACGCGGAGTTCCGGGCTCATCATCTCTACCGGACGAGCGGTCACGCCCAGACCCGCTTTAACGGCGGCGCGGACGGCAGCCAGCGTAGAGGCCACATAAGAGATACGCCACGGGATACCCGCTTCGTTAAGGTGATCGATAGCCATATCACGATAAGGGCTTGGCTCGTCCAGCAACACCAGAGGAATTGCTTCTCCGCGCTGGAACACGTAATCGGCCGCACAGTACCAGAGCGTGGGCGAAGTACGCAGGACCTGCCAGGTAAAGTTCATCGGGCTGGAAGTGGTTACCACCAGGTCTACTTCTCCCTGGTTCAGCATTTCCATCATAAATGGATTACGCTTGACGCGAACATCGATAGCCAGCTTCGGATAAACCGAGGTCACGCGGTTGAGCAGGAAAGGCAGAATGGTGTCTGACGTATCGTCAGAAGCGCCGATAGTCAGCACGCCCTGGATATTGCTGTACATCAGCGAGGTGCAGGCTTCATCGTTAAAGCGCAGGATTTTTCTGGCGTAGCCCAGCAGCTGAATACCGTGCTCGGTCAGCAGCTTATTACGGCCATGCCGGGCGAACAGCTCTTTCCCTACCAGCTGCTCCAGACGCTGCATCTGCTGGCTGACAGCAGACTGCGTACGGCATACTGCCGCCGCGGCAGCGGCAAAAGTATTCAGATCGGCGACGGCCACAAACGTTCTGAGCAGATCGAGATCGAGATTAAGAATTGGACGATTTGCACTGGTCATGTTTTCTTCACTTTTATAAGATTTTTAAGATACTACTATCCTGGTGTTATTATCTGCTTTATCAATAAGATAGAGAGACAACCGTAGGCAATGCGACCCGTTGGCTCGTCATTGCCTTAATCACAAACGCGTTATCCCAGCGGCCCAATATGCCCGACTGATGCCGTTGCAAGGCCGCTGACAGATTTATACGTTTGGTACTTCAGCGTGCGTCAGGTTACCTGCCGCCACACCCTGTTACCGTCCAGCCGCCCGCTGGATTAGCCCGGCGCTGTTAGTGTAAGACAACCATAAAAAATCAAACAGCCAGAACACTGTAGTCACAGTGGAATAATAATAAACAAAGCTTAACATTATTGGCGATAAAACGCGCTAAATATTGTTCCGGAAACAGGCTCGTCATACGTCCTTTTTCCTGAAGGATATCCTGACATACTGTCGATTACTTTTTAAGCCCAAATCCGATTATTCTTATCAGTAAAATAATTTTTTATTGTGGATCGCACCTTCTGCTCGCTTTGCACCATAAAAATTTATCAATTAGTAACAATATATCAGCAACGACTGCTCTCCCGTTAAGGTTCTGTCGCTTTTTGTCACCGTCGCCTGTTGCTGCGGTGATGGGCAACCACTGACCAGCCAGTTAAGCAAAGCTGAATAGTTTCATGCGGTGTCAATGCATCTTATTTTACCTAATCGTTACAAAAATGGCCTTCTTGCTTGCAAAAAAACGGGCTTTTTTACACGCGCCTGCACCCAATGCAGGCGTAAGTTTTATTAAACCTTCTCCAGGAAAAAGCGTCGAACCTGAACGGGCTTTGCTGCTGTGCCGTTCAGACAACGCGCAGGCGCGCCGGGCAAACCCGCTATCGGGCTTCAAAAGCGCTGGCGAGAGGAGTACATTGTGCGGGTTTACTTTTCCACGGCAGGAATGCGGCTCAGCCAAAGGCGAATGAAATGACCCCAATTGATAAATCCAGCAAGCTCGATAACGTTTGTTATGACATCCGAGGCCCGGTATTAAAAGAAGCCAGACGCCTTGAAGAAGAAGGCAATAAAGTCCTCAAGCTCAATATTGGCAATCCTGCGCCTTTTGGTTTTGAAGCCCCTGACGAAATCCTGGTCGATGTTATTCGCAACCTGCCGAGCGCGCAGGGTTACTGCGACTCTAAAGGTCTCTATTCGGCGCGTAAAGCTATCGTGCAGCACTATCAGGCTCGCGGCCTGCGCGAAATCACCGTCGAGGACGTTTATATCGGCAACGGCGTTTCCGAACTGATCGTGCAATCGATGCAGGCATTGCTGAACAGCGGCGATGAGATGCTGGTGCCGGCGCCCGATTATCCGCTATGGACGGCCGCCGTTTCGCTTTCCAGCGGTAAAGCGGTGCACTACCTTTGTGACGAGTCGGCTGGCTGGTTCCCGGACCTGGACGACATTCGCAGTAAAATCACTCCGCGCACGCGCGGTATCGTGATTATTAACCCAAATAACCCAACCGGCGCAGTTTACAGCAAGGAGCTGCTGCTGGAAGTCGTGGAGCTGGCCAGACAGCATAATTTGATCATTTTCGCCGATGAAATCTACGACAAAATCCTTTATGACGCCGCTCAGCACCACTCTATCGCCGCGCTGGCGCCGGATCTGTTAACCATTACCTTTAACGGTCTGTCAAAAACCTACCGCGTGGCGGGGTTCCGCCAGGGCTGGATGGTGCTGAACGGGCCGAAAAAACATGCCAAAGGCTACATTGAAGGGCTGGAAATGCTGGCCTCAATGCGCCTGTGCGCTAACGTGCCTGCGCAGCACGCCATTCAGACCGCGCTGGGCGGCTACCAGAGCATCAGCGAGTTTATCGTGCCGGGCGGCAGGCTGTATGAACAGCGCCAGCGCGCCTGGGGACTGATCAACGATATTCCGGGCGTCAGCTGCGTCAAGCCGGACGGCGCGCTTTATATGTTCCCGAAAATCGATGCCAAAAAATTCAATCTCCATGACGATCAGAAAATGGTGCTGGATTTCCTGCTGCAGGAAAAAGTGCTGCTGGTGCAGGGCAGCGCCTTTAACTGGCCATGGCCGGATCATGTGCGCATCGTTACCCTTCCCCACGTAAACGATCTTGAAATGGCTATCAGCAAGTTCGGCCGTTTCCTGGAAGGCTATCGCCAGTAGTCTGATACCGAACCGGATCGGCCAATATCGCTGCATTCTGTAAACTACCGTGATGCCAGAGCGGAATACTTACCGCTCTGGTCTTCAGGCACAGGAAACCGTCCGATGAATCAAAGTCATTTTTTCGCCCATCTCTCCCGTCTTAAACTCATCAACCGCTGGCCGCTAATGCGCAACGTGCGCACGGAAAACGTTTCCGAACACAGCCTGCAGGTGGCGATGGTGGCCCATGCACTGGCAGTGATTAAAAATAAAAAATTCAACGGCAACCTTAACGCGGAACGGATCGCGCTGATGGCGATGTACCACGACGCCAGCGAAGTCCTGACGGGCGATTTGCCAACGCCGGTAAAGTATTACAACGCGCAGATCGCCAACGAATATAAGAAGATTGAAAAGATAGCGCAGCAGAAGCTGGTCGAGATGCTGCCCGACGAGCTGCAGGATGCCTGGCGACCGCTGCTGGACGAGCAGCAGCGCAGCGAAGACGAGACGGCTATCGTCAAGCAGGCTGATGCGCTCTGCGCCTACCTGAAATGTCTGGAAGAGCTGGCCGCCGGTAACCATGAGTTTCAGCTGGCGAAAGCCCGGCTGGAAAAGACCCTGACTCAACGGCGCAGCCCGGAAATGGACTATTTTGTAGAGGTCTTCGTGCCGAGCTTCAGCCTGTCGCTGGATGAAATCAGCCAGCAATCGCTGTAGCCGCGATTAAAACGGGAAGAGCAGCGGCACCAGCAGCACGCTGACCACCATAATCAGCAGCGTAAAAGGCACGCCCGTTTTGACAAAATCGCTGAAGCGATAGCCGCCCGGCCCCAGCACCAGCGTGTTGACCGGACTGGAAACCGGCGTCATAAAGGCGCTGGAAGCCGCTACCGCGACAATCATGGCGAAAGGATAAGGCGAAACGCCCATTTGATGCGCTGCGGCGACGCCAACCGGCGCCATCAGCACCGCCGTGGCGGTATTAGAGATAAACAGACCGATAGTCGCGCACAGAACGAACAGGCAGGTCAGCATGACGTGCGGCGTATAGCCGCCGGCCAGATCCATCAATCCGTCGACAATCAGCGTTATTCCCCCGGTTTTTTGCAGCGCCAGCGCAAACGGCATCATGCCCACAATTAAAATAATGCTCGGCCAGTGGATCGCCCGGTAGGCGCTTTCCATATCGATGCAGCGAAATTTACCCATCAGCAAACAGGCAATGAGCGCCGCTATGGGATTGGGGATTTCATTGGTGAGCATCATGGCAACCATCAGCGCCAGGCAAAAAATGGCGTGCGGCGCCTGGCTGCTGGCGGGCGCGACGTCTTTAACCTCAGCAGGCAGGCTGAGCAGCAGCACGTCCCGCTTTTGTAGCTGCAGCTGAGTGATTTTTTTCCAGTCGCCGATCACCAGCAAACAGTCCCCCAGCTCCAGCGGCAGATCGCTCAGTAAGCCTTCCAGTACCTCGCCGCGACGGCGGATGCCGATCACGCTCACGCCGTAACGCGTACGGAACGAGCTTTCCCGCAGCGTTTTGCCCTGGAGTTCGGAATCGGGAAAAATCAGCACTTCCGCCATGCCGACATCCTGCGCCCGATCGGAAAAGTATTCGCCGCGCAGGATCATCGGTTCCAGCCGGTATTCGCTGCAAAATTCGCGGATATCGATATCGGCGGCGGACATATCGATCAGCAGCACGTCGCGGGCGCGAAACTGCGTCATGCCGGTCACCGGCACCATCACCCGCCGGAATTTGCGCCAGCGCTCCAGCCCAACCACGTTAATGCCGTAGCGCTCGCGCAACCGTAAATCGTCCAGCGGCTCGCCAATCAGCGGCGAACCGGGGTGCACGGCCAGGCGGCGCGCTCTGCCGCTCAGCCTGTAATCCCTGATCAGATCGCGGAAAGTACGTTCCTGTCCTTTTCTGGCCTGTTTGTTTTCCGCCGCGCCCAGCCAGAAACGCGCGACAAGCATATAGCCGATGCCCAGCAGCAGCGCGACCAGCCCGATCGGCGTGACGTCGAAGAAGCCGAAACCCGCCAGCCCTTCCCGCACCAGCTCGCTGTTGATCACCAGATTGGGCGCCGTCGCGACCAGCGTCAGCATGCCGCTGATCAGCCCCGCGAAGCTCAGTGGCATCATCAGCCTGCCCGGCGAACGGTTCATCTTCGCCGAGACGCTCATCACCACCGGGATAAAAATCGCCACCACGCCGGTAGAGCTCATAAACGCGCCCAGACCGGCTACGGTCAGCATCAGCAAAGCCAGCATTTTCGCTTCGCTGCTGCCCGCCATTTTCATCAGCCAGTCGCCCATTCTCAGCGCCACGCCGGTACGAACCAGCCCTTCACCGATCACAAACAGCGCCGCGATCAGCAGCACGTTAGCGTCGCTAAAGCCCATCGTGGCTTCCTGCAAGGTCAGCGTGCCGCTAAGCACAAAGGCGATAATCACCAGCAGCGCCACAACATCCATACGCACCTTGCCGCTGACAAACAGCGCGATCGCCATTGCCAGCAGGCTCAGCACCCAGATAAGCTCGTTATTCACATCCGCTTCCCGCTTATGAGCAAAACTGTCGGGAGGATGCCATAAAAAAGCCCCGCGGATGCGGGGCTAAATCATAAGTTAGTGCTTTCGATGCACGTCGATGGTGCCGTCACCGTTTTTATTGATGATCAGCTCCTCCAGCGAGCTGAGCTGCATGGCGACCTCTTCCAGACGAGGTGAACCGGCAGGGGCGTTGACGGCAATCACATGGCTGCCCGCCGCGAGGCCGGAAAGGATACCCGCAGCGGCGTCTTCCACTACCACGCACTCTTCTGGCTCCAGCTCCAGCAGCTGGGCGCCCAGTAAATAGGCATCCGGTGCCGGCTTACCGTTTTGCACGCGTTCAGCGGTGACGAATACCTCCGGTTCCGGCAGGCCAGCCGCCTTACGCCGGGCAGAAGCAACGGGAACAGAGCCGGACGTAACGATAGCCCACGGAATATGCAGCTCGTTAAGCGTGGCGAGCAGTTCCTGCGCGCCCGGTAAAGCTACGATGCCGTCGGTATCTTCCGCTTCGATTTTTTCCAGCGCCAGAAACTCCTGCTGGATGGCCTCTTCAGACGCGCCGGCCATAAAATGACGCAGTGAGGTGATAGCCTGCTTGCCGTGGATAAAATTCAGCACCTCATCCGCTGCGATGTTGTGCCGCGAGGCCCAGTTTACCCAGGCGCGTTCGACTACCGGGAGAGAGTCCACCAGCGTGCCGTCCAAATCAAACAGAAAACCTTTACACTTCACTACATGTTCCTTCTCAGGCGTTGATGATTTGCGCGATCTCGTTCGCGCTCAGATGATACTGCCTTGGGCAAGTGTGCCATACGGCCAGCATCCGTTGATACTTTTCCCACATCGGCGTCTGGGCGTTAAAGCCGTGGCTGCCCGCATCAAACTGAGTATAGCGGCCTTCAATCTGTACCATAAACCGCACGTAGCCAAGGAATCGCGCCTCGGTAGCGGCGTCGAAGCCTAAAAACTGCAGGCGACGCGCTTCGATTTCGCCGGGATCTTTCAGATTTGTCCAGGACACATGCAGCGCGTGGTGCATCTCCATAATATCAATCAGCGTACGGCAGACGGATTCCGGCAGCTCGCCGAATTCGCGATCCAGCTCGCGCATTTGCAGGCCATAGCCGCGTTCGACGATCGTTTGCAGACGACGATAGCGCTCAAGATTATCGGGATCCAACAGGCTCATCAGCTTGTACTGGTTAGAAAGGATTAAACGCTGCGCATGGCTCATTTCCATCATCAACTCCTGGTGTCACGGTGGACAAAATGAAAGGATGGCGCAAGGATCGCATAACGCGCTGTGGCGAGGCACAGCAAACCGCTACTTCTTTGATGCAGGGCAGTTTTTCGCCGCCGCAGCGGCGAAAACCGTAGAACTCAGAGATCGTCGAGGAAAGTTTTGTCCAGCTGACCGAAAGCGCGCTTCAGCACGTCGGCGAGAGCCTGGTAAGTAGGTTTGCCTTCAACAGGCGCCAGCGCCTGGCCAGCGGCCTGAAGTTTTTCGCGCACTTCGTGAAACCAGCTAAGCAGCGTGGGCGGCAGCGGCGTGGCGGAACGTTTGCCCAGCCACCACAGGCCCTGCATCGGCAGGCTACAGGCGAACAGCGCGGTGGCGACGGCAGGCCCAAGCTGGCCCCCCAACGCGATCTGCCAGGTCATGGCGAAGACGGCCAGCGGCGGCATAAAACGGATGCCGAATCGCGTCGCCGTGGTAACTCTGTTTTCCGGAAACAGAGGCGCAAGACGCTTGTCGGCTGGCCACGTCTTCATATAATGCTGCCCGTTCTGAAACAGCTTGACCCAACCGACAGTGCCGGATTCATTTGCCATGGTTGACCTCAACTTCACGGATAAAAATTAAACAAAAAATACCACGTAACAACTTTACCTTACAGCCTTCAAAAAATTTTGTCTTTACAAGGCACTCTGGTTATCCTGTGCGCGATTGTTGAATGGCTGTTACATGCTTGCTGCGATTCTGCTGAGCTCACACGGACCGGCCCGCACAAATTCAAAAAATCTTTGGGTTTTTATGAAATTTTTTTGCTTTCGGACAAATTATGCCGACAGCATGATGTTCATCATAATGTACCAGCTTTCATGCGCTACGCTGATAGTCTGATTGAGTTTTTTTTCGCCACCCTCAACCAATAGGACCTACCATGTCGAGTAAGTTAGTTCTGGTTTTGAACTGCGGTAGCTCTTCGTTAAAATTCGCCATTCTTGATCCCGCAAACGGCGACGAATATCTTTCCGGTTTAGCCGAATGTTTCCACCTGCCCGAAGCGCGCATCAAGTGGAAACTGGAAGGCGAAAAACAGGAAGCGGCCCTGGGCGCTGGCGCAGCTCACAGTGAAGCTCTTAACTTTATCGTTAAAACTATTCTGGCACAAAAACCAGCGCTGTCTGCACAAATTACTGCAATAGGTCACCGTATCGTGCACGGCGGCGAAAAGCTGACCCAGTCCGTGGTGATTGACCAGGACGTTGTTCAGGGTATTAAAGACGCCTCTTCTTTTGCGCCGTTGCATAATCCGGCGCACCTGATCGGTATCGATGAAGCGATGAAAAACTTTCCGCATCTTTCCGATAAAAACGTGGCGGTGTTCGATACCGCGTTTCATCAGAGCATGCCGGAAGAGTCTTACCTGTATGCCCTGCCTTATCATTTATATAAGGAACACGGCGTGCGCCGCTACGGCGCTCACGGTACCAGCCACTACTACGTCACGCACGAAGCGGCCAAAGCGCTTAACAAGCCGCTGCATGAACTGAACATCATTACCTGTCATCTGGGCAACGGCGGTTCCGTCAGCGCAATTCGTAACGGCGAGTGCGTGGACACCTCTATGGGCCTGACGCCGCTGGAAGGCCTGGTCATGGGCACCCGCTCCGGCGATATCGATCCGGCGATTGTGTTTTTCCTGCACGACACGCTGGGGATGAGCGTTGACGCCATCAACAAAATGCTGACCAAAGAGTCCGGGCTGCTTGGCCTGACCGGCGTGACCAGCGACTGCCGCTACGTGGAAGAGAACTACACCACCAAAGAAGATGCTAAGCGCGCGATGGACGTTTATTGCCATCGCCTTGCCAAATACATCGGTTCCTATACGGCGCTGATGGAAGGCCGGCTGGACGCGGTTATCTTTACTGGCGGCATTGGCGAAAACGCCGCAATGGTGCGCGAGCTGACGCTGAAAAAACTGGCGCTGCTCGGTTTTGAACCCGATCATGAGCGTAATCTGGCCGCTCGCTTCGGCAAAGCGGGTTTTATCAATAAAGAAGGCACCCGACCTGCTATTGTCATCCCGACTAACGAAGAGCTGGTGATTGCGCAGGACGCCAGCCGCTTAACCGCTTAAGTGCACACCGTCAGCTCAGGCTGACGGTGCTGTTTCAGACATCAGGAAACCCACCGCCGCTGTTTTTCCGGCAGTTATCGCTAAAGCATCGGCATAACGGGTCTAATTATGAGAGGTTTACCTTGTCTCGTACCATAATGCTCATCCCTACCGGCACCAGCGTCGGTCTTACCAGCGTCAGCCTTGGCGTTATCCGCGCGATGGAGCGTAAAGGCGTCCGTCTCAGCGTGTTTAAACCTATCGCCCAGCCGCGTACCGGCGGCGATTCGCTTGACCAGACCACGCTGATTATCCGTAAAAACTCCGCGATTCCGGCAGCCGAACCGCTGCAGATGAGCCGCGTGGAATCGCTGCTCGGCGCTAATCAGCAGGACGTGCTGATGGAAGAGATCATCGCGCGCTACCACGAGAACACCAAAGATGCAGAAGTGGTGCTGGTGGAAGGCCTGGTGCCGACGCGCAAGCATCAGTTCGCTACGGCGCTGAACTATGAGATCGCCAAAACGCTGAACGCGGAGATCGTTTTTGTGATGTCGCCCGGCAACGATTCGCCGGAAGCGCTACAGGAGCGTATCAAGCTGACGCGCAGCAGTTTCGGCGGCAGCAAAAATAAAAACATCACGGGCGTGATCGTTAATAAGCTGAACGCGCCTGTTGATGAACAGGGCCGTACCCGTCCCGACCTTTCCGAAATTTTTGATGACTCCACCAAGGCCAGCATTGCCAATATCGATCCGCAGCAGCTGGCCGTCAACAGTCCGCTGCCGGTGCTGGGCTGCGTGCCGTGGAGCTTCGATCTGATAGCTACCCGCGCTATCGATATGTGCCACCATCTTAATGCGCAGATTATTAACGAAGGCGATATTGCCACGCGCCGCGTGAAGTCGGTGACGTTCTGCGCCCGCAGCCTGCCGCATATGCTGGAGCATTTTCGTCCCGGCTCGCTGCTGGTGACCTCCGCCGACCGTCCTGACGTGCTGGTGGCTGCCTGCCTGGCGGCAATGAACGGCGTGGAGATCGGCGCTATCCTGCTGACCGGCGGCTATCAGATCGATGCGCCTATCCAGCGCCTGTGCGAACGCGCCTTCGCGACCGGCCTGCCGGTGTTTATGGTGAAAACCAATACCTGGCAGACCTCGCTGAGCCTGCAAAGCTTTAACCTGGAAGTGCCCAGCGACGATACCCAACGCGTTGAGCGGGTGCAGGAATACGTGGCCAGCCATATCAGCGCCGACTGGATTGACTCGCTGACCGCCGCCTCCGAGCGCAGCCGCCGCCTGTCGCCGCCGGCCTTCCGCTATCAGCTGACCGAGCTGGCCCGCCATGCCCGCAAGCGCATCGTTCTGCCGGAAGGCGACGAGCCGCGTACCGTTAAAGCGGCCGCTATCTGTGCCGAACGCGGCATCGCTACCTGCGTGCTGCTGGGCAATCCGGATGAGATCCAGCGCGTAGCCGCCGCCCAGGGCGTCGAGCTGGGCAAAGGCATCGAAATCGTCGATCCACAGCAGGTGCGGGAAAACTATGTGCCTCGCCTGGTGGAGCTGCGTAAAAACAAAGGCATGACCGAGGTTGTGGCGCAGGAGCAGCTGGAAGACAACGTGATGCTGGGCACCATGATGCTGGAAAGCAGCGAAGTGGACGGTCTGGTTTCCGGCGCGGTGCACACCACGGCCAACACCATTCGTCCGCCGTTACAGCTGATTAAAACCGCGCCGGGCAGTTCGCTGGTCTCTTCGGTGTTCTTTATGCTGCTGCCGGAGCAGGTGCTGGTGTATGGCGACTGCGCCATCAATCCGGATCCGAATCCGGAGCAGCTGGCTGAAATCGCCATCCAGTCCGCCGATTCCGCTACCGCTTTCGGCATTGAGCCGCGCGTGGCGATGATCTCCTACTCGACCGGCAACTCCGGCGCGGGCAGCGACGTGGAAAAAGTGCGCGAGGCTACGCGCATCGCCAAAGAGAAACGCCCGGATCTGGTGATCGACGGCCCGTTGCAGTACGACGCTGCGATTATGGCCGACGTCGCCAAATCCAAAGCGCCGGATTCACCGGTCGCCGGTCGCGCCACCGTGTTTATCTTCCCGGATCTGAATACCGGTAACACCACCTATAAAGCCGTACAGCGCTCTGCCGATCTTATTTCCATCGGGCCGATGCTGCAGGGTATGCGCAAGCCGGTTAACGATCTGTCGCGCGGCGCGTTAGTAGACGATATTGTTTATACTATCGCCCTGACCGCCATTCAGGCGAAACAGGCCGAAGGTTAATACGCACTTTAAATTGAAGCGGATCGAAAGGTCCGCTTTTTTTTTGCGGAAATAAAAAAGTCATCCTGGCGGAATAACATTACCCCCGGTATTTGCGCCCGTCCTGGAACATTCATTTTTACGCAAAGAAAAAACACACAACTCTCTGATATAAAAAATAAAAATTCTGAATAAAATTATTCCTGGTAGAATCCAGGTTCCGGTGCCAGGCTTATCATGGCAAGAGACAGAGTCTTTTTGATAATAATGTCTTCAGGAACAACACCTATATCAGGCAAGGGAGTTCTCTCATGAGCGATCACCAAGTTCATCCGGTTTACAATGAAGTAAATAGCGGCATTCCGCTAAAGCGTATTTCATGGAGCGCTATTTTCGCAGGCGTGATCCTTTCCGTGGTTATTTATTTGCTGCTAACCATTCTGGGTACGGCAATTGGCGCGACCACGATCGATCCGTTAAAAGAACAAAATCCGCTTGAAGGCCTGGGCACGGGCGCCACTATCTGGACAGGGCTGAGCATGCTGATCTCTGTCGGTGCGGGCGCCTATATCACCGGCCGCCTGGCACAGCGTGAAGGCGCGCTGCACGGATTACTGATGTGGGCCGTGAACACGCTGGTTTGCGTGTGGCTGTTCGCTATTGTGCTTAGCAGCGCCGTTAGCGGTACTGCCAGCGTGATCGGCTCCGGCTTCAACATGCTGGGCAACGGTATTTCCAGCGTAGCGCCTTCTGTAGGCCAGAACATTAAGCAGAAACTGCAGGAAAACAATATTGACCTGAACAATCTGCAAAACGAGCTGGAAACCACGCTGCGTCAGACCGGCAAGCCAGAATTGCAGCCGGAAAAACTGCAGCAGGACGCTAATAAAGAAGCCGATACCGCGCAAAATCAGGCTGAGGACACTGCCAAAGATCAGCAGAATGCCGATACCGATTTAGCCAGCTGGTTCTCAGGCGTCGTGCAGCGTAACCAGGCTACCCTTCAGGCTGCCGACGTTGACGCGCTGAAAAACATCGTTAAAGCCCGTACTGGTAAGAGCGATCAGGAAGTCGATCAGATCGTTGCTCAGACGCAACAGAGCTACGAGCAGGCTTACCAGAAATATCAGGAACTGAAAAAACAAGCGGAGCAGAAAGCCCGTGAAGCCGGTGAGCAAGCCGCCGCCGCTACGGCAAAAGCCAGCTGGATCGCCCTGATCACGCTGCTGGTGGAAGCCGCGATCGCAGGTTGGATGGGTATGCTGGGTCGTAAAACACAGCCCCGCCTGGCCGTACGCGAAACTCGCTAATCACCAGTGCTAAAAAGGCCGCTTATGCGGCCTTTTTTTTAGCGATTCTGCTCGCCGTTGCGGCTCAGCCACAGCGACAGCGCTTTCAGCGAATCATCCGTAAACTCGTCGCAGCGGCCAGTGATCTCTTCCGGCGTCATCCAGAATATCTCTTCGACCTCTTCTTCCTGCATCGCGAACGGGCCGTGAGACACGCAGCTAAACAGGCCTCCCCACACGCGACAGTGCTGGTCTTCATAATAGAACAGACCATGCTCCGCAAAAGGTACAGCGGCAATGCCCAGCTCTTCTTCTGCTTCCCGACGCGCCGACTCCAGCATCTCTTCGCCGCTTTGTACTACGCCGCCAGCGGTTGCATCCAGCATTCCCGGCATAAAGTCTTTGTTCTGCGTCCGGCGCTGCACCAGGATCTTGCCTGCGCCGTTATGCACCACGATATAGGTGGCGCGATGACGTAAACATTGCGCCCGCATCTGCGCCCGGCTGGACTTCGCGATTACCTCGTTATCTTCGTTAACGATATCCACCCACTCCGTGCCGCTGTCTTGCTCCACCATCCCCAACCCTTACTTTTCTGGCGCCTTCGCGCTCGTTGATGCCTGCCCGCGCAGTCTGCCACGGGTCGCCTTAAGATACTGATCCCGCTGTGTCATTCTGCGGTATCTTTAGAAGATTCAGACAGCCAAAGCTGCACCGACGCCCGCTGCCACTGAAAATGAGCGTAATCCGCCACGCGCGCCGGTACGCTGTCGCCATGCAGCGCCAGCCTGTTAATCATTATCGCTAAATCCGTATCCGCTATCGACCACTCGCCAAAAAGATTCTGCTGGCCCGACGGCAGCAGCTTTTCAACGGCGCTTATCAGTTTATTAGCGGAGCGCTGCGCCGCCGTCGACAGCGGCGCAAAGGTTTCGCCAGCAAACAGAACTTCCGTGGGGCGCTCCTGGCGAAGCGGCAGAAAATCACTGCGCAGCCAGGCCTGGATCTCTCTGGCCCTGGCGCGCTTTTCCCGGCCCTGCGGATAAAGCCGTTCAAACTCCGGCGCAGGAAAGCGCTCCTCCAGATATTCGGCGATGGCGGAGGATTCAGAAAGCATAAAATCATCAAGCTGCAAAGTGGGCACGCGGCGCGTCAGCGACAGCGCGCCATAGCCCGCCTCAAGGTGCTGGTCGCTGGCCAGATCGATACGCTTTACTGAAAAAGGCACCCCCTTTTCGCTGAGCGCCACAAAAACAGACATCACATAGGGACTAAAAAAACAGGCATCTGACCACAAAACAACGTTGGGATAATTCATCCTCGGTTCCTTATCAGGCGGCGTCTGCAACCTGTTTACCCATTTTTTTAACAGAAGGCAATCTCTCCTGACCGGCGTCGGTTACTTTGCCGACGCGCGTCGCGCTTTCCCGTCAACTTCGCCTAAGCTTATGGCATTGACGACACCCTTTGAGGAGAAAAAAATGCACATTTTACTCACGGGCGGCACCGGTCTGATCGGCAGCCATCTGATCCCTCGTCTTCTGTCCCGGGGCGACAGCGTGAGCGTGGTCACGCGCGACGTCGTCAGCGCACGGCAGAAACTGGGGGAAAAGGTTAGCCTGTGGTCCGGGCTGGATCAGCAGCGTAACCTTGACGGCGTGGATGCCGTTATCAACCTGGCCGGCGAGCCTATCGCCGACAAGCGCTGGACCGAACAGCAAAAGCAGCATCTTTGTGAAAGCCGCTGGCAGATGACCGAAAAGCTGGCCACGCTGATCAATGCCAGTACGACCCCGCCGAAAGTTTTTATCTCCGGTTCGGCAACGGGGTTTTACGGCGATACCGGCGATGTGGTGATCACTGAAGACGATCCCGGCCATGCGGAATTTACCCATAAGCTGTGCGCGCACTGGGAAGCGCTGGCGATGGCGGCCGACAGCGACAGAACACGGGTTTGCCTGCTGCGTACCGGCGTCGTGCTGGCTAAAACCGGCGGCGCGCTGAGCAAAATGAAGCTGCCCTTCAAACTGGGCATCGGCGGCCCCCTTGGCAGCGGACAGCAATATATGCCATGGATCCACCTGGACGATATGCTGAACGCGATCCTGTGGCTGCTGGATAACCCGGATCTACGCGGGCCGTTCAATATGGTTTCGCCCTACGCGGTACGCAACGAGCAGTTCGCCGCCATACTGGGTCATGCGCTGCACCGACCAGCCTTTATGCGCACGCCCGCCAGCGCGATTAAGCTGATGATGGGCGAATCCGCGGTGCTGGTGCTGGGTGGTCAGCACGTGTTGCCGAAGCGGCTGGAAGCGTCAGGCTTCAGCTTTCGCTGGTATCAGCTGGACGAAGCGCTGGCGGACGTGGTGTAACGGCCCTATTTCAATGCGCCCGCTAAAAACTGCTGCAGCCGCGGACTTTGCGGATGGTTAAACAGCACCTCCGGCGGCCCCTGCTCTTCTATCCGGCCCTGATGTAAAAAAATCACGTGGCTGGAGACGTGGCGGGCAAATTCCATTTCGTGCGTCACTACCACCATGGTTTTGCCCTCTTCCGCCAGCTTTTGCATAATCCGCAGAACTTCGCCCACCAGCTCCGGATCGAGCGCCGAGGTTGGTTCATCAAACAGCAGCACTTCCGGCTCCATTGCCAGCGCGCGGGCAATGGAAACGCGCTGCTGCTGGCCGCCGGAGAGATGCACCGGATATTTTGCCCGCGCGCGCTCGTCGATGCCGACCTTATCCAGATAGCGAATGGCCCGCGACTGCGCCTCGGCCTTGCTCAGGCCCAGCACCTGGATGGGCGCCTCCATCACGTTTTGCAGCACCGTCAGATGGCTCCAGAGGTTAAAGTGCTGGAACACCATCGTCAGGCTGGTGCGCAGCGCCCGCAGCTGCTCTTTATTGGCGACTTTTAGCTGGCCGTCGGTGTCGCGCACCAGATTAATCAGCTGATTATTAACGGCAATAGAGCCTTCGCTCGGCTTCTCCAGAAAGTTAATGCAGCGCAAAAAGGTACTTTTCCCCGAGCCGGAAGAGCCAATAATGGTGATGACATCGCCCGCCTTTGCCTGAAGCGAGACGCCCTTCAGCACTTCATGATCGCCATAGCGTTTATGCAGCTCGGTGACGTTTAGTTTATTGGACATAGGTCTACTCAATGGGTCGATGAAGGTTTCATATGCGCCAGCCAGCGTTTTTCCGCCCTGCGGAACAGGCTAATCAATACATAAGAGATAATCAGATACAGCGCCGCCGCGATGCCGAAAGCAACGAAAGGCCGATAGGTGGCGGAGTTGATATCGCGCGCGACCTTCAGCAGGTCGGGCACGGTCGCGGTAAAGGCCAGCGCCGTAGAGTGCAGCATCAAAATTACCTCATTGCTGTAGGCGGGCAGCGCGATGCGCAGCGCCGAAGGCAGAATAATGCAGCGATAGAGCTTAAAGGTAGAGAAGCCATAGGCGCGCGCCGCCTCGATTTCACCATGCGGCACGGCGCGGATGGCGCCAGCGAAAATTTCCGTGGTGTAGGCGCAGGTATTCAGCGTCAGCGCCAGCAGCGTACAGTTCAGGCCGCTGCGGAAAAAGGTATTCAGCAGATCGTTGCCTTTAACCACGTCCAGCGTATACATGCCTGAGTAGAACACCAGCAGCTGGACATACAGCGGCGTGCCGCGAAACAGATAGGTAAACAGCCAGACCGGAAAGCGTACGGCTTTAATGGACGACACGCGGGCGATCGCCAGCAGTATCGCCAGACAGCCGCCCAGCGCCACGGAGATAATCAGCAGCCAGAGCGTAATCGCCACGCCGGAAAAGCGGTAGCCGTCCGTCCACAGCAGGGCCTTCCAGTATTCCTGCAAAATGTCGATCATAAGTCCGCCCTTTTCACGCCCACGGAGTAGCGACGCGTAAGCCACCACAGCACGCCGTTAGAAAGCGTGGTGAAAATCAGGTAAACCACACCGGCGACGATGGCGAAATAAAACGGCTGCCAGGTGCTTTTGCCCGCCAGCTGCGTGGCTTTTACCACATCCTCCAACCCCAGCAGCGACACCAGCGCGGTCGCCTTGAGGATCACCTGCCAGTTGTTGCCGATGCCGGGCAGCGCATAGCGCATCATCGCCGGGAACAGGATGCGGCGGAACGTTTGCGACGCGGTAAAACCGAACGCGGTGGCCGCTTCAATTTGCCCTTTCGATACCGCCATAAAGGCGCCGCGAAACGTTTCCGTGAAATAGGCGCCGTAGATAAAACCCAGCGTAATAATGCCCGCCGTCATCGGATCGATATCAAACTGGCTGAGGCCCATCAGCTCGGTAACCTGGTTAAGCGCGATTTGCAGCCCATAGAAGATCAGCAGCATCAGCACCAGGTCGGGCACGCCGCGGATCAGCGTGGTGTAACCTTCAAACAGCATAGCCAGCGGACGACGGCCGGAAAGCTTTGCGCCCGCGCCGATCAGGCCCAGCACGACCGAAAGCAGCACGGAGCAGAGCGCCAGCTCCAGCGTCACCATCGCGCCTTTGAAAATGATTGCAGAGTAGCCATACAGCATAAGCAGTTTCCTGTCTGATTTAAGGCGTTTGCCCCAACGCCTGGGGCAAATCGGGAGCCGCCAGCGCCGCCCCCTGACAGGTTTTCTTAGCCGCCGTAGACGTCAAAGTTAAAATATTTTTTCGCCAGCTTGTCATAGGTGCCGTCCTGGCGCATCGCCGCCACGGCTTTATCGATAGCGGCTTTCAGCTCGGTGCTTTCTTTCGGCAGCCCCATACCTGTGCCAACGCCAAAGATTTTTTCGTCCTTCACTGCCGGGCCGGCAAAAGCGTAGTCTTTACCGACAGGCTGCTTGAGGAAGCCTTCGCTGGCGGCCACTTCATCCTGAAACGCGGCGTCGATACGTCCCGCCGTCAGATCCTGATAAACCAAATCCTGATTGGCATAAGGCGTTACGGTTACGCCCTGCGTGCGCCAGTACTGGTTGGCATAGGTTTCCTGCGTTGTGCCCTGCAGCAAACCAATAGTTTTGCCCTTCAGCGACGCCACGGTCGGTTCGATTTTGGCACCTTTAGGGGCGATCAGGCGGGCGTTGGCGGCATAAAGTTTTTCAGAGAAGGCGATCTCCTGCTGACGCTTTTCGGTAATAGAAAGCGAAGAGATAATCGCATCGATTTTTTTCGCCTTCAGCGACGGGATCAGCGCGTCGAAATCGCTTTCGACGAAGGTACATTTCGTTGCCATACGCTTACAGATCTCGTTGGCAAGGTCGATATCAAAGCCCACCAGTTCGCCCTGCGCGTTTTTGGATTCAAACGGCGCATAGGTTGGGTCGGTGCCGATACGCAGCGTTTTGGGCACGGCGGCCAGCGCGCTACCGGCAGAGAACGCCAGCAGCAGAGAAAGAGCCATCACCTGCTTCTTCATAGATTATCCTCAGAGTCACTTTTATTATGGAGGGGCCAGCGTAAAGACGTGCAGCTTTCATGCCACCTTTACCAGAGGGTCACGAAAGCGCACCGGCGCATAAAGAAGTTAAAAAAACGCGACCCGACAGCAGGATTATGGAAGAAGAATGCCTCGCTTTGGTGCATTTTCTGCACGCAAAGCGTGTTTATGGGAGCGAGCGCACCAAAAAAGCGCAGGAGACAGGCGTCTATGCACCCTGCCAGCGCGTGAAAAGATCGTTATCCAGCTCGATATCAAACTGATCCAGCACGCGGTTGACCGTCTGGTCAACGATGTCCATGACGTTCTCAGGACGATGATAGAAGGCCGGTACGGGCGGCATGATAATCGCGCCCAGCTCCGCCGCCGTGGTCATCATCCGCAGATGCCCAAGATGCAGCGGCGTTTCCCGCACGCAGAGCACCAGCCGACGACGCTCTTTCAGGATCACGTCCGCCGCACGCGTCAGCAGACCGTCGCTGTAGCTGTGGACGATGCCGGACAGCGTTTTCATTGAACAGGGCAGGATAGCCATTCCGTCGGTTTTGAACGAGCCGGAAGAGATGCTGGCGGCGATATCCCGCGCGTCATGCACCACATCCGCCATCGCCTGCACGTCGCGCACGGAATAGTCGCTTTCCAGCGCCAGCGTCTGCCGCGCGGCCTGGCTCATCACCAGATGCGTTTCCACCCCGTCGACCTGTTGCAGTATCTGGAGCGTGCGAATGCCGTAAATTACGCCGCTGGCGCCCGAAATGCCGATGATAAGTCGTTTCATAATAATCCTTAACCTTCCTGGGGCCGGCCCAAAAAAAATGGGCCGGAATAGCTTCCGACCCATGATACCAGGAAAGCGGCGAGCGCATCAGCCCTCGTTGTGCATTTCCAGGTTTTCGACCTCGTTCTGGCGCGCCAGCGCTTTTGCGTCGTCGTTGCGCAGCGACTGGATATGCTCCAGATAGCGCTGATCGACATCTTTCGTCACGTAGACGCCGTTAAACACCGAACATTCAAACTGGGCAATATCCGGATTTTCTTCGCGCACCGCCTCAATCAGATCGTCCAGGTCCTGGAAAATCAGCGCGTCGGCTTTGATCAGCTTGCAGATCTCGTCCACTTCCCGCCCGTGCGCAATCAGCTCGGTCGCGCTTGGCATATCGATGCCGTAGACGTTCGGGAAGCGGATTTCCGGCGCGGCGGAAGCCAGATAGACTTTTTTCGCCCCGGCTTCGCGCGCCATTTCAATAATCTGTTCCGACGTGGTGCCGCGCACGATGGAATCGTCCACCAGCAGCACGTTCTTACCGCGAAACTCCGCGCGGTTGGCGTTCAGCTTGCGGCGCACCGCGCTACGGCGCTGGTGCTGGCCCGGCATAATAAAGGTGCGGCCCACGTAGCGGTTTTTCACAAAACCCTGACGGTAAGGCTTGTCCAGAATGCGCGCCATTTCCAGCGCGATATCGCAGGAGGTTTCCGGGATCGGGATCACCACGTCAATATCCAGGTCTTCCCATTCGCGGGCAATCTTTTCGCCCAGCTTGGTGCCCATGCGCACGCGGGCGCTGTATACGGAAATTTTGTCCAGGAAGGAATCCGGGCGGGCAAAATAGACGTACTCGAACAGGCACGGGTTGCATTTGGGGTTTTCCGCGCACTGACGGGTGAACAGCTGCCCTTTCTCAGTGACGTAAACCGCTTCGCCCGGCGCCACGTCGCGCAGGAACTCAAAGCCCAGCGTATCCAGCGCCACGCTTTCGGAAGCCACCATATACTCGCTGCGGCCGTCTTTCATTGCGCGCTTGCCGATAACCAGCGGACGGATGCCGTTGGGATCGCGGAAGGCGACCAGGCCGTGGCCGATAATCATCGCTACGCAGGCATAAGCGCCGCGCACGTGCTGGTGCACCGCCGCCACCGCCGCGAAAATATTCTCCGCTTCCAGCGGATAGTGCTGAAAACGATCCAGCTCGGTGGCGAAAATATTCAGCAGGATTTCCGAATCGGAAGTGGTGTTCACGTGACGGCGGCCGCTTTCAAACAGCTGCTTGCGCAGCTCGTGGGCGTTGGTCAGGTTACCGTTGTGCGCAAGCGTAATGCCGTAAGGCGAGTTAACGTAGAAGGGCTGCGCTTCAGAAGCGCTGGAGCTTCCGGCGGTCGGGTAGCGGACGTGGCCGATCCCCATATTGCCCTGCAAACGCTGCATATGGCGGGCTTCAAAAACATCGCTCACCAGGCCGTTTGCTTTACGCAGGCGGAAGCAGTTCAGGGCATCAATGGTAACGATGCCTGCGGCATCCTGGCCACGGTGCTGCAGCACCGTTAACGCATCATAAATCGACTGGTTGACCGGCATAAAACCGGCGATCCCGACAATACCGCACATGTGGTCATTTCCTCATAAGCCGCAACCCCGGCTCAATTACCGGGGTAAAAAACTCGACGTGCTTTTCAGGTAGTCAAAAAACCACCTGATTATATAGCTAAACTGGGGAATCAGCTGGGACTGCTGCCAGTCCGGGCTTTTGGAAAAGCCGGTGAAGGTATCAAGGAAAAACAGCATGGCCGACACAATCAGTACGCCGCGTAATGCCCCGAAACAGACTCCCAGCACCCTGTCGGTTCCCGACAGGCCGGTTTTTTCAACCAGCGAGCCAATCACATAGTTGACTATCGCGCCGACAATCAGCGTGGCGATAAACAATGCCGCGATGGCGATTCCATTTCGAACCAGTTCGTCTTCAAAACCTGTGAACCAGACAGCAAGGAAGGAGTAATAATGACTGGCGACAAAAAATGCGCAACCCCAGGTGACGAGCGAAAGTGCTTCCCGAACGAACCCGCGGATCAGGCTGACAAGAGCCGAAAAACCAATAACCGCAATAATGACGTAATCTATCCAGACCATGAACTCTTCCAGCGACTGTGCCTCTGATCAGGCTGCATCCCTCTGCTGTCTGCCGCGTCGGCACGGGCAGCACAGGGACACAACCTGAGTTCGGGGCGAATTCTAACAGAAAAAGAAAACGTTTGCGTAGCTTTTCCTTAACCGTCCTGATGAAAACCGGGCGTGAAAAAAACCAGCGCAAAACCTGCAGAGATAACGGGAAAACAGGCTGGCCGACTCGTCCCGGCAACTGTTTGATTTACTTTGTTTTACGGGCTGCCGCCTCGCCTGAAACGGCACAACGACAGCCCGATTTCAGCGCCTGAAAGGCGCCGTCTCTTGCTGCGATAGCAACAGCCTAACGTGCGCTATAAGGCTTTACCACGCCGCTCAGTCCGGAGATGCCTTTCAGCTCGCCCACGGCGGCCTGCATCTTCGCTTTTGAAGCGTCCGGCCCGACATAAACGCGGGTAATCTGGCCCTGCACCGGCGTTGACGGCACCGTAAAGGCGCGATAGCCGGAAAGGCGCAGCGAGGCGACGATTTCGTTAACCTTAGCGGCGTTCTTCAGCGCCCCCAGCTGCACGACCCACGCCTGACCTGCCGGCGCGCTCTCCTGCTGTACGGGCTTCGGCTCCGGTTTCGGTTCCGGTTTGGTTTCCGGCTTCGCTACCGGCTTAGGTTCCGCCTTCGGCTTCTCTACGGGTTTTGGCTGCGCTTTGGGTTTTTCGACCGGTTTTTCCGTCACAACATGACTTACCGGCGGCGGCGACACCACGGTCGGCTGGTTGCCCGCCTGCGGCGCGGTAGAGCCGCTTTCAGCCTGCGAGGTATTTTCATTGGTCTGGCCCGCTATCGCCGTGCCCGCGCCTTCCGGCGGCTGGGCTGGCAGCGACTGCGTGACCGGCGGCACCATCTCCGTTTCCTGCTGATCGCCAGGCTTAGGCACCAGCGGGATCGCGGCGAACTCTTCTTTATAGTGCTTTTTCTTACCGTCCAGCAGGCCCGGCAGCACGATAACGCCCAGCGCCACGATGATCACCGTTCCGACCAAACGATTTTGAAACTTACTTGCCACTGCCACTCTCCGTTTCCATCGTTTCCATTACCTGCGCTACGGTGTGGAAAGAACCGCACACCAGCACGATATCCTGCGGCCCGGCCTGCCGCCGCGCCTGGTCAAACGCCGCCGCCACGTTGGCACAGGCCTGCGCGCCCGGCAAATGCGCCAGCAGCTGCTCCGCGCTTGCGCCTCGCGGCCCTGCCAGCGGCGCGCAGTACCAGTAGTCGACCTGCGGCGCCAGGCAGGCCAGCGTCCCGGCGATATCTTTGTCGTGCAGCATGCCGACCACCGCATGGACCTTTCCGGCTTTCGGCAGCTCGCCCAGGCGTTCGGCCAGGTAGCCAGCCGCATGAGGATTATGCGCGACATCCAGAATAATGCGCGGCGATTGTGCAACGGTCTGAAAACGACCGGGCAAAATCGCTTTGTCCAGCTCGTAAAGCGTGGCGTCATCAACTTTTAACGATGATGCGCGCAGCGCGGCCAGCGCGGTGGCGGCATTCGGCAGCGGCACCTGCGGCATCGGCAGGCCGTTCAGCGTGCCCTGCGCGTCGGTAAAGCTCCAGTCGTGCTCGCCCACGCGGTAAGACCAGTCGCGACCACGCTTCAATAACTGCGCGCCCAGCTCATCGGCCACTTCGCCAATGGTATGCGGCATATCAGGTTCGCCAACGATAGCAGGCTTGCCGCCACGAAAGACGCCCGCTTTTTCGCGGCCGATGCTTTCACGATCCGGGCCAAGCCAGTCGGTATGATCGAGCGCGATGCTGGTGATTACCGATACGTCGGCATCCACGATATTGGTCGCGTCCAGGCGACCACCCAGCCCCACTTCCAGGATCGCCACATCAAGCTGCGCACGCTTAAACAGCCAGAGCGCGGAAAGCGTACCGTACTCGAAATAGGTCAGCGAAGTGTCGCCGCGCCCTTTTTCAATATCGGCAAATGAGGCGGTATGCTCCGCTTCGGCCAGCTCAAGCCCCTGAATACGCACGCGTTCGGTATAGCGCACCAGGTGCGGCGAGCTGTAGACGCCGACGCGATAGCCGGCGGCCATCAGCAGCGTTTCCAGCGTCCGGCAGGTGGTGCCTTTGCCGTTGGTGCCGGCGACGGTAAAAACAAACGGAGCAGGTTTAAGAAGGTCAAGCCGTGCGGCGACGCGCTGGACGCGCGCCAGCCCGAGTTCGATAGCCTGAGAATGCAGATTCTCAAGATAATGAAGCCACGTGGCCAGAGGCGACGTGGCTTGAGGAAGAGTATCCATGTATCCCGTTCACAAGTTACGGTTCATTGGTGAAAGGGCGACGCGCGCCCTTTCGGACATCGGTCAGGCTTCAGGGCTGTGTGGCGCCTCTTCCACCTCTGGCACGCGCTCTTCCTGCGGCGCCGGCAGATTCATCATCTTCGCCAGCACGGAGGCGAGCTTAAAGCGCATCACCGGACGGCGCACGATCATGTCGATGGCGCCCTTCTCGATTAAAAATTCGCTGCGCTGGAAGCCCGGCGGCAGTTTTTCACGCACGGTCTGTTCGATCACGCGTGGGCCGGCAAAGCCGATCAGCGCTTTAGGCTCGGCGATGTTCAGATCGCCCAACATGGCGAAGCTGGCGGAAACGCCGCCCATGGTCGGATCGGTCAGCACGGAGATATAAGGCAGACCGCGCGCCTGCATTTTCGCCAGCGCGGCGCTGGTTTTCGCCATCTGCATCAGCGACATCAGCGCTTCCTGCATACGGGCGCCGCCGGAGGCGGAGAAGCAGATCAGCGGGCAGTTGTCTTCCAGCGCCTGCTCAACGGCACGCACAAAGCGAGCGCCAACCACGGAGCCCATTGAGCCGCCCATAAAGGAGAACTCAAACGCGGCCGTCACAACCGGCATGCCGTGCAGCGTGCCTTTCATCACAATCAGCGCGTCTTTCTCGCCGGTGTCTTTCTGCGCCGCGGCCAGACGATCCTTGTATTTTTTGGAATCCCGGAACTTGAGCACATCTTTCGGCTCCAGCTCGCTGCCCAGTTCGGTCATCGAACCTTCGTCCAGCAGGCTGTGCAGACGGTCACGTCCGTGCATACGCATATGGTGATCGCATTTCGGGCAAACTTCCAGATTGCGTTCCAGCTCGGCACGGTAGAGAACCTGGCCGCAGCTGTCGCATTTGGTCCAGACGCCTTCCGGAATGCTGGCTTTGCGCGATGGGGTGATTGTGCTCTTGTTGAGAATTCTTTCAATCCAGCTCATTGATGACCTGTTATGTTGTTTATTGTGCTAAATCAGATACTTAACACAGATTATCGCCTGAGAATTAGGCGGTATTACATCATAAAACCGTTTTGCGCGCTACCAATTCGTCAACGGCCCGCGTTTCCCTTTTGCACCACCGCGCACGGGCGGGCCGGGCTGTTTATTTATCATGCCGCGAAGCGGTCAGCAACGACCATGAAAACGTATTTTATGAGCAAAAGCATCAGGAAGGAACTCGTCCGCCGCCGCTGCCGACGGACGGACGATAACAGAGAGGCTATTGCGGCTTCTGCTGACGCGCCGCGCGGCGATGACGTAACACTTCCACCACGCCTGGCAGAACCGAAACCAGAATAATAGCGACGATCAGATAGTGCAGGTTTTGCTGGATAGCAGGCAGGTTGCCGAAGAAGTAGCCGGCATAAGAGAACAGCACCACCCAAAGAATACCGCCCGCCACGTTGAACAGCGCAAAATGGCGATAGGACATTTTGCCCATACCGGCGACGAACGGCGCAAAGGTGCGGACTATCGGCACAAAGCGCGCCAGGATAATCGTTTTGCCGCCGTGACGCTCATAGAACTGATGCGTTTTATCCAGGTAGCTGCGGCGGAAAACTTTTGAGTTCGGATTGCTGAACAGCTTATTGCCGAACAGGCGTCCGATGGTGTAATTCACCGCATCGCCGACAATCGCCGCCACGCAAAGCAGCAGCGCCATCACGTGCACGTTCAGCGCGCTGTCCGGGATAGCCGCCAGCGCGCCCGCCACGAACAGCAGCGAATCGCCGGGCAGGAAAGGCGTCACCACCAGCCCCGTCTCGCAAAACAGAATCAAAAACAAAATGGCATAAATCCAGACGCCATACTGTGCAACCATCGCCTGCAGATGCACATCAATGTGCAAAATAAAGTCGATGACGGTGTGAATCACTTCCATACAGGTTCCTTAATGCGTTAATCCTCGAGGAATAGCGGCCCCATCGGCGGACGGGGTAAATCATAACGTTCCGGGTAATCGACCGCGACCAGATAAAGCCCTTCGGCCCGCGCCGTTGCCGCCGCCAGCGTGCGATCTTTCGCCGCCAGCAGCTCGGCCATCCAGCTTTCCTGCTGATTTCCACAGCCTATTTCCATCAGGCTACCGACAATGTTGCGCACCATATGGTGCACAAAAGCGTTGGCTTTGATATCCACCACCACGTAAGCCCCGTGACGGCTGACATTAAGGTGTATGACGTTGCGCCAGGGCGTGCGCGACTGGCACTGCACCGCGCGAAAAGAGGTAAAGTCGTTTTCGCCCAGCAGCGCCTGCCCTGCCCGCTGCATTTTTTCCACATCCAGCGGATGGTAAAAATGCGTTACGCCGCCGTGCAAAATCGCCGGACGCAGACGACGGTTATAGATGACGTAACGATAGCGCCGCGCCGTGGCGCTGAAGCGGGCGTGAAAATCGTCCGCAACCGGCTTCACCCAGCGCACGGCGATATCGTCCGGCAGGTTGGCGTTGACGCCCAGCGTCCAGGCGGCATCTTTACGCAGCGAGGTGGTTTCAAAATGCACCACCTGGCCAGTACCGTGCACGCCCGCATCGGTTCGGCCTGCGCAGAACACCACCACCGGATGATCGGCCACTTTAGAGAGCGCTTTTTCCAGCTTATCCTGCACGCTTCTGACTTCCTGCTGCCGCTGCCAGCCGTAATAGCGGCTGCCGTCATACTCAATGCCCAGCGCCAGTTTGTACGTTTGCGGCGCCGACATTACCAGAAGTACTCCTGTACCAGTTTCTCAGCGGTTTTCACCGCCATCAGCGCGCCGCCAAAGCGTACGTTGTCCGCTACCGACCAGAATTGCAGCAGCTCCGGGATGCCGTAATCGTTGCGCACGCAGCCCAGGCTGAGCAGTGCGCTGCCCGATGCGTCGCCGACCTGCGTCGGATAGTCGTTTTCATCGGAAAGCGCGATATCTTCCGCCTGCATCAGCGCTTCGCGCGCCTCTTCCGCCGACATCGGGCGCAGGTTTTCCACGTGCACAATTTGCGCGTTGCCGTAAAAAACCGGCGCCTGAACGGTGGTGACCGAAATCGGCAGCCCTTCATCCTGCAGCACTTTACGCACCTGATCGATCAGGCGGCGCTCCTGCAGCACGCTGCCTTCGGCGTCCGGCAGCAGCGGCAGCATGTTGAAAGCCAGCTGGCGACCGAAGAAGTTCTCTTCCGCCGGCATCCCGTTCAGCAGCCGCGCGCTTTCGCCCGCCAGCGAGTCCACGGCAGCCTTGCCGTGTGCCGAAGCGGCAATCAGGCTGGTCACCTGCAAACGGCCCAGGCCCGCCTGATCCACCAGCGGTTTGATCGCGCAGAGCAGCTGGCTGGTGACGCTGTCGGCCACGCTGATGATGTTGCGGTTGCGGTAGTCGGCCAGCACCTGCGGGTTCACGTCCGGCACCACCAGCGGCACGTCCGGCTCCAGCGCGAAAAGATCGCTGCTGTCGATCACCAGGCAGCCCGCGCTCGCGGCTTCTTCGGCATAGCGCGCCGAGGCTTCGCGACCGGCGGCGAAAAAGGCCAGCTGCACCTGCGACCAGTCGAACTCGCTGGCGTTGTTAACCAGCAGCGTTCTGCCTTCAAAACGCAGGTTTTCGCCCGCGCTGCGTTCGCTCGCCAGCAGATACAGCTCACCAACCGGGAACTGACGCTCGGCCAGTAATTCCAGTACTGCTCCCCCTACTGCGCCTGTCGCGCCCAGTAGCGCAATATTCCAGCCGTCAGACATGTTGGTTTACTCCAGATAATGTACATAAAAAACAGAGGGCGGTGACGACACCGCCCGACGATTCAGAATTGTTCGTAGCGGGCGTCGCGCCCTTACGTGGGGGCGCGCCGCCTGAAATTTTTAGCAATCGGCCTGCCAGTACGCGCTGAAACCCAGCGCCGACAGCAGCGTCGCGGTGCTTTCGCTATTGCACTGCACGCGCAGCGAAGACCATTCGCGACGTTCCAGATAATTTTTACGCAGGCGATCGAATTCACCCGGTACGGCCGCCACTTTTCGCAGCGGCGCGTCGTCGCGGCGCACATCATACACCAGATGCACCAGTCTTTTCAGCGTCGGCTGATCCAGTTCGCCGCGCAGCGTGATCTGACCAAACTCCGGCGCGGGCAGCAGGGTTTCCAGCGCCACCTGCTGCGGGTTGCCTAAAAACTGCGTCCAGGCTTCAAATACCTGGGTGGTGCCGCGCGCTTTCCCTTCCAGGGTGTAGCCCGCGATATGGGCGGTGGCGATATCCACTTTTTCCAGCAGCGGCAGGGAAAGCTCCGGCTCCGGCTCCCACACGTCCAGCACCACGCTGAGATCGCGGCGCGTTTCCAGCACCTTCAGCAGCGCCTGATTGTCCACTACCGGCCCACGGCAGGCGTTGATCAGAATAGCGTTGGGTTTCAGCGCCCGCAGCAGCGCCTCGTCGGCCAGATGCAGCGTTTTGTAGGCGCCCTGCTTAAACAGCGGCGTGTGGAAGGTCAGGATATCGGCTTCCGCCACCAGCTGTGAAAGCGGCAGGAAGTCCCCTTCGTCGCCTCGATCGGCACGCGGAGGATCGCAAAGCAAGGTGCGGATCCCCAGCGCGGCAAGACGAGCCTGCAGGCGCCCGCCGACGTTGCCGACGCCGACAATGCCGACGGTGCGATCTTTCAGCGCGAAGCCGTCGCGTTCCGCCAGCAACAGCAGCGCAGAGAAAACGTATTCCACCACGGCGATGGCGTTACAGCCCGGTGCCGCCGAAAAAGCGATCCCCTGTTGTTGCAGAAAAGCCTCATCAATATGATCGGTGCCTGCCGTGGCCGTGCCGACAAATTTTACCGGCTTGCCGTTTAACAGCTCCGCATTGACTTTGGTCACGGAGCGCACCATCAGGCCGTCGGCGTCATCCAGCTCGGTCTGCGGGACGGGACGGCCGGGAACGGCCACTACATCGCCCGTGCGGCTAAACAGTTCGCGCGCATAGGGCATGTTTTCATCAACGAGAATTTTCACAATCGGGGTTCCTGCTCGGTAACAGTGAGGGACGTTATTCTGCCATAAAGCCGGGAAAGGGATAAGCCCGTGGTGCGGCGAGCCAACAAGCCGCCCTATTTAAAGATCATTTTTGCATAAGGGTTTTTGCGACAGGCCGCCAGCCGCTGGTAAAATGCCAGGCTAACACGTAAGTCCGTAACGGCCAGCGTTAAATGATTGAGTCCTTGAAGCATTATCGGCTACTGATTGATGCGTGTAATCAGCACGCGGGTGTTGTGACAGGCTTTGTCCTGACACACTTCGCTAAACCACAGCTGGCCGCTGTCGCCCACCATTACGCCCTGATCCCTGGCGAACAGATCTTCATATTTCTGCGCGATAATGACGCGGCTTAAATCAGGCGTGAATACGCTGCCGTAGTGCTTCTTTAACATTGCCGCAGTGCGATAGGTTTTCGCTTTCCCTTTTAAACCGACCTCAAGCGGATAAGCAATCATTGTCGCCACTTTGGCTTTGTCTTTTGCCGCCACCGCCTGTTGCAGTTCGCCAAGAAAATCCTGGTATTTCTGATGGGAGCCAAACAGAAAATCCAGACGCTGATCCACTTCCTGCGTGGTGGCTGCATAAACGTTCCCCATACCGAGAAACAGGGATAGCAGCAGAATAGCCAGCCGGGTATACATAAAATTCTCCTTGAAAAGCGGCCTGTGCGCCGCGCTAACTTTAGGCTTAAGTCGGCAGCCACGTCAAAGACAGAGCGCGGTCAAGGGCGATCGAAAATGGCCGCCAGCGATGCCTCTTCCAGCTGTTGATACAGCGAAAACTCGTCGATAACCGCGCAGCCCAGCGCCTGCTCAAAAGCCAACTGATTGGGATGGCCCTTGCCCGCCGCTCCCCTTTCGCTGCCCAGGTTCGACTGGAAAATGCCCGCGGCGCTGACCGGCAGAAAATCTTCATAAACCACTGGCCTGGCCTCTATGGTGCCGTCGTCGATCAGGCTTTGCAGCTGCTCACGGCTGGCCTGCTCCGGCAGCGTCGCGCCCGCCGACAGCCGATAGCTAAAATAGCCCAGCTTCTGCCGACGCAGCTCGTGCATATCATCCGGGAAAGCGGCAAAGTTCGCGGCCAGCCCGGCGGCTTTATCCCCCGCCGTCGGCTGTTGCAAAAGCCGATCGTAAAGCGCACGGCCTGCGGGCGTCAGCGCCAGCCCGCGCTGCTCGATTTCACCAAAGCGCGCGATGTGCCTGCCCTCGCTGTTGTCGGTAAAGGTGATTTTTTCGCTCAGCGCCTTAAAGCTGGTCTGACGCAGCAGAATGGGCACGCGACGCGGCGGCGGCCCTTCAATGCTCTCTTTCGGCACGATCTGATAAGCGGGCATCTGCCGCTGCACGGCGTCAATATCCAGCGTGCGCGGCGTAAGGTGGTTAATGTGCGGCCCTTTAAAAGAAACCACGTCGGCAATCAGGCGGTGCTGATCCAGCAGCGACTGATAAGTTGCCCCGTCCACCTGCGCTTCGCTGTGCCACTGAAAGGTTTTCAGCGCTTCGGCGACAAACTCATCCGCCTGTGCGGCGGTTAAGCCTTGCTGAGCATGGCCGATCTCAAGCAGTTCCAGCAGACGCGGCGTAAAGATATTCCGCTGGTCGAGGATCTGGCTCACCTTCTGCTTCAGTCCGTCATCATCGATCAGCTCCAGGCGCAGCAGCGAGGTAAACACGCGGAAAGGATTATATTGCAGCGAGCGCGCGTCGACGGGGCGAAAAGCGGTAGCGTGCACCGGCACGCCTGCCGCAGAAAGATCGTAATAGCTGACCGGATACATGCCCATTACTGCAAACAGTCGGCGCATGGTCGCCAGCTCCTGCGCTTTGCCAAGGCGGATAGCGCCGTGCCGTTCAACGGCCAGCCGGTTCAGCTCCGGCGCGCTGTCGGCGTCCGCAAAGGTCTCGGGATGGGCCTGCAAATAGCGGGCGTTCACCTCTTTCACTAACTGCAACAGCGTGCGGTACTGCGGCACTTCCTGCTGGTACATCAGCGACATCGCTTTGGAAAAGGCGTCGCGGATCGCATCGGGTGAACTAAACCGGGTCATAGTCTGGCCTTATGATAGAGGGCGCCTAAACAGCGAAAACCTTTCTTCAAGCATAGCGCCCGGCGGCCGGTTATTCGCCCTGTTTTTCGCCTGTTTGCGCAGCGGGCCGGCAGCTAGTCCGCAGCCGGCTTGCAGCCATTAAAAAATCCATTCGCAGGAATGGCTCAGACTGCTGACAAAGCCAGAGGGTTCGTACGGCCTGGATTTTTTGCCGCGAAACGGCAGCTTCACAGCAGCAGAGGCTGAACGGCCAGCCGTTCGCGCATGGATGCGCGAAACGAGCCCCCGTGGACGAGTTGTTCCGGCCTCCGCTGCTTTTCACCGGCCTGAACGCGACTTGATGACAGAGGATGATTTTGTCAGCAACCTCCGTTAACGCATCGTTTGCACCTCGCGAGGCTGCATTTTGCCGCTGCCGATTTTTTGCGTCTGCGCCGTGCGCCTGCGCGTGACAATAAAACTCAGCATCAGCACGATAGCGGCCACGGCGGCGGTCATCAGCGTTTCATAACGATAATCGGGCGAAATAAACATATAGCCCAATACCACCAGAATAATGCCGATGGTAAACAGCGTCAGCCACGGAAACAGCCACATCTTAAATTCCGGCGTCCGGCCGCTGCGTTCCAGCCTGCGGCGCATAATCAGCTGGGAAACGGCGATAACCAGATAGACCAGCAGCGCGATGGCGCCGGTGGTGGAAAGCAGAAAGTCGAAAACCCTGCCGGGAAAAGCGTAGTTAGCGAAACAGCCTGCAAAACCGGCCAGCGTTGAGCTGAGTACGGCAACGCGGGGCACGCCGCCGGCGGAAATTCGCGCGCCGGCCTGCGGCGCATCACCACGCTGCGCCAGCGAGTAAAACATGCGGGAGGCGGTATACAGCCCGGAGTTCATGCAGCTGCATACGGCGATAAACACTACCGAGCTGACCAGGATACCCGCGCCCGGCAGATGCAGCACGTTCAGCGCGTATTGAAAGGTTCCCTGTTCTTTCAGTTGTGGATCGTTCCAGGCGACCAGCGACACCACCAGGAAAATCGACAGCAGATAGAACAAGGCAATACGGTAAACCACCAGGTTAGTCGAGCGCCGGATCTGCTGCCCCGGATCCTTTGTCTCGGCGGCGGCAATGGTCACGATTTCCGCGCCAAAGAAGGAGAAGATGGTGATCAGCACGCCGGAAAGCACCGCGCCGCCGCCGTGTGGCATAAAGCCGCCGCTATCCCACAGGCGCGACACGCCGCTGACGTGTGCCAGAGGCCAGTAGCCCGCGACCGCCGCGATGCCCACCGCGATAAAAGCCAGGATAGCCACCACTTTAATCAGGGAAAACCAGAATTCGAACTCGCCGAAGTTTTTCACGTTGAAAAGATTGGTGCAGGTCAGCAGAGTCATAATAGAGAGTGTGTAAACCCAGGCGGGCACGGCGGGTAAAGCGGTATGAAGGATGTTCGCGCCGGCTATCGCCTCCACCGGGATCACCAGCACCCAGAACCACCAGTAGAGCCAGCCGATGGTAAAGCCTGCCCAGGGGCCAAGCGCCCGTGAAGCGTAGGTGGAAAAGGAGCCGGAATCAGGCTGCATAACCGCCATTTCTCCCAGCATTCTCATCACCAGCAGCACCAAAAAACCCGTTAATATATAAGAAATTAAGATAGCCGGCCCTGCGGTGGCAATGGCGCTGGCAGAGCCGATAAACAGACCGGCGCCGATAATCCCGGCGATGGAAATCATGGTGACCTGGCGACTGGATAACCCATCGCCCAGCGTGGATGGCGGTTTTGCTGAATAACTCATCGTAATTCCTGCCTTAGCGTAGTGGACGTTAGCGCTTAGCTCGTGCAAATTCCTTTTTTCAGTTTCGCCGTCATAAAACTGTCATTTCCTGAATTAATTCTGGACGTTGCCGAAAAAGGAGTAAAAGGCTTCAGGCCGTTTTGCCATAGCCTTTTCTTATTTCCGCCTGGAGGGTTTTACGCGGTGACGTTTTACTATGCAGAGAAGAGGCAGGAGAAAAATCAGGCAGCGGTAATAAAGGTTATTTATTTGTAGCCGCAGACGGGTACACTCTCGGCTCTTATTACTGATTCAGGCTCGACAATGAATTTTCTTTATCCTTTGATGGCGGTGTTGATCTGGTCGTTTAACGCCATCGTCAGCAAAGTCTCGGCAAACGTTATCGATCCTGCCGCTATTTCCTTTTATCGCTGGCTGATAGCGCTGGTGGCGCTGACGCCCTTCGTGCTGCCTGCGGTATGGCGCAACCGGACGCAGGTCAGGCAGCAGTGGTGGCGGCTGCTGACGCTGGGTCTGCTCGGCATGGTGCTTTATCAAAGCCTTGCCTACTATGCCGCGCACAGCGTCAGCGCGCTTTCGATGGGTATTCTGGTTTCGCTGATCCCTCTGCTGACCGTGCTGATCAGCATTGTGCTGCTGAAAGTGGCGCCCACGCTGGGCATTCTTATCGGCAGCGTGCTCTCTTTTGGCGGGCTGGTGTGGCTGATTAGCCAGGGCAGTCCCGAACGGCTGCTGACGCAGGGCATGGGCACGGGCGAGCTGATGCTGTTTGCCGCTTCCACCTCTTACGCGCTGTATGGCGTGCTGACCCGTCGCTGGGCGATCCCGCTGCCAAACTGGCAAAGCCTGTACGTGCAGATTGTGTTTGGCGTCATACTGCTGCTGCCGGGCTTTTTACTGGCAAAAGACGTGGCGCTGAACGCGCATAACCTGCCGCTGGTGCTGTTTGCCGCGCTTCCGGCTTCTATTCTTGCGCCGTTTTTATGGATCCAGGGCGTGATGCGCATGGGTGCCAGCACCGCCTCGATTTTTATGAATCTGACGCCTGTCTTTACAGCAGTTATCGCCGTGCTTTTTCTGCATGAAAAGCTGCACAGCTATCACTTTATCGGCGGCGGCGTCACGTTATGCGGCGTGATCCTGGCACAGCGGCTGCGTACGCCGCTGCGGATCGGCAAAACAGCGCGAGCGACAGCGGATCCCTGAAAAATAATCCGCCGCGCGGCGCGCCGCTACTACCTATCGCGTAACGGGATTGTTATCATAGCCAATCCCCCTTTTTTCCGGCGCTTTCCGGACAGTGTTGAGTTAAGGATTTTGCCATGCAACCTCTTAATGGCCCAGGCGCGCCATTACCCGGCGAACGAGCGACGGTCGCTGATACCGGCCGAACCGGACCGGGCGATCAGCCGCTGACCCCTGCTCAGCGCACCACGCTGGAAAGGCTGATTGTCAAAATCATGTCGCTCAGTTCGCTAAAGGCCCCGGAGCTATGGGCCGGACTGCGTCATGAAGTGGGCGTGAAGAACGATGCCGGGCTGCTGGCGCGTCATTTTCCGGCGGCGGAGCAGTTTCTTAATACGCGGCTTGCGCAGGTGCAGAACACGCACGCCACCCGACAGCTGTTTCAGCAGCTGAGCGATTTGCTGCCTGCGGGCAATAATCGCCAGGCGGTGAGCGATTTTATCCGGCAGCAGTTTGGTCATACGGTGCTCAGCTCGCTGAATCCCGATCAGCTGCGCCAGGTGTTGACCATGTTGCAGAACGGCCAGATGGCGATCCCGCAGCCGCAGCAGAACCGCGTCACCGATCGCTCGCTGCTGCCGGCGGAGCACCACGCGCTCAATCAGCAGGTCGCTCGCCTGGCTGCCGTTACCGGCGAACAGCCGGTGAAGCTGTGGACTTCCGTGCTGAAGGTGGTCAACCTGCACAGCGGCGATCCCATTCCTTCACGCCTGTTCCCGCTGCTGACCCAGTATCTTCAGGTTAGCCAGACGCTGAGCCAGCAGCCTGCCCCGACGCTGCATACGCTTCTCGCCTCGCTGAAGGTGCCTTCCGATCATGCAGAGCAGCGCATGCTGGAGGAGGCCAGCCAGCAGCGCTTCCAGCTGCCGCCGCAGGCGATCCTTACCGCAGCCCAGGCGCAGGATTTGATGAATCTGCTGTTTGCGCGGCGGGCCGAACGGCTGAAGGAGATGCCGCTGGCCGACAGCGAGATCCATCCGCAGCCGATTATTTCCGGCTACGTGCCGCCGGTGCTAAGGCCGCTGGCGACGCGTCCGGCCGTAACCGCTTTTGCCGCGCTGGTGCTGTTTATTTTTCTGCTGTGGCTGTTCCTTTAGGCTTAACAGCCGCACGCCTGTAAATCCTGTTGCGGCCAGCTGCCCGCTTCTTCTCCTTGCGCGACCGGATGACGGTCGCGCAGCCAGAAATCCAGCCCGCCAATCAGCTCTTTAACCCGCAGTCCCGCCGACGCCAGTTTCCATGCGCCTTTGGTCGAGCCGTTGCAGCCAATGCCGTCGCAGTAGGTCACGTAAACTTTGCTGCTGTCCAGCGCCGCCAGCGTTTCTGCGCTCATGGTGCGGTGAGGAAAGCTTATCGCGCCGGGAATATGCGCGGCCTGATACTGCTCTGCCGCACGGGTATCGATCACCACGATATCTGTAATGCCGTTGGCGAGATCCTGCGCCAGATCCCAGGCATCGCTGTAGTAAGCCAGCTTTTCGCGTAGCCATGCTTCGCTGCGTGCGGCGTCAGGCGGTGGAAATTGTAAAACGGCGGACAGGGTCATCATGTGTACTCCTTTGCTTAAGGTCTGCCTGATGATAGGGTAAAACGGCCTTAAAAAGGATACCCATTTTAATCAGGTGATAAGACCATTATGCCGCTGACCAACGTGCCCTTAATCCAGCTGTTCGCCTCGCAGCAGGCCCGCACCCGACGGGACAGGCTATGCGCCGCCTTGCGTCAACTCATCACCGACGGCACGCTGCGGCAAGGCGAGCGGCTACCCTCTTCCCGGCTGCTTGCCGTCGATCTGTCGCTGTCCCGAGTGACGGTGGAAGCGGCCTATGCGCAGCTGGAAAGCGAAGGCTGCCTGCTGCGGCACAGCGGCAAAGGCACTTTCGTCGCCGCCGATCTGCCGGCGCCGCGACGCCCCACGCCAGCGTCATCGACAGCGGCTCCCGCGCTCTCGTCACGCGGCAGCAACATTGTCGCCTCTGGCGGCTGCGACGATCCGCTTTTTCCCCTGGCTTTTGCCGCCGGTTCGCCGGATCTGCGGGCTTTTCCTCACGCTATCTGGCGGCGGCTGGTGGCGCAGCGGCTGCGCCATACGCCGGAAAAAATGATGGGCTATGGCGCGCCGCAGGGGCTGGCCGATCTGCGTGAAGCGGTGGCGCGTTATCTTGCTCAGGCGCGCGGCGTGCGCTGCGATGCCGGGCAAATTATCATCCTGACCAGCTCGCAACAGGCGTTGCAGATGCTGGCGATGCTGCTGTGCGATACGGGCGATGCCGTCTGGCTGGAAGAGCCGGGCTATCGCGGCGCTTATCATGCTTTTAACAGCGCGGGCGCGACCATCGGCACGCTGGAGCTGGACGACGAGGGCGCAAAAATACCCGACCGGCCGGCGGCGAAGCTGATCTACCTGACCCCATCCCATCAGTATCCCACCGGCGCGACCATGAGCCTGACGCGTCGTCTGGCCTGGCTGGCGTACGCGCGCGCCCACGGTAGCTGGCTGATTGAGGATGACTACGACAGCGAATTTTATTACGGCGCACAGCCTGCGCCCGCGCTTCAGGGGCTGGATAAGGCCGGGCGCGTGCTCTACCTCGGCACCTTTTCCAAAACGCTGTTCCCTTCCCTGCGGCTGGCTTATCTGGCGGTGCCGCCCGCGCTGGTTGACGCCTGCTGCCGGATGCGCAGCGTGATGGACGGACACAGCGCGCAGCTGATGCAGGCGGTGACGGCGGATTTTCTCGATCGCGGCCATTTTCAGGCGCATCTGCGGCTGATGCGCAAACTTTACGGCAGCCGCCGCGAACTGCTGCTGACAGAGCTGGCGACAAAGCTGGGAGACAGGCTGCATCCGCTGAGCCACCAGCATGGGCTACAGCTGACGGCCACGCTGCCGGACGGCGGCGAAAAAAAATTAACGCGTCAGGCTTTGCAGGCAGGCCTGGTGCTGCCGCGCCTGTCGCCCCTGTATCAGGGAGATGCACGGCAGGAAGGCTGGCTGCTGGGTTTTTCCGCCCTGGCGCCAGCAGAGATTGTCAGCGCGGTGGAAAAGCTGGCCCGTGTTTTTTCAGGCTAACGGCTTCCGCTTTCTCACGCGTTTTCTGACTGACGCGGCCTTCGCCATTCAGCCCGCGCGAAACGGTGGATGTCCCTGCGCCCTCAGCCGGGCGATATGCCTGATGGTCATCCGGCTATCAACGCTTCTGTGATTACGGCGGAGTGGGAAGGTTAACGTATTTGACGCTAACGCCTGGCCTTACGGCATGGCTGCTAACTTTTGTCCCTGGCGAGGCTTATCTTATACATCGGCATACTGCGGCCATAAAAAAAGGATGCCCTTGCGGAGCATCCTTTTTTGAAATTGCTTACTGATTACAGCTTGCGCATCACCAGCGTGGCGTTGGTGCCGCCGAAGCCGAAGCTGTTGGACATCACGGTAGTCAGCTGCTGCTCGGTTGGTTTGGTCACGATGTTCAGACCTTCCGCCGCCGGATCCAGCTCTTCAATGTTGATGCTTGGCGCGATAAAGCCGTGCTCCAGCATCAGCAGCGAGTAAATAGCTTCCTGCACGCCCGCCGCACCCAGAGAGTGGCCGGTCATGGCTTTGGTGGCCGACATCGCCGGCGTGTTGTCGCCGAAGACTTCGCGGATGGCGCCCAGCTCTTTCACATCGCCTACCGGCGTAGAGGTGCCGTGCGTGTTCAGATAGTCAATCGGCGTATCCAGGCCGTGCATAGCCAGACGCATACAGCGTGCTGCGCCCTCGCCTGATGGCGCTACCATGTCTGCGCCGTCGGAGGTGGCGCCGTAGCCAACCACTTCTGCGTAGATGTGCGCGCCGCGAGCCAGCGCGTGCTCCAGCTCTTCCACAACAACCATGCCGCCGCCGCCTGCGATAACAAAGCCGTCGCGGCTGTTGTCATAGGTACGGGACGCTTTTTCCGGCGTTTCGTTATATTTGGTGGACAGCGCGCCCATCGCATCGAACTCGCAGGACATTTCCCAGCACAGCTCTTCGCCGCCGCCTGCAAATACCACATCCTGTTTGCCCAGCTGAATCTGTTCAACGGCGTTGCCGATGCAGTGTGCCGAGGTCGCGCAGGCGGAGCTGATAGAGTAGTTTACGCCGTGGATTTTGAACGGGGTCGCCAGGCAAGCGGAAACGCCGGACGCCATCGCTTTGGTCACCATATAAGGGCCGACGCCGCGCAGGCCTTTGGCGCGCATTCCGTCAACGCTGGCCACCTGGTTGATCGGCGAGCCGCCGCCGGAACCGGCCACCAGACCCACGCGCGGGTTGTTCTGGTATTGTTCAACGGTCAAACCGGAATCTTTTACCGCTTCCAGCATAGAAATATAGGCATAAATGGACGCATCACTCATAAAACGCAGGGTTTTGCGATCGATGAGGCTGGAGATTTCGTCTTTATCGAGTTTGACGTTGCCCCAGACGTGACTACGCATACCGGAATCTTTCAGCTCCTGAGAGAAGGTAATGCCGGAGCGGCCTTCACGCAGGGATGCAAGGACTTCCTGTTGGTTATTACCAATGCTGGAAACGATACCCAGGCCAGTAATCACTGCACGTTTCATTCAATACCTCGTTAACTACTTATATTAGGATTCGACACGCACTTTAGCGTACAGTTGTAAGCCGAACAAGTCCAACCAGCGCCTGATTTTTGTAAATTTGCGTAGGCGTACCCCCAGAGTTACAATCGCCGCACCGCGAGATAACTGAGCTTTTGCCGTGAACAGCGCCCCAATAGAGTATGCAGAACTAAGCTGGAATGAACAGGGTACACCTGTATCCCGAACCTTTGGCGACGTCTATTTTTCCGACGCAAACGGCCTGGAGGAAACGCGTCACGTGTTTCTTGGCGGCAACGGCTTGCCCGACCGTTTTGCGCACCATTCTCGCGACCTGTTTATCACGGCGGAAACCGGTTTTGGCACCGGCCTGAATTTTTTAACGCTCTGGCAGGCTTTCGAGCGCTTTTGCGCCGAGCAGCCGCAGGCTCGTTTGCAGCGCCTGCACTTTATCAGCTGTGAAAAGTATCCGCTCAGCGTCAACGATCTCGCCAGCGCGCATCAAAGCTGGCCTGAACTGGCAGCATACGCGCGCGCGCTGCGCGAACAGTGGCCAGCCGCCCTGCCCGGCTGTCACCGGCTGCTGCTGGCCGAGGGTCGCGTCACGCTCGATCTCTGGTTCGGCGATATTAACCAGCTGATCCCGACCTTCGATGACAGCCTCAATCATCAGGTCGACGCCTGGTTTCTGGATGGCTTTGCGCCGTCGAAAAATCCTGACATGTGGACGCCGGCACTGTTCGCCTGCATGGCGAAAATGGCGCGTCCCGGCGGCACGCTGGCCACCTTTACCTCGGCAGGCTTTGTGCGGCGCGGATTGCAGGAGGCGGGTTTTACCGTCGGCAAGCGTAAAGGCTTCGGCCCCAAACGGGAAATGCTGGCGGGCGTGCTGGAGAACGCTATCGACGCGCCAGCCGAAGCGCCGTGGTATCACCGTCCGGCGGCGGAAGGCGACGACATTGCGGTAATCGGCGGCGGCGTGGCCAGCGCGCTGCTGGCGCTGGCGCTGCTGCGTCGCGGTAAAAAAGTCACGCTCTACAGCGCCGACGGCGAACCGGCCCGGGGCGCTTCCGGCAACCGCCAGGGCGCGCTTTATCCGCTGCTGAACCATCACGATCCGGCGCTGGCGCGCTTTTTTCCGGCCGCATTTACCTTTGCCCGTCGTGTTTACGATAGCCTGCCGGTCGCGTTCGATCACGAGTGGTGTGGCGTTACCCAGCTGGGCTGGGATGAAAAAAGCGCGGACAAAATCACTAAAATGCTGACCATGCAGCTGCCGGAAACCATCGCTCGCGGTGTGGACAGGCAGGAAGCCGAAGCGCTGTGCGGGGTGGAAACCGGCTTTGGCGGCATTACCTATCCGGCTGGCGGCTGGCTCTCACCCGCCCAGCTGACGCCTGCGCTGTTTGCGCTGGCGCAGCAGCAGGGGCTGATTACGAGCTGGCATCACAGGCTGACCGCACTGTCCGCAACACCGACGGGCTGGCAGCTCGATTTTGCCGATCGGCCCGCGCAGACTCACCGCAACGTGGTGCTGGCGACCGGCCACGCGCTGACCGCGCTGCCGCAGAGTGAAAAGCTGCCCGCCTATGCCGTCAGCGGCCAGGTCAGCCATATCCCGACTACGCCCGCACTGGGCCAGCTTAAACAGGTTTTATGCTACGACGGCTATCTGACGCCGGTTAATCCGCATAATCAGCAGCACTGTATCGGCGCAAGCTATCATCGCGCCGACAGCGCTACCGCCTATCGCGAAGAAGATCAGCAGGAAAACCGCGAGCGGCTGCTCCGCTGTCTGCCGGAGGCGGAATGGCCTCGCGAAGTGGACGTTAGCGCAGGCAGCGCCCGCAACGGCGTGCGCTGCGCCACCCGCGATCATCTGCCGATGATTGGCCCGCTGCCGGACTATCAGCAAACGCTGGCGCAATACGCAGATCTGGCGCAAAACAAAGCCACGGCGCAGCCGGCGCCCCTCTGGCGCGGCCTGTTTGTGTTGGGCGCGTTAGGCTCCAGGGGATTATGCAGCGCGCCGCTGGCGGCAGAAGCGCTGGCGGCGGAGCTGTGCGGCGAACCGATCCCGCTGGACAGGCAGACGCTGGCGGCCACCCATCCTAATCGCTACTGGGTGCGCAAGCTGCTGAAAGGTAAAGCGGTGAAGGCGGCAGGCTAAAAGCCGCTGCCGCCCCATAGGGCAGACAGGAAACCGGAGACGTCGCGTAGAGCAGACAGAACATTGGGGATGCCGTCCAGGCCAGACTGGTAGCCGGAGACGCCGCCCAGGGCAGACTGGAAACCGGAGACGCCGGACGCATCAGGCCGCTAAAATCACGGCGGCCTTGCTTGTTGCCGACGGCGCCGTCAGGGATCAGGAGGGATGGCGCGCCTGCAGGAACAAATTATCCCACATGCCCAGCACCAGCGCCTGGTCGCGCGGCGAAAGCTCTCCGGCGTGGATCGCCGTCTCCAGGCTGTTCAGCACCTGGATTTGCAGCGCTTCCGGCGTGTGCTCGCCCGACTGCTCAATTTCGGCCACGGCCAGCGTCAGATGCCCGCGCAGATAGCCGCTGGCGAACAGCTCGTCATCGCTGGCGCTCTCCACCATGTTATCGATCAGGGCCAGGATACGCGCTTCAAATTCATCAATCATACAATTCCTTATTTACCATGCTGGTCAGAGATCTTCCGGCCAGGGAAACTGCGCTGCGGTCAGCGGCGGCGTTGAGTAGTAGCGACCCAGTTCGGTGATAAAACGGGCTGGCCGTGACGGAATTCCCTTTTCCAGATGAGCCATTACCTGCGCGTGTACCTTGCGCTGGAACGCAATGCGGTCCGGCTCGAAATCGCCATTGAGATTGTCACAACTTACGTTGAAGGGAAAGCCCGCCGCTACACAAAACAGCCATTCCAGCGCCTGCGGCTTGACCTCCACCGCTTCAAACTGGCCTTGCGTCATGGCGTCGCGGCCGTCGGGACAATACCAGTAGCCGAAATCCACCAGCTTGCGCCGCTCGGCTCCGGCGATACACCAGTGGGAGATTTCATGCAGCGCGCTGGCGTAATAGCCGTGGGCGAACACCACGCGGTGATAGCTGACTTCCTCATCGGCGGGCAGGTAGATGGGTTCGTCATCGCCCTTCACCAGGCGGGTCTGAAAATCGTCAAAAAAACAGCGGTCGAAAATCTCGATCAGCTGCGAATAGTCGTGAGTACGCATTGTTCTCTTCTGCAAAAATTTCACGTCTTGTGACGCGTCAACATTAAGATTCAGCTAAACAGATGGTGAAACCAAGCGGCGATCTCTGCGCCGTGGCTGTCATAGAGCAGCTTCCCGCTCATGACAATGGAAACGGTGACCACCATCGGGCGGATCAGCTGCTGTCCCCGGCTCAGCACCAGCCGTGCGCCGAGCCGTGCGCCGCAAATGGCGCCGAGCAGCATAATCAGGCCGGTGCCCCACACCACTTTGCCGCCGAAAATAAAAAACAGCAGGCCGCCCAGGTTAGAGGTCAAATTCAGCACCTTGGCGTGCGCGGTAGATTTCGCCAGGTTGAAACCGCAAAGCGTGACGAAGGCCAACGCATAGAAGGAGCCAGCGCCCGGCCCGAAAAAGCCGTCATAAAAGCCGACGCAGCCGCCCGCCACCAGCGCAAATGGCAGGCCGTGCAGGCGACGATGGCGATCTTCTTCGCCGATCTTAGGCATCAGCAGAAAATAGAGGCCGATCGAGATAATCAGCAGCGGCAGCACCTGACGCAGCAGCCCCGGCTGAATGTGTTGGATCAGCATCGCGCCGAGAATCGAGCCGATAAAGGCCATCAGGATATTCAGCCGCTGCGCTTTAAGATCCACCGCCTTGCGCCGGATAAAATAGAGGCTGGCGGAAAAAGAGCCGCCGACGGACTGAAGCTTGTTGGTCGCCAGCGCCTGCGCCGGAGAAAGCCCGGCCGCCAGCAGCGCCGGTACGGTCAGCAGCCCGCCGCCGCCGGCGATAGAATCGATAAAAGCGGCCAGCACGGCGATGCAAAACAGTAGCCCAAGCAGCAGCGGGCTGACGGCAAACCATTCCATTTTTTCTTCCTAAAGCTGATGGTTATCCAGAAGCGCCTGACAGGAAGGCGGCAACGGCGGCGGCTCGCGTTTTATCGGCGCGCCGGAAGGTTTTGGCGGCGCGAACCAGCTTGCCAGCTCTGCGCCACAGCCATCCCCTGGCGGCGGCGCGGGCTGATCCTGGCACTCCAGGCTGTCCGTAGGACAACGCAGGCGCACGTGCATATGCGCCCGATGGCCGAACCATGGGCGTACCTTGCGCAGCCAGTCGCGATCGCTGCCCGCATCGGCGCAGAGCTGTTTTTTAATCGCCGGATTCACAAAGATACGCGTGACGTCGTCATCTTTTGCCGCCAGCTTGATCAGGCTGTCGATCTGCGGCTGCCAGTGGCGCGCCACCACGTTTTTCCCGTCTGCCGCCACCAGATCCAGCGGCTGCGGCTTCAGCAGCATTTGTGAACTCCAGCGCGCCTGCGGTAACTGCAACCAAATATCGACATCCAGCCCGGTCTGGTGGCTGGCATGGCCGCTGCTGAAGCGACCGCCCGCCGCCATGCCCATATCCCCAATCAGCACTTCGCCCAGCTGCAAATTATGCACCTGAGCGCCCAGCCGCTGAATAAACAGGATCAGATCGGGATGACCATAAAAGCGACGCTGGTCCTGACGCATCACCTGCCAGGTCGGATCGTTAAGCGGCAGCGCCTGCGCGCCGACGATACAGCCGTTGGCGAAAGAGCCGATAGCGTGCGGCGCGCCGCTTATTGGCTGCCGGATCGATTGCCAGGGCGTAGCCGCCAGCGTGGAAGCGCTGAGCAGCAGGCCGCAAAGCGCGAACAGCGTCTTTTTCATGGTGATTACCAGCGTGGAATGTTCGTCTGCACGTCCGCATTCTGTCCGCGATGACGCAGTAAATGATCCATCAGCACGATCGCCATCATGGCTTCCGCGATCGGCACGGCGCGGATCCCTACGCAGGGATCGTGACGGCCTTTGGTGATCATTTCCGTTTCTTCGCCCGTGCGGGTAATGGTTTTGCCCGGCACGGTAATGCTGGACGTTGGCTTCATCGCCAGCGTCGCCAGGATCGGCTGGCCGCTGCTGATGCCGCCCAGAATGCCGCCCGCGTGGTTGCTCTGAAAGCCGCCCGCGCGAATTTCATCACGATGTTCGCTGCCGCGCTGGTTGACCACGGCAAAGCCGTCGCCGATTTCCACGCCTTTCACCGCGTTAATGCTCATCAGCGCATGCGCCAGATCCGCGTCCAGACGATCGAAAACCGGCTCGCCCAGGCCAACCGGCACGTTCTCTGCCATTACGGAGACTTTAGCGCCGATAGAATCGCCCTCTTTCTTCAGCGCGCGCATCAGCTCGTCCAGCGCCTCGATTTTTGACGGATCCGGGCAGAAGAACGGGTTCTGTTCCACCTGATCCCAGTCCTTCAGCTCGCAGGCCACGTCGCCAATCTGCGCCAGATAGCCGCGCACCTTCACGCCGTGCTTCAGGGCGAGGTATTTTTTGGCGATAGCGCCCGCCGCCACACGCATAGCGGTTTCACGCGCGGAAGAGCGCCCGCCGCCGCGATAGTCGCGCAGGCCGTACTTTTGTTCATAGGTATAGTCGGCGTGGCCGGGACGGAAGACGTCTTTGATGGCGCCGTAATCCTGCGAGCGCTGGTCGGTATTTTCAATCAGCAGGCCGATGCTGGTGCCGGTGGTGACGCCTTCAAACACGCCGGAGAGGATTTTGACCTGGTCCGGCTCGCGGCGCTGGGTGGTGTAGCGTGAGGTGCCGGGACGGCGGCGATCCAGATCGTGCTGCAAATCGGCTTCCGTCAGGGGGATGCCGGGCGGCACGCCGTCGACAATACAGCCCAGCGCCAGCCCGTGCGATTCACCAAAGGTGGTGACGCGGAAAACCTGTCCAATCGTATTACCAGCCATGAAGTCCTCTGAACTTTTCAGGAGGCCATCCCGTTTGCCGCTTCCGTTCCGGCCAGCGCGAAATCCGTGCACAGGCTACGGTTTCCGCGCTGATCGGAGCAAAACCGCCTGCGCCGGGGATGCCTGTGATGTTTTTTAGTCTTTATAAATGCCGAAATGATGTTGCGCAGCAACAATTTGCTCGCGGGTCAGCATAAATACGCCGTCGCCGCCGTTGGCAAATTCCAGCCAGGTGAACGGCACGTCGGGATACTGTTCGATCATATGCACCATGCTGTTGCCCACTTCGCAGACCAGCACGCCTTCTTCGCTCAGGTAGTCCGGCGCACAGGCCAGAATGCGGCGCGCCAGCTTCAGGCCGTCGCGCCCGGCGGCCAGCCCCAGCTCCGGCTCGTGCTGATATTCTTCCGGCAGATCGCCCATATCCTCTTCATCCACGTAGGGCGGATTGGTGACGATCAGATCGTAAGGGGTCTTTGGCAGATCGCGGAACAGATCGGAGCGGATCGGCGTCACGTTATGATCCATACCGTGCGCGGTGATATTCTGCTCGGCCACGGCCAGCGCGTCCGCAGAAATATCTACGGCGTCCACTTCCGCTTCCGGGAAGGCATAGGCGCAGGCGATGGCAATGCAGCCGCTGCCGGTGCACATATCCAGAATATGGCTGGGTTCATGCGCGATAATGCCGGCGAAGCGGTCATTGATCAGTTCGCCGACCGGCGAGCGCGGCACCAGCACGCGTTCATCCACGTAAAACTCGTGGCCGCAGAACCAGGCTTTGTTGGTCAGATAGGCGACGGGAAGACGCTCGTTGATGCGGCGAATAACGCGCTCGACAATGCGGTGACGCTCGCTGGAAGTCAGGCGCGCGGTACGCATATCTTCCGGGATATCCAGCGGCAGATACAGCGTGGGCAGCACCAGCTGAACGGCTTCGTCCCAGGGGTTATCGGTGCCGTGGCCGTACCAGATCTCCGCGGCGGCAAACCGACTCACCGTCCAGCGCAGCATATCCTGGATGGTATGCAGCTCACTGACTGCCTCATCAACGAAAATTTTGTCCAAAGTGCCCTCCACAGGCCAAACTCAACTCGGCAGCTAGTTTGCCATGAAGCTGACGAGAATCCAGCGCGCAGGCGTGAAAAAACTGACATTTGTTTATTTGCAGGGATTAGACAGGGTAAACTGATGGGATTATTGTTAAAAATCCCGCCGCCGCGTGCCGCCTGAGGATCAGATGAGTAAAAAACAGCCCCTGAGCGCCGAAGATGAAGCGCTGTTCCGTGGATTAATGACCGGCACGCGTAAGCTGGCTCAGGACACGATAGTGCATAAGCCATTGCGGAAAACATTCTCGCAGGTGCCGCAAAAGCGCCTGCTGTCCGAGCAGATAGACAACAGCCACTATTTTTCCGATGAGTTTCAGCCTCTGCTGTCCGCTGAAGGGCCAGTGCGCTACGTCAGAAGCGACGTCAGCCATTACGAGCTGAAGAAGCTCAGGCGAGGCGACTATACGCCGGAGATTTTTCTGGATTTGCACGGGCTGACGCAGAAACAGGCAAAAGAGGAGTTGGGCGCGCTGATAGCCGCCTGCCGCCGCGAGCATATCTTTTGCGCCAGCGTGATGCACGGTCACGGCAAGCACGTGCTCAAGCAGCAGACGCCGCTGTGGCTGGCGCAGCATCCTATGGTGATGGCCTTTCATCAGGCGCCGAAAATGTTTGGCGGCGATGCCGCTTTGCTGGTGCTGATTGAAGTAGAAGAGTGGCAGCCGCCGGAGCTGCCTTAGTCAGGCCGCCTCCCGGCGAACAGCGTTGGGGCTGGCCGCTTTATCTTACGACGCGACGCCAGCCACGAAGCAGGCCGGTTCAACCGGCCCCAGACTGCTGACAAACCTAAATAGCCGAGGCATCCTGGCGTTTTTTACAGCAACTCAGCTGTTTCTCGGCGGCAGAGGCTGAGCGGATAGGCGGTCGCGCATGGACGCGCGAAACGAGCCTCCATGGACGGATTCACGGCGTGTCCGTGTTCCGATCTGCCTCTGCTGCTTTTCACCAGCCTGAAAGCCACTTGATGGCGGAGAATGAGTTTGTCAACAACCTCAGGCCGGATCAACCGGCCCGGCACGATCACATCGCTTTTGCCAGCCGTCCAGGGCTGACCTGCCATTCCAGCTTGCCGCAGCCGCTTTCGTCGTTCAGCGTGACGCTGGCGATGGCGGAAGTGGCGAACATCGGCGGCGTTTCCTGCGGGCAAAGCTCGGACACCAGATAGCCCACCAGAGGCAGATGGGAAATCACCAGCACCGCTTTGACGCCTTCCTTCGCCAACGCCTGAAGATAGCAGGCCACCAGCGCCGGATCGCCGCCCGGCGTCAGCTCCGGCAGCACTTCCTGCTCCACGGGCAGGATCAGCGCTTCACGTACCGTAGAGAGCGTCTGCTCAGCTCGCAAATAGGGACTGACCAACACCCGATCGATATCCACTTTCTGACCGTTGAGCCAGCCTGCCATCTGCCGCGACTCGTCGCAGCCGCAGTGGGTCAAAGGCCTTACCGCATCACTGGCTGCATCCAGTGCCGCATCGCCGTGACGCATAATGAAAACTTGCATATTGCACCGCTGTTATTAAACATAAACGCCGGAAAATCAGGTTTTCCGACTCTTCACTCTGTGAATGAACGCTGTGTTGTACCCTAATGCCAGAAGGCAAGTCAACCGATTGTTTACTAAATAACCGCCTGTTGACAAACGGTTATCAGCACCTTTCAGAAGCGTCCGATCTAACCCGTTGAAACAGGCTGGGTATTCGCCTTACCTGTAGTTTTGTAAAAGGTTTCTCCCGTTTGCGCCATTTTTTGCAGGCGTTCGCAGGGGGTAAAACGCGCGCCGCAGGTGCGGGAAAGCTGTTCCAGCTGCGCCACTATCTGCCCCGCGCCCAGCGCGTCCATATAGCGGAACGGGCCGCCGGTAAACGGCGGAAAACCTATCCCGAACACCGCGCCAATATCGCCGTCGCGCGCGCAGCGAATCACGTTTTCATCAAAGGCTCTCGCCGCTTCATTCAGCAACATCATTACGCAGCGTCGCGCGATAAGCTCTTTGCTCAGGTGCGCTTTTGGATGAACGTTCAGTAATTTATAAATTGTCGCATCGGGCCGTTTTTTGCCGCCCCCTTTCTTGCCGTAGCGATAAAATCCCCGCCCGTTTTTGCGTCCTTTGCGGTTATCGTTCAGGACGGCGTCCAGCGCGGGCGGCGCCTGAAAGCGTTCGCCCCAGGCTGCGGCCAGCACCGGCAGGATATGGGCGCCCGTATCGATGCCGACCTCATCCAATAGCTGGATCGGCCCGACGGGAAAGCCGAAGTCCGCCAGCGCCTCATCAATGTTTTCTATCGGCTCGCCTTCCAGCAGGCAGCGCAGCGCCTCGTTGATGCACGGCGTCAGAATACGGTTAACGTAAAACCCGGCGCTGTCCGCCACCACTATCGGCGTTTTGCCCTGCAATTTCGCCAGCTTTACCGTGGTAGCGAGGGTTTGCTCGCTGGTCTGCGCGTGGGGGATAACCTCCACCAGCGGCATTTTGTCGACCGGGCTGAAATAGTGCAGCCCGATAACATTCTCCGGGCGGCGGGCGTGCGCGGCGATATCGCTAATCGGCAGCGAGGAAGTATTGGAGGCGAAAATCGTGTCGGGCGACGCGTTGGCCTCCACTTCCGCCACCATTTTCTGCTTCAAAAAAAGGTCTTCAAATACCGCTTCGATCACCAGGTCGCGACGCCGAAATCCCTGATAGTCCAGGCCGCCGCTAATCAGGGCCATTTGCCGCTGGCGCTGACCCGGCGTCAGCTGGCGGCGCGCGATCTTTTTCTCCAGCAGATCCCAGCTATATTTCAGCGCATGCGTAATCCCTTCCGGCCGCACATCTTTGATGCGCACCGGCAGATTTCCCCGACAGGCGGTGACGTAAGCAATGCCGCCGCCCATCAGTCCACCGCCCAGCACCGCAACGGATTTCACCTCTTGCGGCGCCGCCTGTGCCCCGCTCTCTTTCTTTATTTCCGTGGTCGCAAAGAACAGGCCGCGCAGCGCGATGGATTCCGGCGACATCGCCAGCTCGCCGAACGCTTTAGCCTCGGCGGCGTAACCGGCGCTACGGCCCTGCTGCAGGCCGGTACGCACCACCGAAAGAATTTTGCGCGTGGCCGGATAGTTACCGCGCGTTTTCGCTTCCGCCCGTCTGGTCGCCATCTTAAAGAGCAACGCGCGTCCCATGGGCGCGTTAAGCATCCGCTCGCTCAATGGCAGCACGCGGCGCGGCTGTCGGCCTCTGAGCACCATGTCCACCGCCGTTTCCAGCAGAATTGTCTGCGGCACGGCCTCTTCCACCAGGCCCAGCTTTAATGCCTGCTTTGCACGCAGCGTTTTGCCGGTCAGCATCAGATCCAGCGCGTGAGAGGCGCCAATCAGCCTGGGCAGCCGCTGCGTGCCGCCGGAGCCGGGCAAAAGGCCCAGTTGCACTTCCGGCAGGCCCAGCCGCGTTTTCTCGTCCAGCGTGCAGACGCGCTGGTGGCAGGCCAGTGCCAGCTCCAGCCCGCCGCCCAGACAGGCGCCTTGAATGGCGGCCACCGCCGGAAAAGGCAAGGCGGCGATCTCTGCCATGACCTTTTGCCCCTGTCGCGCCAGCGCAGCCGCCTCTTCTGCCGAGCGGCAGGCAGCAATCATGGTGATATCCGCGCCCGCGATAAAACTGTCCGGCTTGCCGGAGATAAAAACCAGGCCAGCCAGCTCCGGCTGACGACGCGCCTGCGCAATCACTTCCCGGATCTGCCCGACGAATTCTGCCTTTAGCGTATTGAGCTTTTCACCCGGCACATCGAAAGTAATGACGCCCACGTTGTCGGCACGCAGGCTGAATGTAAATGCGGATGCCGTCATTATTCCGCCTCCAGAACCATAGCCGCACCAAGACCGCCAGCGGCGCAGGCCGTGACCAGCCCCAGGCCGCCGCCGCGACGCCGTAGCTCGTGCAGCGTCTGGGTGATCATGCGTGCGCCGGTCGCGGCAAAAGGATGTCCATAGGCGATAGAGCCGCCCAGCACGTTAAATTTTTCTTCGTCCACCTCGCCCAGCGCATGAGGCCGGTTCAGGACTTCACGAGCGAACCGCTCATCGGCGAACATGTTGAGGTTGGCCAGCGTCTGGGCCGCAAATGCCTCGTGCATATCAATAAGCGTTAAATCCTTCAGGGTAATGCCTGCTCTGTCGAGCGCCAGCGGCGATGCCCAGGCCGGGCCAAGCAGCATATCCTCCTGCACGCCGATGGCGGTGAAGGCGTAGCTGCGCAGATAGCCCAGCGGCGTAATGCCCAGCTCTCTGGCGCGCGCTTCCGTCATCAGTACTACCGCTGCCGCGCCGTCGGTCAGCGGCGTGCTGTTAGCCGCCGTTACCGTACCGTGTTTACGGTCGAAAGCGGGACGTAGCCGGGCATAATCTTTCAGGCTGGAATGCAGACGCACGTTGTTATCCTGCTGTAAAGGGCTGCGCCACGGCGGCACCCAGGCCGTCATTACCTCCTGCGCCAGCCTGTTCTCTTCCCAGGCCTTTGCCGCACGCAGGTGCGAACGATGCGCCAGCGCGTCCTGCTGCTCGCGCGTGATGCCGTAGCTTTTCGCCATCTGTTCTGCGGTATCGCCCATGCGCAGGCCGGTGGAATATTCCGCTACGGCAGGCGGCACGGGCAGCAAATCGCGCGGGCGAAGCTGGCTGAGCAGCCGTAATTTTTGTACCAGAGAGCGGGTTTTACTGAGGTCCACCAGCACGCGGCCCAGCTGTTTGCTGACGCCGATGGGCAAGACGGAAGCGGAGTCCGCGCCGCCTGCAATACCGGCCTGAATGGTGCCGGCCAGCAGGCTTTCGGCCACGTTAGCGACGGCCTGGAAACTGGTGGCGCAGGCGCGGCTTACGCTATAGGCGTCGGTATGTACACCTAAGGAAGTGCCGAGGACGATTTCGCGCGCGATATTCGGCGCTTCGGGCATCTGGATCACCTGGCCAAACACCAGCTGTTCAATAACGTCGGGCGGGATATCGCTGCGTACCAGCAGTTCGCTGACCACCATTCGCCCCAGCTCAATAGCCGGGATAGCCTGAAGCGCCGTGGCCTGGCGAGCAAAAGGGGTGCGTAAACCGTGCGTTATCGCTATGCGTTGACCCTGACGCGTCAGCAAGGGGAGCGCTTTCATTATTCACCTGTAAAAATCAGCGGCATCACTGCCAAAAGAGGTCAGACCTGTTTATTGTTAACCAGATTTTTACATTTTGCATAATGTGGAAAAGAAAAGTGCGAGGGAAACCACGGTTTTGGGAACCATGAGCGGGCGTAGCCCACTCATTTTTTTAAGAATGCCGGGCCAGGCCCGGCGGTTCCGCGTTGAACAATTACCGTAGCGCCAGCTGAAAGATCATCGTTTCTGCCTGGCAACTAAAAGTAAAATCCGCATCCAGCTGCACGCCGTCCGGCTTCTCTTCGAAACGGCCGACGATATCGCAAGGTTCGGATTCCACCTGGCGCGCCTTGCCGATAAGCTCCTGCAGGGCGGCTTCAGCCTGCTGGCGATTTTCGTACAGGTGACGCCAGCTGGCTGTGCAGTCGGTGTTATCCATGATAGTACCGACATCCACACAGCAACAGGCGGCGGTTTCGTTGGCGCTACATTTATTGATGGCGTGGGTCATAAGATCCTCCGGTTAGCGGCCGCTCGGGGCGGACTTAAGGTCATAATGCTTTTATTCTACGCCTGCCCTTTTTTTCTGTCCGGTGATTCAGTGAATAAGCGTCATCCGGTAATGAAAATCAAAGATAAATTTGATCTGAAACAGGCTAGACTCAACGCCGCCTGTTGTGACTCGCAGGTTTTTGTTAAGCAGATCGCTTTTTATTGATCAATTTAGAAATATTTATAAAACAATATTGCAACAACTACAGGGGCCAGACCTATACTGGGGCCACTGGTCTGATTAGTTAGCCGTCTTTCAGCCCCTCTGTAGCGTCCTGCCGTTGCCTGCGTAACGGTATTAATAAAATCAGATAAAGAGGTTGTGGTCATGAACCATAAAAACCTGTTTGCGAAGTCTGCTCTTGCAGCCGCAGTGGCCATTGTTTCTTCCCATGCTTTTGCAGCCGGCTTTCAACTTCATGAATTTTCCTCTGCCGGATTAGGTCGTGCCTATTCTGGCGAAGGCGCAATGGGCGATACCGCCGCTTCCGCCAGCCGTAACCCGGCGACCATGGCGTTGATGGATCGTCCAATGTTTTCGGCAGGCGCGGTTTTTATCGATCCGGGCGTCAGTATTGACGGCACCAGCAGCCTGTCCGGCCAGAGTCTGAACGCGGACAATATCGCGCCCACGCAGTGGGTGCCCAATCTCCATTACGTGCAGCCGCTAAACGACCAGTGGTGGCTGGGCGCGTCCGCGACCGCTAATTATGGACTGGCGACGGAATTTAATAATGATTACGCCGCCGGGCCGTATGCCGGTAAAACGGATCTGCAAACCGTTAACTTTAACTTAAGCACCGCTTATAGACTGAACCAGCATTTCAGCTTTGGCGTCGGCTTTGATGCCGTCTATGCGCGCGCGAAGATTGAACGTTACGCAGGCGAAGCGGGCCGCGCGCTGGGCTTTCCAACCGATACGCAAATTGCGCACCTGAAGGGCGATGAGTGGGGCTACGGCTGGAACGCGGGCATCCTGTACGAAGTGGATGAGGATAACCGCTTCGGCTTTACTTACCGTTCCGAGGTTAAAGTCGATTTCGACGGCGACTATAAAAGCAGCATTCCGGGCGCTATCAACCCGCTTAATCAGGCGCTTAACCTGGGCCTGCCCTATGGCACCAGCGGATCGACCATTCCCGGCGCGCTGACGCTAAACCTGCCGGAAATGTGGGAAGTCTCGGGCTACCATAAAGTTGCCCCGCAGTGGGCCGTACACTACAGCCTGACCTATACCAGCTGGAGCCAGTTCCAGGAGTTGAAGGCCACCGGCAGCGGCGGTCAGACGCTGTTCTATAAGGAAGAGAGCTATAAGGATGCTTACCGCCTCGCGCTGGGCACGTCCTACTTCTACGATGATAACTGGACGTTTCGCGCCGGTATCGCGTTTGATGACAGCCCGGTACCTGCCGATCAGCGCTCCATCTCTATCCCCGATCAGGATCGCCTGTGGCTAAGCACCGGCGCGTCCTACGCCTTTAATCAGGATGCGTCCGTGGACGTGGGGCTTTCTTATATGCACGGCCAGCACGTCACGGTAGAGGAAGGCCCCTATACTTTCCGTTCCACCGGCAAAGCCTGGCTTTACGGCGCTAACTTTAACTACAAGTTCTGAGGCTTAAGCCAATAAAAAAGGCCCGATTCGGGCCTTTTTTGCAAACAGCATGCGGCAAATCAGTTGGCGTCGATATCGTCCAAATCGCCCTGAATGGCGGCGGCGTTCGGGTTTTCCTGCGGGATCAGCTTGCCGTCGCTGGCAAGGAAATCGTGGCGCTGGAAATAGGCCGCGCGGACAAAGGCATAGGGATCTTTGCTGTTGTGCAGAATAGCGTCGGAATCCAGCAGCTGCGCGCGGGTTTCCACGCCTTCCAGCGCCCACTTACCGGCGGTCATCCACCAGGTCAGCCAGCTCAGCGGTGCATAAAGATCGTCGACCATGCCGCCCACGTCTTCACGCGGCGTAAAGCTGCCGTAGCCCGGCAATTCAACATAGGTGCCATAACCCACGCCATAGTTGCCCAGCGTGCTGCCGAAACGGCGCGGCTCTTCCTTCGCCAGCGTCGGGTTGGCCATGCCGGCCACGTCGATAAAGCCGCCCAGACCCAGAATGGTATTCAGGAAGAAGCGGTTAAAGTGGATCATCGCTTTATAGGGCTTGCCCTCAATAAAGTAGTTCACCATGGTAGACGGCTCGCTCAGGTTGCCGAGAAAGTTGCTCAGGCCGCTGCGCGCGGGCACCGGCACGTAATCGCGCCAGGCGACGGCGACGGGACGAACAACATAGGGATCCAGCACGTTGTAATTAAAGTCGAACATCGTGCGGTTGAACCCTTCCAGGGGATCGGAGCGCCCCTGGGGTTCATCCGCCGTCTGCGAACTGGCGCAGCCAATCAGCAGTACGCTGGCCAACGCCACGCCCATCACGCGGTAGTTCATCTCTCTCTCCCTGTTAAATCAAGCCGACTACGGCTGCTGTTGGTTAATCTCAACGGCCAGCTGTTGATGACCATCGAAAGGCGTGACCGCGCTGGCACCGAACCAGTCGCCGGCCTGCGGATTGGCGCTGCCGTCTCGCGAGATGCGCACGCGCACCTGAACCTGATGCTGCGCCGAGAGCAGACGCTCCGGCATCATGGCGTTGCTGTCATCCAGCGTCAGCGAGAGCGGGAAATGGCTCAACGGCACTCTTTTCACCGCCACCGGCACTTTCGCCACGCCGTCGGAAACAGAAATATAGAGCACGCCGCCTTCGGGCAGCTGCTTTTCCGCGCCGGCGGCCAGCGTCACGGTCAGCGCCAGGCGGCTGGTTTGTCCGCCGGACTCGGTTTTAGCCTGCTCGATGCTGCGGCGGATCGCCGCCACCCGCTTATCGTCGGCCGGTAACAATTGTAACATCTTTTGCCAGACCGCTGTGGCCTGCGCGTAACGCTGCTGGCTAAAAGCATTAAATGCCAACAGGCTGAGCAGGCGAATATTGTCGCCGTCGCTTTTCACCATCTCGTTGAGCATAGCCGTTGCCTGGCGATTATCCTGCGGATCCTGCGAGCGCGTCAGGGCATCGGCGTAGCTTAGCTTTACTTCCGGATCCGTGGGAGCAAGCTGCATGGCGCGGCGAAAAGCCTGGGTTGCCGTAGCGGCGTTGTTCAGCACCATGCCGATACGGCCCAGCATCAGCCAGTCGCTTACGTTGCGCGGATCCTGTTGCAGCGAGGTGCGGATCCCCAGCCCAAGCCGGGCCAGCTGTTCCATTGTCAGCGGCTTTGCCTGCGGATCCATCAGCTGCGCCCGCAGCGTGGGCAGGTCGTTATTGACCTGCTGCCAGGCAAGCACCTGCGCAAAGCCGCCGGTTTTGAAATAGACGCCCAGGCTGACGACCACCAGAATCACCACGCCGGGCAACAAGACCCAGCGGCTGAGCGCGCGCTCGTGGGTTGGCGCTTCCTGAGGAATGTCCAGCAGCAGCGTCTGCTGTAGCTCGCGGATCATCTCCGCGCGCTCTGCCACGACGCCCTGCGCTTCGTCCTGCTCCAGCTCCTGAAGGCGCTGATGGTAAAAAGTTTTGTTCAGCGTGTCACGGTCTGTCGCCAGCGCCGCGCGCTTGCGGCCTCCGGCGATCAGCAGCAGCGTACTGGCGGCCACCAGTAAAGCCAGAACGGTGAGCCAGAATTCACTCATGGTTGCTTCCTGTTATTTAACAGCGCGTCAAGCCGCGCCTGCTGCTCCGCATCCAGCCCGGAACCGGTGCGTTTTCTGCTGCGTAGTACCATCACCACCGCGCCCGCGACTACAAACAGCACGGGGCCAGCCCACAGGATCAGCGTGGAGGCCATCACCGGCGGCTCGTAAGTGACGAAATTACCGTAGCGCGCCACCATCCAGGCTTTGACCTGCTCCGGCGTCTGGCCGCTTTGCAGCAGCTGATAAACCTTCAGCCGCATATCGGCGGCAATCATCGCGTTTGAATCCGCAATGCTGTTGTTCTGGCATTTGGGGCAGCGCAGCGATTCCGTCAGATGCCGGTACTGCTGCTCCTGGGTTACCGATGAGAATCGGTAGGTGTCTATGTTGTCCGCCAGTACGCCGAAAGAGAAGATCAGTGCGGCGAGAAGTAAAACGCGTTTCATTGGCCTGCTTCCTTGCTGTATTTATCCCACAATGGCTTTACTTCGCTGTTCCATACCCGGTCGTTCATATCCCCGGCGTGGCGATAGCGAATAATCCCTTTGCCATCGATTAAAAAGGTTTCAGGCGCGCCGTAGACGCCCAAATCAAGCCCCAGCATACCGTCGCCATCGTAGAGACTCAACGCATAAGGATTACCCAGCGAGTTGAGCCAGTTAACGGCCTTGCTGCGATCGTCCTTGTAGTTCAGCCCCACGACGCGGATGCCCTGTACCGCCAGCGTATTGAGATACTGGTGTTCGGCGCGACAGGTAGGACACCAGGTCGCCCAGACGTTGAGCAGGATCGGTTTACCGTCATGCAGTACCGACTGGTCGTAGATTTTGCCGGGCCTGTCCAGCGATTCCAGCCGGAAAACCGGTACGGGCTTGCCTACCAGCGCCGATTCCAGCTTTGTCGGATCGTCGCCGTTGGCGTTGCGGGTGAGTTGCCACATCAGCGCGGCGGCCAGCAGCAGAAACAGCGCCAGCGGAATATAAAGGGTCTTTTTCATGCCGGCACCTTTTTACGCGAGCGATAGCGCGGATCGAGCAGGCATAATATGCCGCCGGCCGCCATAAACAGGCCACCGAACCAGATCCAGCGCACGAATGGTTTGTAATAGATACGCACCGCCCAGGAATTATCCTCCAGCTCTTCGCCCAGCGCCGCGTAGAGATCGCGCGTAAAGCCGCCGTCGATTGCCGCTTCGGTCATCATAGTGTGCGCCACGCTGTAGTAGCGCTTTTCGGCATGCAGCGTTGCCTCATGCTTGCCGTTGCGCGTTACGTCGATGATGCCCACGCCGCCGGTGTAGTTTGCGCCCTGTAGGTTACGCACATCGCGAAAGATAAAGTGATAGTTATGGATATCAACCGTATCGCCCGCACGCATACGGACATCGCGCTCCACGCTGTAGTTCTGGCTGAAAGCGATGCCGATAACGGTCACGGCGACGCCAAGATGCCCCAGCACCATGCCCCAGTGGCTGCGTGAAAGGTGACGCAGCCCGGTGAAAAAGCGATGGCGATGGGTAGCGCGCTCGTGCAGCTCCATCAGCGTCAGGAAGATAACCCACAGCGACATCAGCAGTCCCACTACCGTCATCGCTTCAATGCTGTCCTGCATCAGCCACGGCAGCAAAATGGACAACGCCAGCGTGGCAACCAGCGCCAGCGCCAGCCGCTTCCACAGCTTTTGCGGCTCGTCGCGACGCCAGCGCACCAGCGGCCCGATGCCCAACAGCAGCGCCAGCGGCGCCATCAGCCAGGTGAACAGCGTATTAAAGAAAGGTTCGCCGATAGAGATGCTGCCCAGGCCCAGCTGCTTGTGCACCAAAGGCAGCAGCGTGCCAAGCAGCACCACCAGCATGGCGGCAATCAGCAGAATATTGTTGCCCAGCAGGAAGGATTCGCGCGACCAAAGCTCGTTCTGTACGCGGCCGCGCACCTTGCTGCCTTTGATGGCGTACAGCAGCAGCGAACTGCCGATAACGATCACCAGAAAAGCCAGGATAAACATGCCGCGCGCCGGATCGGAGGCGAAAGAGTGCACCGAAATCAGCACGCCCGAACGCACCAGGAACGTCCCCAGCAGGCTGAGCGAAAACGCGGTGATAGCCAGCAGCACCGTCCAGGCCTTAAAGGTGCCGCGCTTTTCCGTTACCGCCAGCGAGTGGATCAGCGCCGTACCCGCCAGCCACGGCATAAAGGAGGCATTTTCTACCGGATCCCAGAACCACCAGCCGCCCCAGCCAAGCTCGTAATAGGCCCATGCCGAGCCGAGCACGATACCGACGGTCAGAAAAACCCAGGCCGCCGTGGTCCAGGGACGCGACCAGCGCGCCCAGGCGGTATCCAGCCTGCCCGTCATCAGCGAGGCGATGGCAAAAGCGAAAGCCACGGAGAACCCGACGTAGCCCATATAAAGCAGCGGCGGATGGAAGATCAGGCCGATATCCTGCAGCATCGGGTTAAGATCGCTGCCGTCGATCGGGAAGTCAGGCAGCGTGCGGGTAAACGGGTTTGAGGTCAGCGTGATAAACAGCAAAAAGCCAAGATTGATCATGCCCATGACGGCCAGCACGCGGGCCACGGAATCCAGCGGCATCGCGCGGCTGAACAACGCGACCGCCAGCGTCCAGGTGCTGAGCAGCAGCAGCCACAGCAGCAGCGAACCTTCGTGCGCGCCCCAGGTCGCCGCAATACGGTAGTAGACCGGCAGCAGCGTGTTGGAGTTGGTGGCGACGTAAGCGACGCTGAAATCATTCACCACAAAGGCGTGCACCAGCACGATAAAAGCGGCGAGCACGCAGGCGAACAGCGCGTAGCTCAGCGGCCTGGCCAGGCCCATCAGCCGTCTGTCCTGACGGGAAGCGCCCCACAGGGGATAGACGCTCAGCAGCAGCGCCAGCGCCACGCCCAGTGCAAGCAGAAAACTGCCGATTTCCGGTATCATGGCTGGTTCACCGCAATCTTATGGTTCTTTTTCATTGCATCCTCAATTTCCGGCGGCGTGTATTTTTCATCATGCTTCGCCAGCACTTCTTTCGCTTCGATCAGGTTGCCCTGCTCCAGCACGCCCTGCGCGACCACGCCCTGCCCTTCCCGGAACAGATCCGGCAGGATGCCAAGATAGCTTACGCTGACCACACCGTTAGCGTCGTAGAGTTTAAAGGAAACCTGTAACGTGTTGGGATCGCGCTTGACGCTGCCGGGCATCACCATGCCGCCGACGCGCAGACGCTGGCCCGGCGTCGGTTTTTGCTGGCTTTCGCCTTTGCCGTTCAGGATTTCGCTGGGGGTGTAGAACAGATCGATATTCGAACGTAACGCATACATAACCAGTGCGGTTGCCAGCCCGAGTCCGGCCAGGATGGCAATCGCTACGAGCAGGCGATTTTTACGACGGGTATTCACGATGATGCTCCCTGCTTTTTCATTTTTGCCGCTTTGATGCGGCGTTCCCGCGACTCGCGCTGGCGAATGTCGGCCAACAGCCGCCGACGGCTAATGATGGTGTGCAGCACCAGCGCGCCCAGCGCCATCAGCGTGCAGGCGACGGCAAGCCAGACGTAAAAGGCGTAGCCGCCCATCGCCCAGAAGGCCTGCCAGGATGAGAAAGCCGTCATTGGCGCGCTCCTTTTTCCGCCACTTCCCTTACCCAGGGACGATGGCGCTCGCTCAACAGCAGCAAATTACGCAGACGCATCAGCGTCAGCGAGATAAACAGCAGCCAGAAGCCCGCAATAGCCCAACGTAAAGGCGTGCGCATGGAAGGCGCTATCGCCTGCTGGAAGACGCCGGAAGAGCCCTGATGCAGCGTATTCCACCACTGCACCGAATAGTGGATTATCGGCAGGTTTACCACGCCCACCAGGACAAGGATGCCGGCCGCCCGGCCCGCCATACGGCGATCGTCAAAGGCGTTATAAAGCGCGATTACGCCCATATAGAGGAACAGCAGCACCAGTTCCGAGGTCAGGCGCGCATCCCAGATCCACCAGGTTCCCCACATCGGCTTCCCCCAGGCGGAGCCGGTGACCAGCGCGATAAAGGTGAACACCGCGCCGACGGGCGCCATCGCCGCAGCGGCAAGATCGGCCGTTTTCCACTGCCAGACCTGGCCGGTGAACGCGGCGATCGCCATGGCGGCGTAGATACCCATTGACCACATCGCGGCGGGAACATGAATATAAATGATGCGATAGCTGTCGCCCTGCTGATAGTCGGACGGCGCAAAACCAAATCCCCATATCCAGCCGGTAGCTAACGTAACCGTCGCGGCAACTGCAAACCAGGGCAGCAGGCGACCACATAACTGGTAAAGCCTGTCGGGCTTCCCTGACTGATGTAACCATTTCCACATTGTTAATTGCTCATCTAAAAAGAAACGCGTTTCTGTCTGTTATTGTTAGTGTACGCTAACCCGCAGTGCCGCAGCCGTAGCGAAAGGCGCCAGTGTTGCGCTGGCGACCAGCATCGCGCCGAGGATGGCCAGCTGGCCGTTTATCGCCAGGCCCATTCCCGCAGCGTCAATGGCCGCCGAGGCGAAAATCAGTACCGGCACCGCCAGCGGCAGCACCAGCAGGCTCAGTAAAACGCCGCCGCGTCGCAGCCCGACCGTTAATCCTACGCCTATCGCGCCCAGGAAACTTAACGTCGGGGTGCCCAACAGCAGAGAAAGCGCCATCGCACGCCAGGTGGCGAAATCCAGCGACAGCAGCAGCGCCACCAGCGGCGAAAGCAGCAGCAGCGGCAGGCCGGTCACCAGCCAGTGCGCGATCACTTTCCCCAATACCGTTATCGGCAGCGGCGTCGGCAACAGCAGCAGCTGTTCCAGCGAACCATCGATAAAATCATCGCGAAACAGCCTTTCCAGCGCCAGCAGCGAAGAGAGCAGCGCCGCGACCCAGACAATGCCCGGCGCGATACGCGCTAATAGCTGCGGTTCGGGACCAATCCCCAGCGGAAACAGCGTAATAACGATCAGGAAAAACCACAGCGGATTAACCACTTCCGCGCCGCTACGAAAAGCCACGCGCAGCTCCCGCATAATAATGCGTCCGATCATCATCCCGCCTCCGTGACGGAAAGCCGAATTTTGCGCACGCGCTGCGCCGATCCCGGCAGCTCCTGATGGGTGGTCAGGATCACTGAACCGCCATTATCGGCATGACGGGCAAACAGCGCCATCAGCTTTGTCACGCCTGATTTATCTATAGCGGTCAGCGGCTCATCAAGGATCCACAGCGGGGAACGGCTCAGCCAGAGCCTGGCCAGCGCAACGCGACGCTGCTGTCCCGCGGAAAGCTGCGCGACAGGCACCTCTTCATATCCCGCCAGGTCGACCTCTTCCAGCGCCTGCCACAGTTTTTCTTCCGGCTCCAGCGCATGAAAAAATTGCAGATTTTCCCGTGCGGTCAGCACCGCTTTCACGCCGGGATGATGCCCCAGATAGAGTAACGCGCGGTGCCAGACCTCTCGCTGTTTGCGCACAGGCTGCTGCTGCCAAAGCACCTCGCCCTGCTCAGCCCGGCTTAAGCCCGCCAGAATGCGCAGCAGCGAGGTTTTTCCCGCGCCGTTGGCGCCTTCTATTTGAACGATATCGCCTGCGGAAACGGTAAAACTGAGTTCGCTGAACAGCGTACGTTCATCACGAACGCAGGTCAGATTGTGGGCCTGGAGCATCAGGTGGCATCGCGCTTGTTAATAGTGCGTGAAATAGTACCACAGCTGATAATGGTATCGCAGCCTGCGCGGTATCACTGGATGCTTAAGTTGCCGCTATTATGCCCTGTGCAGGCCGCTTAATGGCGAAAAATGCCGCTTTGTTAAATCCTTGTTACGTTTATTCTGAAACGCAGTTACATTTCAGCAACGCTAAAACCCGCTACGCTTAGGCGGAGTGTCGATTACGGGAGCAGGAAGAATGAAAGAAGATAATGTGGAAGTCGAGAGTGAAGAACGTGAAGGAGAAGAGATAGAGGTGGATGAGGAAGCGCTGCCCTCGCGTGCGGCGGCTATCCATGAGGAGATACGCCAGGACGGCGAGAAAGAGCTGGAGCGCGACGGCCTGGCGCTGCTGTTTTCGGCTATCGCTGCGGGGCTTTCTATGGGCGCCTCGCTGATGGCGAAAGGGATTTTTCAGGCGCATCTTGACGGCGTGCCCGGCGCTTTTCTGTTGGAAAATCTTGGCTACACCTTTGGTTTTATCATTGTCATTATGGCGCGCCAGCAGCTGTTTACAGAGAACACCGTGACCGCCGTACTGCCGGTTATGCACAAACCAACCGGTGGCAATCTGGTCCTGCTGCTGAGGCTGTGGGCCGTAGTGCTGTTCGGCAATTTGATCGGAACGGCGCTGGCTTCGCTGGCCTTTACCCATATGCCGATCTTTGACGATGCCACGCGGCAGGCTTTTGTGGCTATCAGCCAGAAAGTGATGGAAAACACGCCGGGCGAGATGTTCGCCAATGCGGTGATCTCCGGCTGGATTATCGCTACGATGGTCTGGATGTTTCCTTCCGCCGGCAACGCGAAAATTTGGGTAATTGTGCTGATGACCTGGCTGGTGGCGCTGGGCGACCTGGCGCATATCGTGGTGGGTTCGGTAGAAGTCCTTTATCTGGTCTTTAACGGTCTTATCAGCTGGCAGGAATTTTTATGGCCTTTTGCTCTTCCTACGCTGGTCGGCAATATTATCGGCGGCACCTTTATTTTTGCACTGATTAGCCACGCGCAGATCCGCAACGATATGAGCACCCGCGCTAAAGCGGAGGCGAAAGCGAAAGCCGAAGCGAAGAAAAAGCGTGATAAGAAAGAGAAGGCTGAAGAGGGTTAACCGGCTGGCGGCAAGCCGCTAAAGTTATCGCTAAGCGGCAGTCGTCTCATAGGGGGCGCTGCCGTTATCGGCGGGCAGTTCAGAAAAAGCATCCAGCTATGGGGCGGCTTTAGCTGAACAGCGCAAAAGTGTGCATATAGAAATTGCTGGCGAAAGCGACATAGGCCAGCCAGACCAGCATGATAAGACCGAGCGACAGTTTCAGGGACATAGCGACCTCTTTTATGAGCTAAACAAACGAGTAACCTTGCTTGAATTCGCTTTACATTAGTCCTCTGTCAGATCGCAGTTCTTGATCCAGCGCAACTATCTTCCACTAATCGGCTAACGGCTTCTTTGCTCAACCTTGTGCAGATCAACGTTAATCACTCAGCTACTCAGCTACTCAGCTACTCAGCTACTCAGCTACAAAAATATTATCAAAACTGAAACTTTTATATATTTTATTATAAATAATAAAGCCAAAATTCACATTTAAAATAAATCAAAAATAAAAATAAAAATAAACCACCTTAATAATTAATAAAAAGCATTGCAAATACCGGCAGCAGAATTTCCTCTTCCTTGCGGCACTGCTATTATCTGTTACTATAACCTTCCGCAAAGCCATCATCACAATAAAGTAAAATACATGTTTTTAATTTGTTTTATTTCTTCATGGTTAATGGTTGGTTTTATTTTATCGCATTATTTTCTCACGGATGAAAAACCCGAGGCGTATAAGGAGTGCCCCTACGAATGAGCCTGTCTCTGTCAGAACTGCCTGGCGCGTTAAAAAGACTTAATCGGCAAAGGAATCGTTACCTTCACGAGCAAAAAAGGAGAATTCGGCTGGTGCTGTCAGCCATGCTTCTGCGTAGTGCCAACAAGCATGAAAAAATCCCTCAGGCGCCGCAGCGCGTGGTTTTTCCTTTTGTTAACCTTGGGATTGGCGATGCGGTATGCCATACCGGATTATGGCGAAAATTAAAGGATTTGGGCTACAGAGTACAAATCATTGCCGAGACCAGAAGTGAGGTATTTTTTAAAGGGCTGGACTGTGTCGATGACGTGTTTATTGTCGATATCAATCATATTGACCGGCTGGAGAAAATCGATAGCGATATCGTTATCAGCATGTACTCCTGGATGCAGCGCAAGGAGCTTCTGGAGATAAAACTGCTGTCGCGGATTAATTATAGCTATGCCATCAGCATCGGTGGCTGGTTGAAGCGTCCTTATCATATCACGCTGGATTTACCCGATAACTTTCATATTACCGATCCGCAAAAACAGCTACTGGCAGCGCTGGGACATCCGTGTAATACACTGCGCTATTGGCTAAACCCCTCGTCTTTTAGCGATGCGTTTATCAAAGACTGCCTGCAGAAATATGCTAAAAAAACCCTGATTGTGCTGAGCCCTTTCGCCAGCGTGAGCGAAAGAACCATGACGCGACAGCAAATCTTCGATCTTATTGCAAAGCTGCAGCATAGTGTGGATTGCAACATTTTTATTACGGGTGAGAAGCACCAGCTGGCGACGCTTGATCATGCCTCAGCCAATGTTTTTATCTGCGCCTTCGATTCCTTGTGGCATACCATCTCGTTGGTCAATAAGGCCGATCTCGTTATCTCGGTGGAAACAGCTATTGTCCATGTCGCCTGCGCGCTAAATAAAAAACTCGTCAGTATCTTTTATTCTACCAATATAAATTATAACGATGCGTTACAGAGCAATACTATCTTCAAGCCCATTGGAGAAAACGTACGGAAAATAATCGTTAACAGAACCACTCTTCCTTTCGATACGGATAAAGTTCTCCAGACGTCTTTAGCTACGCTGGCCGCCGCCGATCGTCTCGCTGTTGATCCTGCTGGCTCTGGTAACTGTTCATCTGAACCGCTTGAGCCTGCCACCGTGGCGGACTCGTGACTTTTGCTTAAAACCCAGGCGAAATGGAACGTATTTCCGGTGCATTATTTGCCATTCGCCTGTTTAAACGCCAATGCGTTCAATTTGCCACCATATGATGCAAAGACCGGTACAGGGGAAAACGTGTTGAGAAATGAAGGCCTTGAGGCGCAGCCACACTTACGGTAACATATGCAACTGGATGAACGCCCCCGTTTATGCTGTCGCTGTCTCCTTAGTTAAATGGATATAACGAGCCCCTCCTAAGGGCTAGTTGCAGGTTCGATTCCTGCAGGGGACACCATATGTTAGCCCACCTAAGTATTTTAAAGTCTAGTCAACTCTTCAACTTCAAACACTTACCTTCCCTTTGTAGCCCGTTAACGTACACCGTCATATTTCAAAATCCACGCTGTTTTGTTGGTACATATGTTGGTATTTTAAGTTCGATAATGCAGATACCATCAGAAGAGGGTTTTTAGTATGGCGCTAACTGAGTTAACAGTAAGAAATACAAAGCCTTCTGATAAACCTGTCAAATTGACAGACGGTAATGGTATGCACCTGTTAATCACCACGAGTGGTTCCAAGTATTGGCGTTTTCAGTATCGCTTCGCTGGTAAACAGAAAATTCTCGCACTGGGTGTTTATCCAGAGGTTTCATTGTCAGAAGCCAGACGAAGAAGAGATGAAGCCCGTCAGCTCATTGCAAACCATGTAGACCCAAGTGAAAAGCGCAAAGCAGAAAAGATTGAGAGCAAAGGCTTGCTAACATTTGAGCAAGTTGCCAGAGAATGGCATACCAGTAACAGAACCTGGTCAGACAGTCATAGAACAACTGTTTTGAACAGCCTTGTTTCCCATGTGTTCCCAGTCATCGGCAAACGCAATATCAGGGAGCTAAAAACTCGTGATTTATTGGTTCCTTTGAAAAAAGCAGAAGCTTCTGGACACCATGAACTGGCTTCCCGCTTACAACAGCGCATTACGGCGGTAATGCGGTATGCCGTTCACAACGCGTTGATTGAACAGAATCCTGCAAACGACCTCGCTGGTGCTGTTGTTTCCACTAAAAGTGTTCATCGCCCTGCCCTTTCTTTGGAGCGTTTGCCAGAACTGATGAATAGACTGGAAGCATATAAAGGAAAAGGTATTACTCAAATTGCAGTGCAGTTAACACTCCTGACCTTTGTCCGTTCGAGTGAATTGCGATTTGCCCGCTGGTCAGAAGTTGATCTCAAGAACTCATTGTGGACTATTCCCGGAAAGCGAAAACCTATGAACGGGGTAAAATATTCTGCAAGAGGGGCAAAGATGAAAACCCCACATCTGGTTCCACTAAGCACACAAGCTAAAGCACTCTTGGAAGAGCTTCACTCGATCAGTGGTGACAAAGAACTTATGTTTATCAGTTTTACTGGGGACGACAAACCTATCAGTGAAAACACTGTCAACAAAGCGCTCAGGACAATGGGCTACGATACGAAAGTAGAAGTCTGCGGGCATGGTTTCAGGACTATGGCATGTAGTGCCTTAATCGAATCGGGATTATGGTCGAGAGATGCTGTGGAAAGACAAATGAGCCACCAGGAACGCAACAGTGTCCGGGCTGCTTACATACATAAAGCGGAGCATTTGGAAGAACGGCGACTCATGTTGCAATGGTGGGCTGACTATCTGGAAGCTTGTAAAGAAGAAGCACAGACACCTTTTTCCTTCTCTATTCAGCATTCAGAACAATGAGTAGCAAACGATGCGTATTTAATATTTTATAATCGATAACTCAATGTGAGCTGCGAATATCATTTGACAAATCAATCACTCACCTATAGCTTCATTGGTTATTAATAAAAATTATCAACAATAAACAAAACCTGGAGGAATGATGAATAAGTTTGGTAAAGGGGGCTTCCCTCGTTCAAATGGTTCTGATGACAGATTTAATTCTAAACCTGAGTATGAAGTAGTGGCTTTCAAGGAAAATGGAGTCGTTGTTTATTACATTTGCTTGAAAAACACCACAGAAAAGAAAAAACCCGAAATTGCATATGCCACAAAAGAACAAGCAGAAGAAGCTTGTGCAGCATTAAATCCTAAACCTTAGAAATCCTAACCAAGGGCCACGAATTATTTTTTTCTAAATGTTTTTATAGTTTGGAATTAGAGCTTTGAATTCTATGTGTGATGGTAATACATTGTTACCGTCTAACATAGCTAAATATCCAAATTCTACTTTATTGAACTTTTCTCTCGCAATGAAATCTTTCGTCAAATCGACATTTCCAGGAAAGCTATCCAAAACCTCAACTACATAATTATTTTCATCAATCACATTTACTCTAAGTAATGAATTATCAGGAATATCGGAAAGAACTGGTGCTAATATCGTATGCTGATAGATAACACCATCTTCAATGACGAATACCTTTTTCTCAGGTGGAGTAAGAGAACTATCATAATAATTCACATGATTAAACCCATCTTCCTCAATTGCTTCAACCAGCCAAGAATCTATAACTTCAATTTTAAACTTCATTTTAACCTCCCATATATTTACATTATTTATATGATATAAATATATAAGCTTGTCAACATCGATACCGTAATATTAATTATGAAAATATTTTTTAATAAACTCCTTAGAAAAATATTATTCTAAAAAATTATTATTAATTGATTCAACTTACATACTCCCTACCCTGACATATCGCAGAAATATTATTTAATCAGCAAGTCAAAGGAGTTGAAAGCCGTTATGAAAATTATAGTTGTGGTGTAATTGAATAAGGAAAGCCATTTCTTGTCATATGACCACTTTCTGAAATCATATACAGATGTTTTTTTGCTCGTGAAGATATCACATACAAAAGTCGTCTTGCGGTGTAATCACTATGTTTTCGACTACAGTCAATTATGTCATCCCAATGAGGTATTTTCCCATTTAGCAAGCCAGTGCAAATTACAACTTCATACTCATCGCCCTTGGTCGAGTGACATGTGGTTATTTTCACTCCACCTCTGAAATTATAAAAAGAAGATAAGTCACTTGCCCTATAATTCATATCATATTTTTTCATTCTTTTAGTAGTAGCATGAATAAGAGAAAGCATTTCATTATGATAAAAACTACCCTCATGTAAATTTAGCTTAAAAATTCCACAAAATTCAGTTATAACCGCTTCAATCCACAATTCAATACTTGTATTGTAATTGGCAAGCATAGCCATGCGGTTTATCTGCGACAAAATAGTTTTTGAAGAATATGGGAAAGCATCAGGTGAATGAAGGTTTATCTCAGCGAGAAATTCATTAATGATTTTTTGTCGAATGGTGAAATTTTTAGGCACTCTTTTTACAAAGAACAATTTAATAAAACCCAACCAAAAATTTTCGATGTTTTTAGGAATTGGAGATATCGTAACCCCATCTATTTCAAATTCATTGCCTAATTTGGAAATGTCCCCTGAGAGCTTAATAACATCAAACCAACTTGGGCAAAGAACAGCGATCTCGTTAGGAGTTATTCCTTGTTGCAAGTGTGTTTCAATGATTCCAGCAACATAATGCGATAATTGTGATTTTTCTATAGAACTTTCTTTGAGAATGACTGAAGGGAAGTCTTTAAAATTGGATAAAGAGTTAATGTTAAATTTTCCATCTTTATAATTACTATAAAAATTAATAATAGATTGACTACTACGGAAGCATCCTGTTAGATTCATATCTACCAAATCATTAATACCAAAGTATTCTGATAACTCCTCTTTACTTTTAACGATAGCCCCAAGCCCTGTATAAATAGCTTGTTCTTTATCACCTATAAGGGTTAATACATTGTTATTTTCCGAATACATAGCTTTTAAAATCTCATATTGCAGAGAAGAAATATCTTGATATTCATCAATTAAAATGTGTTCAAACAATAGTGACAATCGTTTGCAAAGAGACCTATTTTTATTAAGCAACTTGAGGGATATATTAAGAATCAGGTCAAAATCAATTAGTCGATTAGCACTTAAATACCTGTGATAATCTCTAACTAAATTAAGCTTAACATCACCTTTAGAGTATGGATATTTAAAATCACTGGTCAATTGAGTGGCTATTCTATCATAGAGACCTATTGCATATTTTTCTTTTAATTCATTAATTATGAACTCCCTCTCGTGTTCATCAATAACACTAAAACCTTTCGCAAGCCTTGGAATTCTATCCAAATTAGGTTTGATAATCCAGTTCAAGCAAAAACCATGAATTGTTCCAATCCATAAATTTTTGATGTCTACACCGAATGAAATCAACCTTTCATAAATAGTATCGGAAGCTATATTTGTATATGTAAGGGCGATGATTCTCTTCTTACATCCCCCTAATGGTTCTTTATTTTCTAACATGTAACAAAGTTTTGATACAAGAGTTTTCGTTTTCCCAGAACCAGGACATGCAGTTAACAATAAATTTCCATTGTGCTTAACAGCATCCCACTGTTCTTTTGTTAAATTTTTATAAGGCATAATCATAGCTCCCATAATCTAAAAAAGCTGTCTTGAAAATGCATACCATATTCTTCCATTGTATCTACAAGACCTGATTTAGAACTAATGCTTTTTCTTAAATGTTCTTTGCTTTCATGTATTACTGAAAGGTTGTAGGTTAGTATTTTTTCATAAATTGGAATCAAATCTCGCTCGCTTAGCACATATTTAACCGCCTCAAGTATATAATCTGGAATACGATTATCAACTCCAAGATATTCAACCATATTTGTTGCCAACCATCCCTTTCCAATTTTATTTGCAAATTTCAAAGCTCTTTTATACCTTACCCTCATATCACTAGAGTTTATATCACCTATATTTTTACTAATTTCAACCTTTTTACTGTAGGTGTCACTTATAACTTTTATGAAAAGGTCGCTATTTTCATCATATTTAACTACTTCAGTCTCAAATGTATTCTCAGCATAAAATGCTGAGACATACTCGTTATGTTTAATGTTGTCATCCAATTTAGCTTTTCGTTGAGCACCATCAATGTCAGCATTTTTCAAAGATTCGACAAATTTATGGTCAAAGATATCATCGACATCAGTTACATAAGCTGAATCACGATCAGTTAGGATTGCACACCGTCTTCTTAAACGATCTTTATGAAATAGATTTGCTAAATGCTTGAATACAGTTCCATCCACTTTTATGAGGCTGATACCTAACTCATCTAAACTTATACCTAAAGTCTTCTTTATCATTGGAGGTATAAGAATAAGTTCAGCATCACCCTCTACTAAAATTACACTTTTGGAAAATAACAAATCACTGCGAATTGCATCGAGATATCTTTCAATCGAATAGATCTCTTTTGGATTTAAGCCATTCGATGGTCTAAACACTTCTGTGAAACCTTGCTGTCGTGCTAAAACATTCATCGATGATATATTTGATACTGAGCTTATCTGCGTAGAATGGGTAGAAACGAACACCTGTGTATTTTTAAAATTAAAATTATCAAAGAGAGTTTTCTGGATGTGAGTATGTATATGTGCTTCAGGTTCTTCTATCAACAAAAAATGAGTAATATGCTCTTCTGTATCTCTAATCTCTTCATATTCATAAAGTTTTAATGCGAGATAAATAAGATTAGCCCCACCTAAGCTTAAATCATCTAATCTTCCTGAACCATTATAATCTAAAGAATCTTCAACAACTAATCCGAGCGACTGTATAAGTTCAACGAAATCCTCTGGAAGCTGAGATGACACCATTATTTTTGGAGAATATGTTGAACCAACAGTATTAGTCAAAGAGGCTGAAATCCTTTCGCTGAGCATTTTTATTTCAGGTATAGCAGATATTTTTTCATTCACTCCCTTTACATCATTAACAACATCAGGACTGCTATTAATCTGTTTACTTTTTAATGTGAGGAGTTTATATAAAGGATTTGTTTTATAATACTTTAAATCAGCTACTACATTCCGTAATGCCTTAACATATGTGCAAGCTACCTCGCTTCCAAGAGAAAAGAAATGCGGTTTTTTACAACCTAACTTCTCAGAATCATCGTTTGGATCTGAAAAGCTTAGATTTATGAAATCTCCAACTATATCTTTATAGATTTCATCATTAGTAAAATCTATTTTCGTTCTGACAAATGCTACAGCCTCATAAGTTTCTTTAGAGATAATATGATTGGAAGTGTACTTTGAAAATGCCTCTTCTCTTGTCTCAAAACTATTATTAGCTGAAGACAAATCATAAAGATCTTGTCTAACATTAAATTTAGGTCGGTATACAAAAGTATAATTACCTTCAGTGCCTAACTCATCGTTACCATCATTTAAAGAATAATTTGCTATTACTTGTTCTTCTTCAGACTCGCTCAAACCATCAAAATATAACGTAATGATGATCCAGTGCCCAAATGGTTCTTTCAAACATCGATTGAAATCTTCGCTGGAAAGTATCCGGGAATTTAATGGAAGTGAATCATCCAATATCAGCCTCATGGCATTAAATAAATTCGTTTTGCCAGAGGCATTCTCGCCAATAATTGTATTGACTGAATTTGCTAAGAAATGAAAATCTGAACGGTAAAAGTTTCTATAATTCCTGATTGATACTTTTTTTATAAACATTATATTAATTTCCCATAGGATACAGATTCAAAAACTAACTGACTTTTAACCAATTCCAATCAAATCTAAAGAGTTAGCAGAGCTACTACTTCTAACAAGGTAAAGATAATGCCTAACTCTTTCCAGAAAGAGAACCAACTCTCACAAGTCAGCATAAAATTACTAACAAAATCATGCAGATGCAATAAAAACAAATCTTTATTGACTGAGCCTATTAACTATTGGATATTATATGCAATCTTTTGAAACATTAAATATGTTGATGCATACAGTGTTTTTACGAAATTTGAGTTAAGTATAGAAATTTAAAACAAAACAAAACCGCCCAATTCTAACGATGCAATAAATTATTGTAGTTAAACAGCAGGAGGCCATATGTTTCAAAGATTTAAAGTTGACATATCCGATATAGGTTATATAACTGGTGATCTGACAGATTATTACAGACGAAAAGGTGAAGAACTATTTAAAACACTGGATAAATCTTTTGAAGGCGATATAAAGCAATATTTAAATGAAAATAAGGAACTCAGTGCTGATCGTATAAAAGACCATTGGTTTCCGAAAATTAATTGTGACATTTTTATTTCACACTCCCATTGAATCGCCACGGGTTTAACAGACACCTCAGAGTCATTTAAGATGGCTGAAAGAG
>NZ_JARUWZ010000110.1:0-234 GCF_030433775.1 Erwinia sp. PsM31
CGTTAAACTTCACGAAGTCGGTGCGTTTATGGATTTTTCTCAGCATATACATCATAAAGCCGACGATAGTATCGTAGTTGCCGGACTGCGGGAACTCGTCGATATCCAGTACGCGCATCACGTAGTCGATTGGCGTGCCGCCTTCCACCAGCCAGGAAATCTCGTCGCGCGCCACGATCTGCTAATCCATTCCCTGGCCAACCAGATCGCCCATCAGCGTGGTCATCACAACTT
>NZ_JARUWZ010000111.1:0-233 GCF_030433775.1 Erwinia sp. PsM31
ATCTCAATCCGCGATTTCACCGAAGCCAGCTGCGCGTCGTCATCGCGCTCCGGCATAGGCGGCTCGCCCAGCGTCTGATGCAGCTGGCTAAAAGCCGACTCAGACTGGTCAGGCAGCGCGTTCAGCAGCGCCTCTTTCCGCTCCGCGGGCTGAGGCAGCGCATCAATATAATCAGCGTTAGTCTTATTCATTGGCAGGCTACTGATAGCTCCAGGTTTCGGTCAGCGTTTTGT
>NZ_JARUWZ010000112.1:0-231 GCF_030433775.1 Erwinia sp. PsM31
TAGGCTAATACCGATAACCTTGCCTCGCTGCGTGTTGTTATTTCCGACTTCGCGCGTTAAGATCTGCTTCTGGTAGTTGAGTTCCTGACTTATCAACTGGAAAATGAGAACAAGGAGACTTATCAGAATATAATTCCTCAGCTTATTCAGGATGGCTGCCGTGCCTGTTTTGACTGCGGCGCTAAGGTGCTGAAATTACCCTATGCGGGGACAGAAGCCGCCTGCGCCAGC
>NZ_JARUWZ010000113.1:0-231 GCF_030433775.1 Erwinia sp. PsM31
GTCGATACGGGTCGCGCCAGAACCGGCAATCGGGCCGCGCTGATTGATCAGCGGCTGGCCTGTGGGATCAATCTCGATATCGCCCGCAGATTGCAGTTTGCCGTCTGTGTTATTAAAGGCTCCGCCGCTAAAGGTCAACCCGCCGTTGCCGGCCAGCTGCACCTAAACGTTGTTCAAATCGTCGGCCTGCAGCGACGCCAGATTTCCCGCCGCGATAAAACAGTTCTGGTT
>NZ_JARUWZ010000114.1:0-230 GCF_030433775.1 Erwinia sp. PsM31
TAATCTCTGTGGGCAGTATGTCTGTTTAAATAAAATATGTTTTGGACTTAAAATTTGAGTAAATTATTAGTTTGTAATTAAATAAAGAAGCCGACGCTTATGACAAAATGCTGGATATGGCCGAAGTTTTCTGCGACTGGCTGAGCGGTGCCCCATTGGATATGCATGAAAATCAGCGCGAGGCGTTGGGGATGTTCCTGTCGCAAAACAAAGAACCCGTGCAGCATAAA
>NZ_JARUWZ010000115.1:0-230 GCF_030433775.1 Erwinia sp. PsM31
CAACAGCCTGGCCCAGCGTCAGGTGCAAAACCTGCCGCTGAACGGCATCGGCCAGGTGCATCTGACCTTTGACGAGCCGATGGACCTGGATAAATACCAGCAGAATCCGGTTACCGGCGGCATGAACTTTATTGACCGTCTGAGCAACGTTACCGTCCGCGCAGGCATGATCCGCGAACAGAACCAGGAAGCGGCGCAGGCGACCGGAGAATTCAGCGCTTTTTAACAGC
>NZ_JARUWZ010000116.1:0-228 GCF_030433775.1 Erwinia sp. PsM31
TGACCCCATGCCGAACTCAGAAGTGAAACGCCGTAGCGCCGATGGTAGTGTGGGGTCTCCCCATGCGAGAGTAGGGAACTGCCAGGCATCAATTAAGAGCAGTAAACGTGAGTAAACCGTTTGCGCTCAGACCTTCCAGTGACGTGGAAAGGGCGAAACACCTGAGATCGGAAGCAACATTCTGAGTTCAGTACAGAATCGGTGGAGCGGTAGTTCAGTTGGTTAGAA
>NZ_JARUWZ010000117.1:0-228 GCF_030433775.1 Erwinia sp. PsM31
TGGCAAGCTCGTTGGCGATAGCGGCCGCCGCGCGCGGGTTGTCGCCGGTCAGCAAGACCGTTTCTATGTATAAAGCAAGAAGTTCGCTCAGCGCGGCAACAGCGTCCGCACGTAGCGTATCGCGCAGAGCGATAAGTCCGATCGGCATAGCATCCTGTACGATAAAGCCCACCGTATTTCCCGCCGACTCCAGCTCCGCCACAATCTTCAGCTGTTCTGCTCTCAGCC
>NZ_JARUWZ010000118.1:0-228 GCF_030433775.1 Erwinia sp. PsM31
GTGTCGCGGTGGCGAATATTCCCGCCAGCGCATCAAAGCGGCTGGCGCCGCCGCGCTGGGGGGCCAGGTTTTCAAACAGCGTCAGCGTAGCCTGCACGCCGCTCAGGTATAGCGGAGCGCCATAGTTTTCAATCCACGGCGCGTAGGGATTGGGGGTCAATACGGTTTGCGTATCGTTCAGCATGCCGACGCCGATCTCGGCTTAGGCTGCCACGCAGGGCATCAGGG
>NZ_JARUWZ010000119.1:0-226 GCF_030433775.1 Erwinia sp. PsM31
AGTCGACATCGTTTACGGCGTGGACTACCAGGGTATCTAATACTGTTTTCTCCCCACGCTTTCGCACCTGAGCGTCAGTCATTGTCCAGGGGGCCGCCTTCGCCACCGGTATTACTCCAGATCTCTACGCATTTCACCGCTACCCCTGGAATTCTACGCCCCGCTACAAGACTCGGGCCGGCCGGGTGCTAATGCAGTGCCCCGGGTAGGGCCGGGGCTTTCGGGG
>NZ_JARUWZ010000011.1:0-150708 GCF_030433775.1 Erwinia sp. PsM31
CATCCTGCACGACCCACCAATGTAGAAAGGCGCCCTAAAGGCGCCTTTTTGCCGTGCGTAATTCGGGTCTTAGCCCCCCTTTCGAATTCTTATCACTTCTTTTACGCTTTTTGTAGTCAAGTCTCCCGTGGTGCTTACCGATAACCGTAGTGGTTAAATACAAAGGAGATAGCGATGACAACAATTACAACCAGTACCAACACTTCGATCGGTTCCGGCAGTTCATCGGCCGGCTCGACGTCCAAAATTGCTGCGTTGAACAAGCAGGTAGTCAACCTGCAAAACCAGCTAAAATCGCTGGCGACGGATACCACCCTCACCAATGAGCAGAAAACGGAGCAGGAACAGGTTATCAATAGTCAGATCCAGCTGCTACAGGCACAAATTACTCAGCTGGAGCAGCAGCAGGCGCAGAAAGCGCAGGATAAAAAGGAAGCACAGCAGGATCCGGCCTCGGCCTACAGCAAAGTAGCCGACGGCGTAAACCGGCCAACCGCAGCTAATTCGCTCAACGTTTATATCTAAAACGCTGGCGCAAGCGCGCGTTGCTGCGTCAGCAGGGCAGCCTGCTGGCGCACTTCCTGCCAGATAGCTTCCGCCGCGGGCGACAGCGAGCGGTTCTTGCGTCTGACCAGCATAATCGAGCGATTGATTTCCGGCGTTATTCTTCTTACCAGCAGCGGCCTCCCCTGCGGCAGCGGCAGCGCAAGCGCCGGCAAAATGCTGATGCCTATTCCCGCTTCCACCATCGGGTAAAGCGTCGCCGGATGCCCTATCTCCTGCACGATTTCCACTTTTACCTGTTGCTGGCGCAGCGCCTCGTCGATTAATACCCGACTACCTGATGAATAGTCCTGTAGCACCAACAGCCGTCGGTTCAGCATTTGCCAGCTAATTTCTTTCTCTGCAGCGAGCGGATCGTCCTGACGACAGAGCAGCAGAAAGGGTTCTTCCAGAATCGCTTCGCCCTCCAGATCGTCTACCTGGAGCGGCCCTATCACGATCCCGAAATCCACTTCCGCGTTGCGGATGCTTTGCAGTACCCACTGCTGTGGCCTGTCGCGAAGCATGATTTTAATTTCAGGAAAATGCAGCTGGCTGGCGGCCAGGCACTGCGGCATCAGATGCGCGGAGATGGTCTGGCTGGCGGCGATCCTGACCGTGCCGCTGCGCTGCTGACCGTAGCTGCGCACGTCCAGCAGCGTGGTATTCAGCTCTTCCAACAGGCGCTCCAGGCGGCTGGCCAGCTGGACGCCAGCTTCGGTCAGCATCACTTCACGCGTTGTACGGTCCAGCAGACGGATACCCATCTCGCTTTCCAGCTCTTTGACGCTGTGGCTGACGGCCGACTGGCTCAGCCCTATCATCTGGCCCGCCTGGCTGAAGCTCCTCTGCTGCGCGACGGCGACAAACACCCGCAGCTGCCTGAGCGTATAATTCATCGATTTAACTCATATATGAATTCAATAAATCAATTTTATTTCTAAACCCTGCTGACGCACAATAGCGACATTGATTTATTAACGAGGCATTAACAATGCGGTTTCTCCGGCTCGATCCCATGATGGTTAAACTGATTATTACCGTACTGCTGGCAACGTTCCTGCCCGCGCGCGGCCACTTTGTGACTTTCTTTGAGTGGCTGACCACGGCCGCTATCGCCCTGCTGTTTTTTATGCACGGCGCCAAGCTGTCGCGCGAAAAAATCATTGCCGGCGGCGGCCACTGGCGGTTGCATTTATGGGTAATGATCAGCACCTTCGTGCTGTTTCCTTTGCTCGGCCTGCTGTTTGTCTGGTGGCATCCGCTGCCGGTCAGCGCAGAAATCTATACCGGCTTCCTCTACCTTTGTATTTTGCCCGCGACCGTGCAGTCGGCAATTGCGCTTACTTCGCTGGCTGGCGGCAACGTGGCGGCTGCGGTGTGCAGCGCGTCGGCTTCCAGCCTGCTGGGCGTGTTTATCTCTCCGCTGCTGGTCGGGCTGGTGATGAACGTGCATAACGATGCCGCCAACGGTAGCCTGACGCAGATAGGCAGCATTATGCTGCAGCTGCTGGTGCCTTTTATTCTGGGGCATATCTCGCGTCGCTGGATTGCAGAGTGGGTCGAAAAACATCGCGGGCTGATTGGTAAAACGGATCAGGCTTCTATTCTGCTGGTAGTCTATTCCGCCTTTAGCGAAGCGGTGGTAAACGGCATCTGGCACCGCGTCGGCGCGATGACCCTGCTCTATATCCTGATCGGCAGCCTCGGCATTCTGTTTGTGGCGCTGGCCATTAATCTGCTGGCCGCGCGTCTGTTTGGCTTTAACCGGGCGGATGAAATTACCATTCTGTTTTGCGGATCGAAAAAGAGCCTGGCGAACGGTGTGCCGATGGCAAATATCCTGTTTCCTTCTGCTGCGGTCGGCATCATCGTGCTGCCGCTGATGATTTTCCATCAGGTGCAGCTGATGGTCTGCTCTATGCTGGCGCAACGCTATAAAAAGGCAGGAGAAAAACAGGTGGAAAAGCAGGTATCGAAAGCTAAAACGGTGGTGGAATCGCAGAAATAGCCGCAGCGGGGGAAGCGACTTCCCCCGTTATTTCAGCTTTTTTTAAGTGGTTTAAGCAGGCCTTCCAGGCCTTCAATCTTTATTGCCAGCGTAAGACGCATTAACTCGCCCAGATGACCTGCCGGAAACTCGTCCTTACGCGCAAACCACAGCAGATAAGGCTCCGGCAAATCGATCAGGAAACGCCCTTTATATTTTCCAAAGGGCATTTCGGTATTGGCAATCTCAATCAGGTGCTCTTTTTCCATTTATTCACCCAGCAGTCGAATCATCTCCGCTTCGTCGATCACCTTAATTCCCAGCTCCTGCGCCCTGGTCAGCTTGGAGCCTGCTGCTTCCCCGGCAATCACCAGATCGGTTTTTTTCGAGACGCTGCCGCTGACTTTAGCGCCCAGTGCGGCCAGGCGATCTTTGGCCTCATCGCGCGAAAGCTGCGTCAGCGACCCGGTCAGCACCACGGTTTTGCCGGCGAAAGGACTGTCGATCTCCTCCGCTTTGACTACCGCAACCGCTGGCCAGTGAATACCGGCCTCTTCCACCAGCTGGCGGATAACCTCGCGGTTGCTCTCCTCGTCCATGAAATTTCGCACATGGGCAGCCACTACCTTACCGACATCCTGCACGCCGATCAACGCGTCCAGATCGGCGCTGATGATGCTTTCCAGCGAGCCAAAATGCGCGGCGAGGTTGGCTGCCGTCGCCTCGCCCACCTCCGTAATACCCAGCGCATAAAGGAAACGGGCCAGCGTGGTTTGCTTCGATTTTTCCAGCGCGTCCACCACGTTCTGTGCAGACTTCGGCCCCATGCGATCCAGGCCGGTGAGCTTGCCCGCGGTCAGCTTATACAGGTCGGCAGGCGTTTTGACGTACTCTTTTTCCACCAGCTGGTCGATGATTTTATCGCCCATGCCGTCCACGTCCATCGCACGGCGGGAAACGAAATGTTTTAACGCGCCTTTGCGCTGCGCGCCGCAAATCAGGCCGCCGGTACAGCGCGCCACCACTTCGCCTTCTACACGCTCCACGTCCGAGCCGCAAACCGGGCAGTGCGTAGGAAACTCTACCGCTCTGGCATCTGCCGGACGATCGGCCTCGATCACGCCGACTACCTGCGGGATAACGTCACCCGCGCGGCGGATCACCACCCGATCGCCGATACGCAAGCCCAGACGATCTATCTCATCAGCATTGTGCAGCGTGGCGTTACTGACCATCACGCCCGCCACCTGCACAGGCTCCAGCCTGGCAACCGGGGTAATCGCGCCCGTCCGGCCAACCTGGAATTCAACGTCGCGCACGTGCGTCATCTGCTCCTGGGCCGGGAATTTAAACGCTATCGCCCAGCGCGGCGCGCGCGCCACGAAGCCCAGCTGCTCCTGGAGATCCAGCGAGTCCACTTTTATCACCACGCCGTCAATATCGAAGCCCAGCGTGGCGCGATCCTCTTCCACCTTGCGATAGAAAGCCAGCACCTCTTCCGGCGTGTGGCAGAGGCGCACACGGTCGCTGACCGGCAGCCCCCAGGCCTTAAACTGTTGCAGGCGGCCCAGGTGGCTGCGCGGCATTTCACCGCCTTCCAACAGCCCCAGCCCGTAGCAGAAAAACGTTAGCGGACGCTTAGCGGTAATACGCGGGTCGAGCTGGCGCAGCGACCCGGCCGCAGCATTACGCGGGTTGGCGAAAACTTTGCTGCCGGTACGCCGCGCTTCTTCGTTCAGCGCCTCGAAACCTGCCTGCGGCATAAAAACCTCACCGCGTACTTCAACGCGTGCCGGGATATTGTCACCGTGCAGCCGCAGCGGTATAGCGCGGATGGTGCGCACGTTAGAGGTGATGTTCTCGCCGGTGGTGCCGTCGCCGCGCGTTGCCGCCCGCACCAGCAGCCCGTTCTCATACAGCAGGCTGACGGCCAGGCCGTCCAGCTTTAGCTCACAGCAGAAAGTGATTTCATCAACGCTTTTTAGCCTGTCCTGCACGCGTTTGTTAAAGGCAAGGTAACTTTCATCATCAAAAGCATTGTCCAGCGACAGCATCGGGATTTCATGACGCACCTGCTCAAACGCGCTCAGCGGCGCGGCGCCTACGCGCTGGGTCGGCGAATCGGGCGTCACCAGATCGGGATGCGCCGCTTCCAGCTTGCGCAATTCGCCCATCAGGCGATCGTATTCGGCGTCCGGCACTACCGGTTCATCAAGGACGTGATACTGGTATTCGTAATGGCGAAGCGTGGTTTGCAGAGCGATGATTTTGTCTTGTACGGATTCCATAGCGGCACCATAGCGATAAAAAACCCCCGGCTGGCGGGGGTCTTGTGTACAGAGAGGAAGGCGTGCCGGTAACTCAGGCGTTCGCCTCAATAACGTCACGAATGCGGTTTTTATAGGTTTCCAGCTTTTGCGGCGTCATCATCCGGCGCTCGTCATCCAGCACCACGCCGCCAACGTCGTCAGCGATGCGCTGGGCGGACTGCAACATCAGCTTAAAGTTCTGATTCGCATCGCCATAGGAAGGCACCATCATAAAGATAGAGACGCCGGGCGTAGAAAAATCTGACATTTCATCAGGATTAAACGAGCCGGGCTTGACCATATTCGCCAGGCTAAACAGCACCGGGCCGCTGCCCGCCGGGCTGAGATGACGATGGAAAATGTTCATTTCGCCAAACTGGAAACCGGCCTGCAGCACGCCCTGCAGGAGCGCCTCGCCGTTCAGTACGCCGCCGGCATGGGCGCTAACGTGCAGCACCAGTACCGTTTCTTTAGGTTTTTCCTGCGGTGCGACCGGGCGCTCAGGCTGCGGCGCGGGTTCCGGTTCCGGCTCGACGAAGGTCGGTTCAGACTGTACCGGCTGCGGCCGTGCCGGAGCAGGCTGAACAGACGGGGACGGCTGCGGCTGTACCGGAGCAGACTCAACCGGCTGAGGCCGTGCCGGAGCAGACTGAACCGGCTGAGGCCGTGCCGGAGCAGACTGAACCGGCTGCGGCGCTTCCGGCTGCCTGCGGCTTACCGGAACGGAAGGTTCGTCATCGGCTTCCTGCGGCAAATCGCCGCCGAAGAGCGGATCCAGCTCGGGAGACTCATCAACCGGATGCTGATGGCGAACAGGTTCTGGCTGAGCGCGCGGTTTTACCGGGCGCGGCGGCGCCTGCTCGTCAAAGCTGCCGACTACCGGCTCATCTTCTTCTGCTTTACGCGGACGCGGGCTTTTGCCGCGAGCACTGCCCGCGTCATCATCGACGTCGTCAAAAGCCTCTTCTCTATCCTGTTTTAAACGTTTGTGAGGACGATCGCGAAAAACGGATGAGCGCTCTTTACGGCTGGTCCAGAAGCCGTGAAGCAGAAGCGCTATTATAGCGATCGCGCCAACAACGATTAATATCAGACGCAAATCCTGCATCATTGTATTCTCTGTTGTTCCAATACCTTGCCACCGCGGCAAACTTTATCCCCTAACTGTATTTGCCCCGCTGCACAAGTGCAAGTCCGTGCAGTATTTTCTGACAAATAAGCGTGAAACGACACGGTTATTTGCTGTTTTTTCGCGCAAATCTCTTCTGCTCAGCGCAAACGGCTGAGTTATGATAGCCGCGCACGGCTTGTTAACTTAAGGAAAGCAGACATGGCTCTTCACCGTACCGGCGCTTCCGGCAATGGGATCCACTATTTTGCCCAAGGCTGGCAGCTGATCCGACTGCCCGGCATTCGCCGCTTTGTTATTGTGCCTTTGGCGCTTAATTTTTTATTGATGGGTGGCGCGTTTATCTGGCTGTTCTTCAGGCTGGAGCAGTGGCTTCCCGCTTTAATGTCTCATGTGCCCGACTGGCTGCACTGGCTCAACTATCTGCTGTGGCCGCTGACGGTTATTTTTGTGCTGCTGGTATTCAGCTATTTCTTTTCGACCGTCGCCAACTGGATAGCCGCGCCCTTTTGCGGGCTGTTAGCCGAACAGCTGGAGGCTAAACTCACCGGAAAACCGATGCCGGACAGCGGCTGGGCGGGCATGGTGAAGGATATTCCGCGCATTATGAAGCGCGAATGGCAAAAGCTGGCATGGTATCTGCCGCGCGCGCTCGTTCTGCTACTGCTCTATTTTATCCCCGGATTTGGGCAAACGGTCGCGCCTGTTCTCTGGTTTTTATTCAGCGCCTGGATGCTCTCGATTCAGTACTGCGATTATCCGTTTGATAACCATAAGGTCAGTTTTCGGCAGATGCGTACATCGCTAAAACGGCATAAAACGGATGTGATGCAGTTCGGCGCGCTGGTGAGTTTATTTACCATGGTGCCGATACTGAATCTGGCGATTATGCCGGTAGCCGTTTGCGGCGCGACCGCCATGTGGGTCGATCGCTATCGCGGCGCGCTGGGGCAGGTAAAATAAGGCTTATGCTTTTTGCTTCACCCTTATTGCCGCAGAACATATATATATACTATTTCTTTACTTCCTTGAAAAATTGAACCGGGTATGCTTGATGCAGTTCCCATTTTTCATACAGTTAAGGACGGGTTATGAGTAAGATCTATGAAGACAATTCGTTAACAATCGGCCATACGCCTCTGGTTCGCCTGAACCGGATTGGTAACGGACGCATTCTGGCTAAAGTCGAATCCCGTAACCCGAGCTTCAGCGTGAAATGCCGCATCGGCGCCAACATGATCTGGGACGCCGAGAAAAGAGGCATTCTGAAACCTGGCGTCGAACTGGTTGAGCCAACCAGCGGCAACACCGGCATCGCGCTGGCCTACGTGGCCGCCGCGCGCGGCTACAAGCTGACGCTGACCATGCCGGAAACCATGAGCGTGGAGCGCCGCAAGCTGCTGAAGGCGCTGGGTGCGAATCTGATCCTGACGGAAGGCGCTAAGGGCATGAAGGGCGCGATTGCCAAAGCGGAAGAAATCGTCGCCGGCGATCCGGACAAATTTGTGCTGCTACAGCAGTTCAGCAACCCGGCTAACCCGGAAATTCATGAAAAAACCACCGGCCCGGAAATCTGGGAAGATACTGACGGCGAAGTCGACGTCTTTATCGCCGGCGTGGGCACGGGCGGCACGCTGACCGGCGTCAGCCGCTATATCAAAAATACCAAAGGCAAAAAGGATCTGATCGCCGTCGCGGTAGAGCCGTCGGATTCGCCGGTCATCGCCCAGGCGCTGGCTGGTGAAGAGATCAAGCCTGGCCCGCATAAAATTCAGGGTATCGGTGCCGGCTTTATCCCTGGCAACCTGGATTTGGATCTGGTCGATCGTGTGGTGGCTATCACCAACGAAGAGTCTATCTCTACGGCGCGCCGTCTGATGGAAGAAGAAGGCATTCTGGCCGGGATCTCCTCTGGCGCTGCGGTTGCCGCTGCCCTCAAGCTGCAGGAAGATGAAGCTTTTGCCAATAAAACTATCGTGGTGATCCTGCCCTCTTCCGGCGAGCGCTACTTAAGTACGGCGCTGTTTGCCGATCTCTTTACCGAGAAAGAATTACAGTAGCGATTGCGGTTGCCTGAAACTGTCTGAAAAAGCACCCGCCAGGGTGCTTTTTTGTGGAGCACGTCAAACTTTTGCCACTTTCCACATTGCTTTTACCTGCGGGTGTCTGGTATCTAAGCAACCAATTATTTCGAACCTCAAAATTAATCGCTGCGTGAATTGCCTGTAGCTGAATCGATTTACCGGTTTGGCGCGAAAGCAGAAAGCACGGCATAATGAAGAGGAAGAAAGCGCAGCCGGTGTGCCATGTTATCCGCGCGCTATCTGTCATATTTCGGCGCATTTCTGGCACGTTGTTAAACACGGACCTGCGCGAGACATTCAGGCCAAAGCGGCGCCGCCAGGCTAAGCTTTGGAATAACGCCAAATAAATTAAGTTGGGGAAACAACATGTTCCAGCAAGAAGTCACCATTACCGCGCCTAACGGTCTACACACTCGCCCTGCCGCTCAGTTTGTTAAAGAAGCCAAGGCTTTCGTTTCTGAAATCACCGTGACCTCTAACGGCAAATCCGCCAGCGCCAAAAGCCTGTTTAAACTGCAGACGCTGGGCCTGACTCAGGGCACCGTCGTGACGCTTTCCGCCGAAGGCGAAGACGAGCAGAAAGCCGTTGAGCACCTGGTCAAACTGATGGCCGAACTCGAATAAGCGTCAGCTTTTTCTACGCGACAGGCACTTTATTGCAACATAATTGATCGCGGACAGCATGTCCGCGTTGTTGTTTTAATACAGTGGAGCGCCTGTCAGATGCGGGTGGCCGCCGGGTTTCTCGCCGGTGCCGGGTTCGCCGCAGTTTCTCGCTCGCGATTATCAGTAATTAAAAAGGTAGGGTTATGATTTCAGGCATTTTAGCATCACCGGGTATCGCTTTTGGCAAAGCGCTTCTGCTGAAAGAAGATGAAATAGTCATCAACCGGAAAAAAATTACTACCGACCAGGTTGAGCAGGAAGTTCAGCGTTTTCTCGATGGTCGCAGCAAGGCTGCCGCGCAGCTTGAGGCGATCAAAACCAAAGCCGGGGAGACCTTCGGCGAAGAGAAAGAGGCCATCTTTGAAGGCCACATCATGCTGCTGGAAGATGAAGAGCTTGAGCAGGAAATCATAGCCCTGATTAAAGACGAGCTGGCCTCAGCCGACTCGGCCGCCCACTCCGTGATTGAAGGCCAGGCGAAAGCGCTGGAAGAACTGGACGACGAGTACCTGAAAGAGCGCGCCGCCGACGTGCGCGACATCGGTAAACGTCTGCTGCAAAACATTCTCGGCCTGCATATCGTCGATCTCAGCGCCATTGCCGAAGAAGTGCTGCTGGTTGCCAAAGATCTGACGCCGTCTGAAACCGCGCAGCTGAACCTGAACAAAGTGCTTGGGTTTATTACCGACCTGGGCGGCCGTACTTCCCACACCTCCATCATGGCGCGCTCGCTGGAGCTGCCGGCCATCGTCGGCACGGGCGACGTAACCAGCCAGGTGAAGAATGGCGATTATCTGATTCTGGACGGCGTGAACAACCAGGTTTACGTTAATCCAACGCCGGAGCAGATCGACGAACTGAAAGCTATCCACACTCAGTACGTGACGGAAAAGAACGATCTGGCCAAGCTGAAAGATCTGCCTGCGGTAACGCTTGACGGTCATCAGGTTGAAGTCTGCGCCAACATCGGCACCGTGCGCGATGTAGCTGGCGCGGAGCGTAACGGCGCGGAAGGCGTGGGCCTCTACCGTACCGAATTCCTGTTTATGGATCGCGACTCGCTGCCGAGCGAAGAAGAGCAGTTCCAGGCCTACAAAGCCGTGGCGGAAGCGATGGGTTCGCAGGCCGTTATCGTACGCACGATGGACATCGGCGGCGATAAAGATCTGCCCTATATGAACCTGCCAAAAGAAGACAACCCGTTCCTCGGCTGGCGCGCCATCCGTATTGCGATGGATCGCCCGGAAATCCTGCACGCCCAGCTGCGCGCCATCCTGCGCGCTTCCGCTTTCGGCAAGCTGCGCATTATGTTCCCGATGATCATTTCCGTTGAGGAAGTGCGCACGCTGAAGGCCGAGCTGGAAACGCTGAAGGCGCAGCTGCGTGAAGAAGGCAAAGCCTTTGACGAGCAGATTGAGGTCGGCATTATGGTGGAAACGCCAGCTTCAGCCGCAATCGCGCATCATCTGGCTAAAGAAGTCGATTTCTTCAGTATCGGCACCAACGACCTGACGCAGTACACGCTGGCGGTCGATCGCGGTAACGATCTGATTTCGCATTTGTACAACCCAATGACCCCTTCCGTGCTGACGCTGATCAAGCAAGTTATTGACGCATCTCATGCTGAAGGGAAATGGACAGGGATGTGTGGTGAGCTGGCAGGCGATGAACGTGCTACACTACTGTTACTGGGAATGGGGCTGGACGAATTCAGCATGAGTGCCATTTCTATCCCGCGCATCAAAAAAATTATTCGTAATACGAATTTTGAAGATGCTAAGGCGTTAGCAGAACAGGCTCTGGCTCAACCGACAGCGGAAGAGTTGATGAACCTGGTCAACAAGTTCATTGAAGAAAAAACACTCTGCTGAGATCCAGAAGCGCTGGCCAAATATTACTGCTTAGGAGAAGATCATGGGTTTGTTTTCAAAACTTTTTGGCGATAAGTCAGATACCGCATCTGGTGCCATTGAGATCGTGGCACCGCTGTCCGGCGAAATCGTAAACATTGAAGACGTGCCGGACGTGGTATTTGCGGAGAAAATTGTTGGCGACGGTATCGCAATCAAACCTGCCGGCAACAAAATGGTGGCGCCTGTTGACGGCACCATCGGTAAAATCTTCGAAACCAATCATGCATTTTCCATTGAATCGGACAGCGGCATTGAGCTGTTCGTTCACTTCGGGATTGATACCGTTGAACTGAAGGGTGAAGGGTTTAAGCGTATCGCTGAAGAAGGCCAGAAAGTGAAGAAAGGTGACGTGATCATCGAATTCGATCTGCCTTTGCTGGAAGAAAAAGCGAAATCTACGCTGACGCCGGTGGTGATCTCTAATATGGACGAGATCAAAGAGCTGGTTAAGTTGACGGGTAGCGTTACCGTGGGCGAAACACCGGTGATCCGCATCAAAAAGTAAGCCGTGCCTGTCTGAAAGGTCGCCTGAGCAATCAGGCGGCCTTTTTTTTCAGGCTAACGCATCGCGCAGGCTGGGCACTTCTTCTATCTCATCCAGCGACAGCTGTAGCTCAAGTTCATGCATATGATGATGCATCAACTGCTGTGCGCGGTGGTTGTCACCCGCCTGCAGCGCAGCGACTATCGAGCTGTGCTGTTCGCAGTGGCTGGCCGGATCCTCATTGCGCTGGTAGAGCGCGACAATCAGCGAGCTGCGTACGGTAAGATTGGTAAGAATTTCGCTGAGCACGCGGTTATCGCTGATTTCCGCCAGCAAAAGATGGAACTGCGACAGCTGCCGTACAATTTCCAGGCGGTTATTGCTGGCAATTGCCTCTTTCTCCGCCTGTCGCTGCGCGATCAGCTCAGTCTGATAGCGCTGCATCTGCTGCGTGGTGATACCGGCTATAATGGCGTTCTCTACCGCTCGCCGGGCGGTAAAGACTTCCCGGGCTTCGCGCGCTTCCGGTTTGGCGACCATCGCGCCGCGATGCGGTTCAATGGTGACGATATGCTGCATCGCCAGACGCTGTAGCGCGCTCTGCACGTGATTGCGGTTGGCCACCAGCACCTCGACAATCTGGGCTTCGATTAACCGTGTGCCCGGCTTAAGCCGATGCTGCGCAATGGCGTTGGAGATGGCATCCACAATCCGCTGCACTTCCTGTTGCTTACTGGACGACGCTTTATTCATCCTTTACCTCATAAATGCGAATAAAAGGTGTCGGACAATGATAGCACCCTCGTTAAGCTAAGCCACCCAGTGCGGTAGCTTCAGCGTCAGTTCCAGCCCGCCGTTTTTACCGTTCACCGCGCTGACCTCGCCCTGATGCGCCAGGATCACCTTACGCACAATTGATAGCCCCAGGCCGTAGCCTTTGCCGGATAGCGGCGAATTCACGCGCACAAAGGGATCGAAAATGCTGGAAAGCTTGTCCGCATCCACGCCGGGGCCCTGGTCGCTGACGCCGATGGTGAGCCAGCCGCTGTCCTGCTGTAGCGAGATCCTGACCTGCTGCCCCTGCCCGGAAAAACGCAGCGCGTTACGCACCACGTTTTCCACTGCGGAACGGATCAGCTTGGCGTCGCCTTTAACCGTGTAGTCGCCGTTCTGGTCCGCATTCAGCATGATTTCCACGCCGGAACCCTGAGCCTCGTAGCGCGCATCGTTGGCGACCGCCTCCAGCAGCCCAAGCAGATCGAAATACTGCTCGTCCGGCAGGCTTTGATGCTCGGCGCGCGACAGCGTCAGCAGCTCGCCGATCATCTTATCCAGCCGCCGCGCCTCTTCGTCGATCCTGTCGAGCGATTGCCCTACCGACTCCGGCGTTTGCCGCGCCAGCCCGGTCGCCAGCTGAAGACGCGCCAGCGGCGAGCGCAGCTCGTGAGAAACATCGTGCAGCAGCTCCTCGCGCGCCTTAACCAGCACGGAAAGGCGTTCAACCATGGCGTCAAAATCCTGCGCCACCACCGACAGCTCGTCATGCCGCCGACGCATTTTGGGAAACAGCCGCACGGAGAGATCGCCTTTGGAGACGCGATCGAAACCTTCTCGCAGCTGACGCATAGGTCGGGTCAGGTTCCACGCCAGAAACAGGCTGAACAGCAGCCCGCCGCCGCCAGCCATAAACAGCATGGGTTCAGGAATATTCAGAAAGCTGCGGTGGCCACCGGCCATATGGCTGTCTTCGCGCAGCCCCTGCACGTCGTAGCGCAGCTGATACTGCTGACCATCGGCACCGGTCACCCATTCGATCACTTCTTTCGGGAACTCGCCGGGCCGCAAATCGCGGTTAAGGTCGCCGTGCGGTAGCTCCTGCGGCGGCTTTTTCATCACCTGTACCGAGAAGAAGCGGCGATCGTTGGCGGACCAGTCCGCCATCATATCGTTGAGCGCATCCATGCCGCCGCGCTGCAATACCGAGACGGCCGAGGTCATCTGCAAATTAACGATGCGCCGGGCCGCCAGGTTTTCCGGCGGTTCGTGGTGCCGGCCATACAGGGAAAAGCTCAGCCACAGCAGCTGGCTCATAATCAGAAACGTCAGCCAGAAACCCAGCAGGATCTTCCAGAAGAGCAGCCCACGAAAGCCCGCCGTCATCGGATGCGATAGCCGATGCTGCGAACGGTTTCGATGGTGATGGCGTCACAGGTTAAAGCGGAAAGCTTCTGGCGGATATTGCTGATATGCACGTCCACGCTGCGATCGTAGGCTTCGCGAGGACGACCCAGCCCCTTTTCCGACAGCTCATCTTTAGAAACCACGCGATCGGGCGAGCGCAGCAGCAGATCCAGCAGATTAAATTCCGAAGCGGTGAGATCGAACGGCTGCTTCTGCCATTCGCTGATGCGCGTGGCCGGGTTTAGCGTCAGCTCGCCCCAGCTGACCACTTCACGGCTTTCCACCACCACCGGCTGTTCTTCAACGCGGCGCAGCACGGCGCGCAGCCTGGCGACCAGCTCGCGCGGATAGCAAGGTTTAGGCATATAGTCATCGGCACCCATTTCCAGGCCGATGACGCGATCGATATTGTCACCCTTCGCCGTCAGCATGATGACCGGCAGGCGGCTACTCTGCCGCACCTGACGCAGCACATCAATGCCGCTCATATCCGGCAGCATGATGTCCAGGATCATTGCGCTATAGCCGCCCGACATCGCCCCTTCAATCCCCGCTTTGCCGCTCAGTACCAGCGTGGCGTCAAATCCTTCGGCAATCAGATACTGGCTGAGCATGGTGCCCAGCTCCAGATCGTCATCAACCAGTAAAATTTTCATGCGTTATCTCTCTCCAGGCCAGGCGCTATTTTCACCTGTTGCTCAAACAATAGCAGCAGGTTTTACCCAATCCTTACAGTGTAACGGCATGAGCACAAATTGAGCGGCCCGAAAGCGTGGGCCTGCCAGGAGGGAGATCGGGCTGGCGTATGCACGCCGGTAGGTAGAGAGATCGGTCTGGGAATGCACGCCGATAGAGGGATCAGTCTGGTGACGAATGCACGCCGGTAGAGAGGTACCTGTCGCCACGATCGCAGACGATGGCGACAATAACGCTGCCGGGCTGCTCTTGCGCAATACGCAGCGCGCCGGCCACCGCCCCGCCGGAACTGACGCCGCAGAAAATGCCTTCACGACGCGCCAGCAGGCGCATGGTTTCCTCCGCCTCCTGCTGGGTCATATCCAGGATACGGTCGATCAGCTCCGGTCGATAGATGGCGGGAAGATAGGCCTGCGGCCAGCGGCGAATGCCGGGAATGCTGTTGCCTTCGGCGGGCTGTAACCCCACGATAGCTACCGTTCCGCTCTGCTCTTTCAGATAGTGTCCCACGCCGGTGATGGTGCCGGTAGTGCCCATACTGGAAACAAAGTGCGTCAGCCTTCCTGCGCTTTGCTGCCAGATTTCCGGGCCGGTGGTAACGTAGTGGCCCAGCGGGTTATCAGGATTGTTAAACTGATCGAGCACTTTGCCCTCTCCGCGCGCTTCCATATCGCGGGCCAAATCGCGCGCGCCCTCCATGCCCAGCTCGCGGCTTACCAGCAGCAGCTCCGCGCCGTAGGCCCGCATCGCCGCCTGACGCTCCATGCTCATGTTATCGGGCATCAGCAGCTTGATACGGTAGCCTTTCATCGCGGCGATCATCGCCAGCGCGATGCCCGTATTGCCGCTGGTCGCTTCGATCAGCATATCGCCGGGCCGGATTTCGCCACGCCGCTCCGCCTGCTGGATCATCGACAGCGCGGCGCGATCTTTGACCGAGCCGCCGGGGTTATTGCCCTCAAGCTTCAGCCAGATTTCGCTGCCGTTGTCTGGCGTCAGCCGCTGAAGCTTGATCAATGGCGTGTTGCCGATGGTGTGTTCGAGCGTGGTCAAGTGATGGTTCCTGAAGAAGGCCTTACCGGCAAAAAAGGTCAGGCATAACCTGACCCGGATGGCGGTAGAAAATATCAGGCGCTCTGCGCAAAGGCAACCTGCCGCAGCGGCGTATCGCCTTTATAAAGGCGCGCCTGTTGCAGGCCGACAAAAAGACGCTCGCCGCGGATCGGCGCGGTTTGCTCGCCTTCCATCACTACGGTGATCGGTTCATGCTGCTCACCCCAGCCCGTGGGCTGTGCCACCAGCTGCCAGTAGTGGCCGCGCGGGCTGACTTCCAGCACCTGCACCGGCAGCGGCGTTTCCAGGCTGCTCTGGCGGCTGACGTCGATTTCCCACGGGCGCAGGAACAGTTCGACCGCACCCTGGTGCGCTGGCGCATAGCCCAGTGGCCAGCGATGCGCGCCGACATGGAACTGCGAACCGTGCACCTCAGCATCAAAGCGGTTCACTTCGCCCAGGAATTCCAGCACGAAACGGGTGGCCGGATCGCGCCATACTTCATCCGGCGCGCCAGCCTGCTCGATATTGCCCTGGCTCATCACCACCACGCGATCGGCGACTTCCATCGCCTCTTCCTGATCGTGGGTAACAAACACGCTGGTGAACTTCAGCTCTTCGTGCAGCTGTCGCAGCCAGCGGCGCAGCTCTTTACGCACCTGCGCATCCAGCGCGCCAAAGGGTTCATCAAGCAGCAGAATTTGCGGATCGACCGCCAGCGCACGCGCCAGCGCCACCCGCTGTTTCTGACCGCCGGAAAGCTGTGCCGGGAAACGCCCGGCCAGATGTCCCAGCTGCACCATCTCCAGCAGGCGCGTGACTTTTTCTTTAATGGCCGCCGCAGAAGGACGCTCGCGGCGCGGCAGCACGGTCAGTCCAAAAGCGATATTGTCGAACACCGTCATATGGCGAAACAGCGCATAGTGCTGGAATACAAAGCCGACGCGACGGTCGCGGGCGTGCAGCCGCGTCACATCGTTGCCGTGAAAGCTCAGACGGCCGCTGTTCTGGCTCTCCAGACCGGCGATAATACGCAGCAGCGTGGTTTTCCCGGAGCCGGACGGGCCCAGCAGCGCCACCATCTGACCAGAAGGGATATCCAGCGAAATATCGTTCAGCACTTTAGTCCGGCCAAAGGATTTGTTGATGTTACTGATTTCAATGCTCATTGTTCCCCCTCCCGTTGCGCGCGGCGTTCTAAACGCCATTGCAGCGCGCTTTTCAGAAACAGCGTGACTATCGCCATCAGGGTCAGCAGCGCGGCGGCGGTAAAAGCGCCCACGCTGTTGTAGTCCTGATGCAGCAATTCTACCTGTAGCGGCAGCGTGTAGGTTTCGCCGCGAATCGATCCCGAAACCACCGAAACCGCGCCAAACTCGCCAATCGCGCGCGCGTTAGTTAATACCAGGCCGTACAGCAGCGCCCAGCGGATATTTGGCAGCGTAACGCGCCAGAACATCTTCCAGCCGGAGGCGCCAAGCAGCACCGCGGCTTCATCTTCGCTGCTGCCCTGGCTCAGCATCACCGGCACCAGTTCGCGCACCACAAACGGACAGGTCACGAAGATAGTGACCATCGCCATACCCGGCCAGGAGAACATCAGCTGAATGCTGTGCTCGTCCAGCCAGCCGCCCGCCGGGCCGTTTACGCCCCAGAACAGCAGATACATCAGCCCCGCCACCACCGGCGACACGGCAAAAGGAATATCAAACAGCGTCAGCAGCAGCTGGCGGCCGGGAAAGGTGAAGCGCGTCACCAGCCAGGCCAGCAGCGTGCCGAACACCAGGTTAACCGGCACGGTGATCAGCGCCATCAGCACGGTCAGCCAGATGGCGTGCAGCATGTCGCCATCTTTCAGGTTGCTGAACATCGCCGTCACGCCGTCGGAAAAGGCGCTGGCGAAAATAGCGATAAGCGGCACCACCAGCAGGCCGAGCGAGACGATCATGCCCGTGGCGATCAGCAGCCATTTGCCCCAGCGCGGACGCTCGCGTCCAACGTGATTCAGTTCGGTAACGTCAGCCATTATTGACCTCCAAGACGACGGCCAAAGCGGCTTTGTAGAGTGTTAATCGCAAACAGCAGCAGCAGCGAGGCGGCCAGGATCACTGAAGCGATGGCGCTGGCTGCCGGATAGTCGAACTCCTGCAGACGCACGAAAATCATCAGCGAGGTCACCTCGGTTTTCCAGGCGATATTACCGGCAATAAAGATCACCGCGCCGAACTCGCCCAGGCTGCGGGTAAAAGAGAGCGCCGTGCCGGCCAGCAGCGCCGGGCCAACTTCCGGCAGCACCACGCGGCGGAAGCTCTGAAACGGTGTGGCGCCGAGGGTTTCCGCCGCCTCTTCATATTCCGGGCCAAGCTCTTCCAGCACCGGCTGCACCGTGCGCACCACGAAAGGAATGCTGGTAAAGGCCATCGCCACGGCGATCCCCAGCCAGGTGTAGGAAACTTTAATATCGAACTGCGCCAGCCACTGCCCGTACCAGCCGTTCACGGAAAAAAGCCCGGCCAGCGTCAGGCCCGCTACCGCCGTCGGCAGCGCAAAAGGCAGATCCATTAAGCCATCCAGCAGCGCGCGCCCCGGAAAACGGTAGCGCGTCAGGATCCAGGCCATCAGCATGCCGAAAAAGGCGTTAAACACCGAGGCGACGCCCGCCGACAGCAGCGTCACCTTATAGGCGGCAATCATCTGGGGATTGGTTACCACATCCCAGTACTGTGCCAGCGTCATCTCAGACAGCTGCATCAGCAGCGCGCTGATCGGCAACAGCAGGATCAGACAGGTAAAAAACAGACTACTGCCCAGGCTCAGTCCAAAGCCGGGCAGCACGCGCTTACTTTTAGTGGCAAACATTACTCACGTCCCGCTGCTAACAACTTATCCAGTTCGCCACCGCTGGCGAACTGCGTTTTCATGACCTGCTCCCAGCTGCCGAATACCTGTTCCACGCGGAACAAATCGACGGCCGGAAAGCGCTGCCGCTGCTGCGCCATCAGCTCAGGATTATTTACGCGGTAATAATATTGAGTGATGATTTTCTGCGCCGCAGGCGTGTAGAGATAGTTCAGGTACGCTTTGGCCGCTTTTTCCGTATGGTTGGCCGCCACGTTTTTATCGATCCATGTGACCGGGAACTCCGCCAGCACGTTGCTGTGCGGGACAATCACCTCAAAATCCTGCTGCGGGTACTGATTACGGATAGTGTTCACTTCCGACTCAAAAGTGATCAGCACGTCGCCAAGCCCGCGCTCGACGAAAGTGGTGGTCGCGCCGCGCCCGCCGGTATCAAAAACCTCGACGTTTTTAAGGAACTGCGCCATAAACCGTTCGGTTTTTGCTTTGTCGTGTCCGTCCGCTTTATCCGCCGCGCCCCACGCCGCCAGCCAGGTATAACGACCATTGCCGGAGGTTTTTGGATTAGGAAATATCAGCTTTACGTCGCTTTTGACCAGGTCGCGCCAGTCATGGATCTGCTTTGGATTGCCCTTGCGCACCAGAAAAGCCATGGTGGAATAGAAAGGCGAGCTGTTGTTGGGCAAACGCTGCTGCCAGTCCGCCGGAATGAGGTTGCCGCGATCGTGCAGGATCTGCACGTCGGTCAACTGGTTATAGGTTACGACATCGGCTTTCAGGCCCTGCAAAATGGCCAGCGCCTGTTTGGACGACCCGGCGTGTGACTGCCTGATCGTCAGCTTGTCGCCGCCGTTTTGCTGCGCCCAACGCTGTTCAAAAGGCGTGTTCAGGGCCGCAAACAGTTCGCGTGAGACATCATAAGAGCTGTTCAGCAGCTCTGTCGCCTGGGCTGACCCGGCCAGCAGCAGCAGAACGGCGCCGCTACAGATTTTTTTCAGTGTGGTCATGCTGTTCATCCCGGAATGATGGCCCGTCTCACGGCCTGAGAGGGTTCAGTTTATTTATAACCACACGAAAAGGAGTAACTGTTTTATATACCGTTTGGTGATTTGGAAGTTTAAAAAGCTATAAGCGGGCGGGACAGGTTATGCAGCGGGCAGAAATAGAAAGCCTGTTTGAAGCAACGATCGCGCAAGGGGAACACCATGTCCAGGGAACTGTCGCGGATACGCCGGGCGGCGTGTGCTGGCTGCGCGCGTGGAACGATCGGGAAAGGGACAGCAAGCGCAATGACTATCCCGATCTGTTTCTGATAACGGTAGCGGCGGCTATCTGTCCTGTGACACACAGCCGCAGGCCAATCAGAGGCGCCAGACGATCTGGCTTACCTGCCATTTCTTCAGCGTATCATCAGACGGCAACAGCCCTTCCGGCCCGTGCCATTCGCCGGTAAAGACGTAGCTGATATGCTGGCTGTCCGGCGCGCGGCACTCTACTCCCTTGCCGCCAGCAGCCTTCTGACAGGCACCGAAAGCGCGGCTATAGAGGTCGCTAAAAGGCGTGCCGATCTTCACACCAGAGGTAGTCTGGATGCTGTCATCCATCACCCGCACCTCGCTGACGCTGGTTTCGCCCGTGATTTCCAGCTTCACCTCTTTGCCGTCGAGCGCCTGGAAGAAGGTGATAACCTTGCCGTTTTCGCCGCGCATCCCTTTACGTATCTGATAGTCGTCGTTCAGCGCTTCGCCAACCGCCTGCTCGTTCATCGCGGTCGCGCCGTTCAGGCCGCCAACGCCCTGCTCGCTGACCTCAGTAGCAGAACCGAACCAGTGCCAGGGCGAGAGGCTGGACCAGGAATAGGTCAGCGGGTTCCACCAGGTGGCCCCGTGAGTGGCCGGTGCGGCGTCGCCGGAACTGGCGCAGCCAGCCAGCATAACGGCCGCGGCCAGGGCTAAAGGACGAACGGTTTTCATGAAAACTCCTGACAAAAAGAGAGGCGGCTGCCATAGCACAACGCCTTTTACGGCAGCCCCAAAGAAAGGTTGGAGTACGGATCGGCAGAAAAGTTTATTCGAGGTGCTGCTCTGACGCAAAACAGTCGCGCAGCCGCGCGCTGAAGGCAAACCAGCCCAGCGCCAGCAGATCGAAACCGGTAAACAGGATCATCCACGGCGACAGCGTGTCCTCGCCCAGCCAGAGGCTGGCGAACTGCACGCAGAGCATCACGGCCAGCGACAGGCAGAGTACCCAGCGCCACGCCTGCCAGAGCCGCGGCAGACGCTGGCGATAGCCGGTCAGCAGCAGCCCTACCGCCGCAGGCACGCCCAGCGCAATGCCCGTCCAGAACGCGCGCGTATCCGGATAGAACAGCGCCAGCAGCGCCGTGCCCTGATCGCGAGAGGCACCGGCCATAATAAACAGTAGCCAGGTGCGCGCCTGCAGCAGCAGCACGCCCCAGAAGGCCAGCGGCAGCTTCAGCTGGCCTTTGGCATCGTAGTCGTCGGGCGTGTAGAGGCACATGGCGGAACGGTCGGCTGGCTTAATATTCGCGGTCTTCAATCAGGCGCTTACCAAGTAACATGCTGTCCTGCGTCTCGTAGTCCAGCTTTTCATAGAAACCCAACACCGCGTCGTTCTCTTCCCGCACCATCACGTTGATTTTCGGACAGCCGCGCGCAATCAGCTTTTTTTCAAGCCGGTTGATCAGCGCATTGGCGAAGCCACGGCCCTGATAGTCGGGATGCACGCCCAGATAGTAGGCTGAACCGCGATGGCCATCATAACCGCCCATCAGCGTACCGACCACGGCGCCACCGACCACCGCCACCAGAAACAGGTCGGGATCGTGATTAAGTTTGCGCTCAATATCCATTTCCGGATCGTTCCACGGGCGCAGCAGATCGCAGCGTTCCCACAGGGTGATCACTTCTTCAAAATCGTCCTGGCTAAATACGCGAATTTCCATAGCGTTGTCCCAGATGTTAACCACAATTCGCTGATTATCGCGGTTTCTTTCGCGGGCGCAACCCTCCGAAGAGATAATTGCCAGAAAGTGGCAGAAAGCGGCTACATAATCCCCAGATAGCACGCGATCGCTTTTCCAGCTGGCTGCATGAGCAGTGAATTTACGCTGCCGTTAGCGGCCTGAAATAAAAAGTAAAACGTTGAAATAGTTCCCGCCTCGCTGTCGTCTTATTGTTACGATATAACAGTAAGCACTTTGCGCCCTGAGGATGTTGTAATGAAAAAGTTTGGCCCGATGACCCCGCTTACTTCCCGCCGTCAGCTGCTGCTTTCCGGCCTGGCGCTGGCGCTGCTGGGCGGCAGTGCCGCCAGGGCAAAAGAAGCACCGCTTAAAACAGCATCCGCGCACGGGGCCACGCCGCCTAAAGCAAAGGGTAAAAGGATTGTGATGATCGATCCCGGCCACGGCGGCATCGATTCTGGCGCGGTAGGTGAAGAAGGTTCGGAAGAAAAACACGTGGTGCTGGAGATAGCCGGACATATCCGTCAGATGCTGAGCGATCATCCTCATATCGAGGCGCGACTGACGCGGGATAACGATCGCTTTATCCCGCTGGGCGAGCGCGTGGAAATTGCACACCAGCACGGCGCCGATCTTTTTATGTCGATACACGCCGACGGTTTTACCAGCCCCGATGCCAACGGCGCTTCGGTTTTCGCCCTTTCTAACCGTGGTGCCAGCAGCCGAATGGCCCGCTATCTGTCCGAGCGCGAAAACGCTGCCGATGCCGTGGGCGGCGTCAAGGTAGCGCAAAAGGATCACTATCTACAGCAGGTGCTGTTTGATTTGGTGCAGACCGATACGATTAAAAATAGCCTGACGCTGGGCAAGCACGTGCTGAGCCAGATCCGGCCGATTCACCATTTGCACAGTCAGCATCCCGAGCAGGCCGCTTTTGCCGTGCTGAAATCGCCTTCTATCCCTTCGGTGCTGGTGGAAACCTCTTTTATTACCAACCCCGCCGAAGAGCGCTTGCTGGGCACCACCGCTTTCCGTCGGAAAATCGCCGGCGCTATAGTGGATGGCGTTATCAGCTATTTTAATGAGTTCGATGCCAACAACCGCCGCCCCGGCTAGGGCATTTTGACGTATACTTCGCGCGTCATTTTACAGTCAGGCAAAACCATGAATACACCCGATATCGCCCTGGTAAAGCAGTTTCTGCTCAGGTTACAGGACACAATCTGTCAGCAGCTGGCGCAGGCTGACGGCAAGGCGCAGTTTGCGGAAGACAGCTGGACGCGCGAAGGCGGCGGCGGCGGCAGAAGCCGCGTGCTGCGCAACGGCGCGGTGTTTGAACAGGCTGGCGTTAACTTTTCTCATGTGCACGGCGACCAGATGCCCGCCTCCGCCACCGCGCACCGGCCGGAGCTGGCCGGCCGCAGTTTTGAAGCGATGGGCGTATCGCTGGTGATCCATCCGTCCAATCCTTACGTGCCCACCAGCCACGCCAACGTGCGCTTTTTTATTGCCGAAAAGCCGGGCGCCGACCCGGTATGGTGGTTCGGCGGCGGTTTCGATATGACGCCTTACTATGGCTTTACGGAAGACGCGGTGCACTGGCATCAAACCGCGGCCGATCTCTGTCAGCCCTTTGGCGAAGAGGTCTATCCGCGCTACAAAAAGTGGTGTGACGACTATTTCTTTATCAAACACCGTAACGAACAGCGCGGCATCGGCGGCCTGTTTTTTGACGATTTGAACACGCCGGATTTTGACCACTGTTTTCGCTTTATGCAGGCGGTCGGCGAAGGCTTCCTCAACGCTTATTTGCCGATAGTGGCGCGGCGCAAAACGCTGCCGTGGGGCGAGCGCGAGCGCCAGTTCCAGCTTTACCGCCGTGGCCGCTATGTAGAGTTCAACCTGGTGTGGGATCGCGGCACGCTGTTTGGTCTGCAGACCGGCGGCCGTACCGAATCCATTCTGATGTCGATGCCGCCGCTGGTACGCTGGGAATACGACTACCAGCCGCAGCCGGGCACGCCGGAAGCCGCGCTGTACACCGATTTCCTGCCGGTTAAAGCCTGGATTTAATTATTCAGCCTGTTATGCGAGACCGCTTCAAAAGTTAGCAGCCGCTGCTATCACTTACCTTAAGCCTGTCATATTATTGTGAGAGGCTTAAAATATTTATGCTAAGTGAGACCTGAATGGATCTGTGGAATCAGCCTTTGACAGTTGACGTTGAGGCAAAGCGGCTGACTGACATCATGTCAGATATCATGAAAACCGATTTAAGACAGCATGAGGCACCCACAAAACCCGGCGGCCATACGCTTGCGCGTCACGTTAATAAAACAGATACGGAACTGAATGCGCGATTTTCTCAGCCCCGTGCACCTTCCAAAAACGGCGGCTTTTATCACGATAGAGAATTTGTGGAAACCATTATCGCTAAGGCTCTGCTGTCAAATCTTGAAAAAGTGTATGATTGGTATACAACGCCAAAAACGGCTGGTGCGGCAGCTGGAAGCGATGAGGATGAAGTCCGGGATTTAGCAGTGGAATATACGAATAATTATCCCATCGGACGTTTTTTTCGTCGCCATCCCGCAGGCGGTGCGCCGATAGTTAGCAGGACATTAATTGTTATCCTGCAATGGGCGGAAGAAGGCCTGACGATTCATGATCGTGACAAGTTTATTTTGACGGCTTATCCAAAACCGGAGACGACTTATGATTGACAGCTACCCGCGATTGAAACAGCTAATGATGACGTACATCAATATGGATGCTGAAGAGATCACCGGCGAAGATACGCTTGAAGGAATGCTTCGTTATTACACGACTCGCGTTTCCGGTAAAGCGATCCGGGAACTGCTGGCCGAAGTTTCTGCTTTCCGGCAGGCATATCAGGACGATCTTGACACCGCCTTTTTACGCCGTTTCGATTATGGTGCCGATATTCCTGACGTAGCGTCATTTTTTTCAACCATTGAGCAAGTGCTGGCCAGTAAGCAGCCTGCGCAAGCTGACAAGCCGGCCTTAACTTTAACGACGCCGATTAACGAGCAAAGTACGGTAGCAAATGTGTTACTGAAAGCTATTGCCCGTGTCGGCTTCAAAGCGTTTTTAAATGAAATGGAGTCTTCAGACGCTGTCAGGGCGCTGGTAAAGTCGCTGCGCGGTTCCGCATTCCCGGAAAACGAGGCGCAAGCTTCACTATCCTTTCAGAAAGATCTTTATCATCAGCTGGTGAACTTGACGCTTAATACCTATGGCCCTGAAAGCAGCGAGTATCAACATGCTCTAAAGAGCGCCGTTAAGCATTCAGGCTATCTGCAAGAGAGATCGCAGGGGACAACCGATTATAAAAACTTTTCTGAACAACTCCCCAAACACTAGCTCACGATAAACAAGCAGCCGGTGGCGGAGGCATTGTCCCCGGTAGCCCGGCTGGATGTGTTCCATGATTCCAAAAAAGTAGCAGCCAGTGCTACCGCCTGCCGTAATCCTGAAGAAGTGCTACACTTTCAGGTACCGCGTTTTACCAGCCATTGGGCTAACCCATTGCAACAATCAGAGAAAACGCATTCCCATTACAGGACGTCTGATGCAATGTTTGGCCTGAGAATAATCCACCGCGTCGGAAGCCGGCCCTGCGTAAATGCACAGGATTGCGGCCCGGTTCGTTCGCTATTGGGCTTTGTAGCCCGGCGACAGCCGATGTTCCGGCACGGTCATCATTAGTTTTGCAGATTGCCCATCAAGGAGCCATGAGATGAACCAGCTAGACGCACTGAAACAATACACCACCGTGGTGGCGGACAGTGGCGATATCGAATCTATTCGTAATTATCACCCTGAAGATGCCACCACCAACCCATCTCTGATCCTGAAAGCCTCCAGCCTCGACTCTTACAAGCACCTGATCACCGACGCTATCGACTACGCCAAAAAACAGGGCGGCAGCAAAGAGACGCAAATCATCAACGCCAGCGACAAAGTCAACGTCAACCTCGGTATGGAAATCCTGAAAAGCGTGCCTGGCCGCGTTTCTACCGAGGTGGACGCTCGCCTGTCGTTTGACCGCGGCATGTGCGTGACCAAAGCCGAGAAGCTGGTGAGAATGTACGAAGACAACGGTATCGACCGTTCACGTATTCTGATCAAGCTCGCTTCCACCTGGGAAGGCATCCGCGCGGCGGAAGAGCTGGAGAAAAACGGCATCAACTGTAACCTGACGCTGCTGTTCTCCTTTGCCCAGGCGCGCGCCTGTGCGGAAGCGGGCGTGTTCCTGATTTCGCCGTTTGTCGGCCGTATCTACGACTGGTACAACACCCGCAAGCCGCTTGACCCTTATGTGGTGGATGAAGATCCAGGCGTGGTTTCCGTTCGTAAAATCTACGAGTACTACAAGCAGCACCGCTATAACACCATCATCATGGGCGCCAGCTTCCGTAAAACGGAACAAATCATCGCGCTGGCGGGCTGCGATCGCCTGACTATTTCACCAAACCTGCTGGAAGAGCTGCAGGCCAGCGACGCGCCGGTTGAGCGCAAGCTGACGCCGTCAACTGAAGCTTTCCACCAGCCTGCTCCGCTTTCTGAATCGGAGTTCCGCTGGGAGCACAATCAGGATCCTATGGCGGTAGAAAAACTGGCCGAAGGTATCCGCCAGTTTGCCGTTGACCAACAGCACCTGGAAGACGTGCTGGCCGCTAAGCTGTAATTTCGTTCACGGGCCTCCCCGACGCGCGTCGGGGAAAGTCGCCCGACGTTTATTTGCCCAGTTCGTCCCCCCAAAAATATCAGGGAGAAAAATATGTCTTCACGTAGAGAGTTGGCTAATGCAATCCGTGCGCTGAGTATGGATGCGGTGCAAAAAGCCAAATCGGGTCACCCAGGCGCCCCAATGGGCATGGCAGATATTGCAGAAGTGCTGTGGCGCGACTTTTTGCATCACAACCCGACTAACCCTGCCTGGGCCGATCGCGACCGTTTTATCCTTTCCAACGGTCACGGCTCCATGCTGCTGTACAGCCTGCTGCACCTGAGCGGCTATGACCTGCCGATTGAAGAACTGAAAAACTTCCGCCAGCTGCATTCCAAAACGCCGGGCCACCCGGAAATCGGCTACACGCCAGGCGTGGAAACCACTACCGGCCCGCTGGGTCAGGGTCTGGCCAACGCCGTGGGTCTGGCGATTGCCGAACGCACGCTGGCCGCGCAGTTTAACCGTCCCGATCATGAGATCGTCGATCACCATACCTATGTGTTTATGGGCGACGGCTGCCTGATGGAAGGTATCTCGCATGAAGTTTGCTCGCTGGCCGGCACGCTGGGCCTTGGCAAGCTGATCGGTTTCTACGATCACAACGGCATTTCGATCGACGGCGAAGTGGAAGGCTGGTTCAGCGATGATACCGCCAAGCGTTTTGAAGCCTACAACTGGCATGTGATCAGCGAAGTAGACGGTCACGACGCCGAAGCGGTAGCGAAAGCGATCAAAGAAGCGCAGAGCGTGACCGATAAGCCTTCTCTGATCATCTGCCGTACCATTATCGGCTACGGTTCGCCAAACAAAGCCGGTAAAGAAGAAGCGCACGGCGCGGCGCTGGGCGATGAAGAGATCGCACTGACCCGCAAACAGCTGGGCTGGAACTATCCGCCGTTCGAAATCCCGCAGGAAATTTACGCACAGTGGGATGCCAAAGAAGCGGGCCAGCAGTACGAGAAAGCGTGGAACGACAAGTTCGCAGCTTATAAAGCGGCTTATCCGGAACTGGCGAAAGAGTACGCTCGTCGTATGGATGGCGGCATGCCGGAAAACTGGCAGCAGGAAACGCAGAAGTTTATCGAAGAGCTGCAGGCTAATCCGGCGAAAATCGCCAGCCGTAAAGCTTCCCAGAACTCGCTGGAAGCCTATGGCAAGCTGCTGCCGGAATTCCTGGGCGGTTCCGCTGACCTGGCGCCAAGCAACCTGACTATCTGGTCCGGTTCCAAATCGATTAAAGACGACCTGGCGGGTAACTATATCCACTACGGCGTGCGCGAATTCGGTATGACCGCTATCGCTAACGGCATCGCGCATCACGGCGGCTTTGTGCCTTACACCGCTACCTTCCTGATGTTCGTCGAGTATGCGCGTAACGCCGTGCGTATGGCGGCGCTGATGAAGGCGCGTCAGATCCTGGTCTACACACACGACTCCATCGGTCTGGGCGAAGATGGCCCGACGCACCAGCCGGTTGAGCAGATCGCCAGCCTGCGCGTTACGCCAAACATGAGCGTCTGGCGTCCTTGCGATCAGGTAGAAACCGCCGTGGCCTGGAAACACGCGATTGAGCGCCACCACGGCCCGACCGCGCTGATCCTTTCCCGTCAGAACCTGGCGCAGCCGGAGCGTACCAAAGAGCAGCTGGAAAACATCTCTCGCGGTGCCTACGTGCTGAAAGATAGCGAAGGCACGCCGGAAGTGATCCTGATCGCAACCGGTTCTGAAGTGGAAATCACGCTGGGCGCGGCAGCAAAACTGACCGCCAACGGCCATAAAGTTCGCGTGGTGTCTATGCCTTCAACCGACCTGTTTGATAAGCAGGATCTGGCCTATCGCGAATCGGTGCTGCCTTCCGGCGTTACCGCTCGCGTGGCGGTGGAAGCGGGCATCGCAGACTACTGGTATAAGTATGTCGGCCTGAACGGCGCGATTGTCGGGATGACCACCTTTGGTGAGTCCGCACCGGCAGAGAAGCTGTTTAACGAGTTTGGCTTCACGGTGGAAAACATCGTCAGCCATGCAGAAAAACTGCTGAAGCCTCACTAAGCCTGTTCTCCTGCCCGCCCCTGGCGGGCAGGAGTCTCACCGCCCAGCCTGATACCAAACAGATTTTCCCCTTCGCGATGCTGATACCAGGCGTAGCCGCCGTGCAGTTCCGCAATAGCTTTAACCAGCGCCAGACCCAGTCCCGATCCCACGCTGTTGCGCGCCTCGTCTCCGCGCCAGAAGCGCTCAAATAATTTTTCCGTCTCCGCCAAAGGCTCACCCTTATTACCCACGGCTATATCGACAGCTTCTCCTGTCGCCTCGGTTTTTATGCGAACCAGCGTGTTTTCCGGCGCGTGGCGAACGGCATTGGTAATCAGATTGACCAGCGCCCGCTGAAACAGCATTTTATCGGCCTGAATATCGCCTTCCGCCTCCAGCGCAAAACGTAGCCCTTTTTCTTCCGCCAGCGGCTCCAGAAAATCGGTGATATTTTCCAGCGTGTCGGGCAGCGAAAAAACCTCTTTTCTGAGCGCCACGTTGTGGTGATCGGCTCTGGCCAGGAACAGAATGTTGTCGGTCAGGCGAGAGAGATTCTCCAGCTCTTCGATATTTCCTTCCAGCAGCTGCTGGTACGCTTCCGGCGTGCGCTCCTGCCCCAGCGCGACCTGATTCTGGCTGAGCATCACGTTGACCGGCGTGCGGAGCTCATGTGCCAGATCGTCGGCAAATCGGGTCAGCCGGGTAAAATCGTGCGCCAGGCGGCTGCGCATCACGTTAAGCGCCTCGCCCAGCGGCAGCAGCTCGCGGGGCAGAGTATTCAGTGGAACGCTGTCAGAAAGCCTGTCGGCGTGGGTGGCCGCGGTGATTTTGCTGAGCGCGCCTATGGCTCTTAGTCCCCGCCGGATCAGCAGAGGACTCAGGATAGCCCCAAGCATCAGCGCAGCCAGGCACACCAGCAGGCTTTCCTGGCGATACTGCTCCAGCATTTTGGCTCTTTCGCGCGCCAGCCGCGCTACGGTCAGCGTCACCGCGCCGCCGTTCGATTCGCCTTGCAGACTGAGAATGGTTAGCTCTTCACCTTCTTTGGTGCGCTGTCGGCGAAGCACGCCCGGCTGGTTTTCTGCGGTCAGCGCCGCCAGCCCAATGCCCGTCTGGTTAATCGTCACGTCCGGCCCCGCAGCCTGACGGATCAGCAGGATATCCTGCTGCGTGTCCACCATGCGGCTGAAATAAAGCGGCAGCATTTCCGGCTTCGCGCCATCCTGCAACAGCTGGCGCAGCTGAAGCGCCCGATTAATCAGCGTGCGATCGTCACGCCAGATCAGCTCGTGGCGTAACGCGCCGTAAAGCGTCAGCGTGATGCCGCCGCAGGCCGCCGCCATAATCAGCACAAAAATGATCGTGAGTCGGGCCGTCAGCGAGATCTTACGCATGCGGTTCTCCCGGCTCTGCCAGCCGGTATCCCATCCCGCGCACGGTGTCGATCAGTTTCGGCTCATAGGGGTCGTCTATCTTGCGGCGCAAACGGCGGATGGCTACGTCAACCGTGTTCGTTTCGCTGTCAAAATTAATGCCCCAGACCTCGCTGGCGATCAGCGTTCTCGGCACTATTTCTCCGCGTCGGCTGGCAAGCAGCCACAGCAGCGCGAATTCTCTACGGGTCAGCGCGACCGATTCGCCCTGCCGGCTGGCCGTCTGCCGCACCGAATCCATGACCAGATCGCCAACCGTCAGCACCGCTTGTGTAGGGTGATTCTGGCGCAGCTGCGCTCTGATGCGGGCCAGCAGCTCGGCAAAAGAGAAAGGTTTGACCAGGTAATCATTGGCGCCCAGCTCCAGCCCTTTAACACGATCGTTTACCGAATCTCTTGCCGTCAGGCAAATTACCGGCGTGGCGCGGGCGGTACGCAGCGAGCGTAATACCTGCCATCCGTCCATGCCGGGCAGCATGATATCCAGTACGATAAGCGCATAGTTCTGGCTCAGGGCCAGGTGCAGTCCGTCGCGGCCGTCGGTGACGCTGTCCACCACAAATCCGGCTTCGCGCAGGCCCTGACAAAGCCAGTCGCTGGCTTTCTGGTTATCTTCAATCAGCAATAGTTTCATAAGCACAAGTCTGCCACGAGGCGGAAATTTTGTCCCCGAACTTCAGCCAATCTGACATTTTTGTCATGCTCGCGTCAGGTTGTTTCCCTTTGTTCTACGTTATAAAGAGGCATATTCAAACAGGAGAAGTGATGATGAAACAATATTTCAACGCGGCAGCGCTGGCGCTGGCCCTTACCGCTTCTGCCTCCGCGATGGCCGCAGAGCAGAATCTTTTAAGCGTACACGTGCTGAACCAGCAAACTGGCAAACCGGCATCGAATGTGGAAGTTACGCTGGAGCAGAAACAGGACGCGGGCTGGAAATTCCTTAACAAGGCCAGCACCGATAAGGATGGACGTATTAAACAGTTCTGGCCTGCGCAGCCTGCAGCCACCGGCGATTACCGCGTCGTATTTAAAACCGGACGCTATTTTAGCGAGCAAAAGCAGGAGAGCTTCTTCCCGGAGATCCCGGTAGAGTTTCATATCAGCAACACGGCCGAGCATTATCATGTGCCGCTGCTGCTTAGCCAGTACGGCTACTCAACCTATCGCGGCAGCTGATCGCGTAAACGGGCGCCTCACCGGGCTGGGGCGCCGTGAATCAGGTAAAAGCTTTGCGCTTTTCTACGCCGTTCAGGAAAGCATACTCAATGAAGCCTTTTCACTCCGTAGACGCCTGCTCTGGCGCAGGCGGCATATCCCTTTTGCTGGTCCAGAGCGTCGGCCAGTCGTCGCTGCCGTGCCAGGCATCGCAGGTTCCCTCTTCCGCATATTCCGTCAGCACAAACTCGCGCCCGTCATACTGCCAGCGGGTAGCCGTACCGCAGTCGCCAAGGCCTCTTCCTTTGCCAAACGTCAGCAGCTCGCCGCGGCTGGCATCATAATCGGCATTGATCAGCTCCAGCTTTTTTTCTCCATGACGCGGCGGCGTAAAAGGCAGCGTCAGGGTCAATCCTCTGGCCATATAGGGCTGGCTGCGGGTGACCTCGAAAGCAAGATCGATAACGTTATAGGCACCCATTTCACAGCTGACCAGCAACAGGGCTTTTTTATCGTTCAGCGGCGCGACGCTGACCTGGCGACGCTGAGGATCCAACGAGCAGCGATCGGTATTGACGCGCCAGGTGCCGTAATCCAGCAGGCCGGTAGTTTCTTCACGCGTCAGGGCGGGCGGCACCGGTTGCAGACGGGGAGCTTCGGGGAAATCGGGCGGTGGCGGCACGTCCATTGCCGGACGTTCACCCTTTTTAATCCAGGCGCTCATGCCGTTGACCCGCCCCTGGATATCATCCATCAGCAGCAGCGCCGCTTTCAGGCCGTGCAGCGAGATAGTGGCGCGCGGCCGATAAAGCAGCTGTAGATTATCAGCGTCCATCACCAGCGACAGAAACTCATTGATGGAGATAGCATGGCCGGTAGAAAGGTGATGCGGCTGAACCTCCCAATGTTTTAAATCGGGCTTCAGCCGCTGGCCGTCCAGCAGCAGATTGTCCTGCAAAGGCGCGCCGCTCAGCTTGCCGGTATAGCGACTGCCGTAATCAATACGCAGAAAGGGCCGATCGTTAACGCCGGCATGACGACTGATGGTCATCACCAGCCCGTTGACGCCCGGCACGCTCCGGGCCACGCAGTAGTTCTGGTTATTACAGGTTATCTGCCAGTCAGAAAAGGTTTTTTGCAGGGGTTCGGCATGCAGTCCGGCGGCAAAAAACAGCAGCGCCAAAGGTAACTTTATCCAATAATGCATCGATACCCGTATCCCCGAATGACAGTTAAGCAGTAAGCATAGCGTAGCGGTTATCGCTCGGCACAATTAAATCAGCCGCAGCGCATTAAAAGAATAATTACCCGCTTTAATTATATTGAACTTTATGTGCAGGCGGCTCAATCAGATAAATCGGACAAGGAAAAAAGCGCCGCAGGACCGTCAAAAAATCGCTTATTATCAGATGAAAATAAAGTTTTTTTGTTTAGAAAGGATTAAAACTGCAGTAATAGTGTGAGCTTTGTCACCTTTTGCGCCCAGCGCGGCAAAGCCTGTGCGGCGGCTGCAAGCTGTCCGAATAAGATTGTTAAGCCTGAAATTTCATCATATAAGCAGATAGTTCTGATGCCAGCCTGAATAGCCTGCTCAGAGGCACATGCAAAAAGTTTATTCTCCTCCCTGTTTAGCTTATATTTATGCCATCGTCTGCGAAGATATTAAATAAATAATTAACTGAAGTTAACCCGCAAAAACTAAGGTTAATATTTGCGGATTATTTTATTTATTGACCCGGACGCTCTTATCTTATTAAGACCAGCTGTTAATCATCAGCCCGTCATTTTTAACCCAGCGTTAACCAACCTTCAATCAGCGCATACTGGAGCAGCATCACCGTTTTAGCGTCTTTAATGTGCCCTGTTTTCACCCTGCTCCAGGCATCGGCAAAGCTCAGCTCAATCACGTCAATATCTTCATCGTCAACGCCGCCGCCTGCTGTGGCCCGCAGCGAGTCGTTATACTCTGCGGCAAAAAAATGCAGCCGTTCGGTTACGCCTCCTGGCGACATATAAAGATCGTAAAGCTTGACCACTTCTCCCACTTCATAGCCGGTTTCTTCAACCGCTTCCTTACGGATACAGACTTCCGGCGAATCATCGTCCAGCAAGCCGGCGCAGGTTTCGATCAGCAGGCCGCTGTCGTTGCCGTTCAGCCAGGTGGCGATACGAAACTGACGGGTCAGGACCACGCTGTTTTTTTCACGGTTGTAAAGCAGGATGGTGGCGCCGTCGCCGCGATCGTAAACTTCGCGCTTATGACGCAGGGTTTCCCCATTTTTCGTCGTAAGGTCATAGGTGAAGTTGCGCAGCAGGAACCAATTTTCCGACAGGATTTTATCTTTGATCACTTCGACTTTGACTGACATACAGGCTCCGTTGCCTTTAGCGGAAGTGAGCCATCATAAGGCCTGCCCTGGGGGAAAACTATCAGCGGACATAAAAAAGGCGGCCACCGGGGCCGCCTTTTACTGCTGCTTCAGCTTCAGCGCGACGTCTCTTCCGCCACGTGATCGTGCTCGGTCTGCGCGATTTGGTTAGCGCGTTTACGCACGCCGAACCAGCCCAGCACCAGCACGACGGCGATCAGCGGCACGGCGGCGATAGTGTAGGTGCCGTTCGGGTAGTCAAACGCCATCAGCACCAGCACGCTGGCCAGGAACAGCAGCGTCAGCCAGGACGTAAACGGCGCCCACGGCAGCTTAAAGCTGACGTCTTCCGCGCGGCCTTCTTTAATCGCCTTACGCAGACGCATCTGGCAAACCACGATAAAGGCCCAGGAAGAGATAATCCCTAAGGAAGCGATATTCAGTACGATTTCGAACACGCGCGAAGGCACGATATAGTTCAGCCAGACGCCCACGATATAGACGGCTATGGTGACCAGGATGCCCATATAAGGCACCTGTTGACCGCTCATTTTAGAGAGGAACTTTGGTGCCGATCCGCCCATAGACATCGAGCGCAGAATACGGCCGGTAGAATAGAGGCCAGAGTTCAGGCTGGAGAGCGCTGCGCTGAGCACCACGATATTCATGATGCTGCCGATATAGGGCACGCCCAGCTTCGAGAAGAAGGTAACAAACGGGCTTTGACCCGCCTGATAGGCGTTCCACGGCAGCAGCAGCACCAGCAACACCACGGAGCCGACATAGAACAGGCCGATACGCCAGATCACGCTGTTGATCGCTTTCGGCAGCATGGTCTTCGGATCTTTACACTCTCCCGCCGCCGTGCCAACCAGCTCGATAGAGGCGAAGGCGAAAACGACGCCCTGCACCAGCACCAGCGCAGGCAGCAAACCGTGCGGGAAGAAGCCGCCGTTATCGGTAATTAAGTGGAAGCCGGTGGCGTTGCCATCCAGCGGCTTGCCGCTGCCAAGAAACACCACGCCCACAATCAGGAAAAGCGCGATAGCCAGCACCTTCACCAGCGCAAACCAGAACTCCATTTCGGCAAACCATTTTACGCCGATCATGTTCATGGTACCGACGATAGCCAGCGCGCCCAGCGCGAATACCCACTGCGGCACATCACCAAACGCGCCCCAGTAGTGCATATAAAGCGCTACGGCGGTGATATCCACGATCCCGGTCATCGCCCAGTTAACAAAGTACATCCAGCCTGCAACGTACGAGGCTTTTTCGCCCAGGAATTCACGTGCGTAAGAAACGAAGCTGCCGCTGGAAGGACGATGTAAAACCAGCTCGCCCAACGCGCGGAGTATAAAGAAAGAGAAGATGCCGCATACCAGGTAGACGATAGCCAGCGCCGGACCGGCAATTTGCAATCGCGCGCCCGCACCCAGGAACAGGCCGGTACCAATAGCCCCGCCGATAGCAATCATCTGCACATGGCGATTGTCCATCGCTTTGTGATAGCCGGAATCATGAGAATTTAACCAACGTCTTCTTGCGGCGCGCTTGTCTGCTACCGCTTTTTTATCAGCTTTCATTTTCTTTCCTAATTATCCTGTCCACAGTGATACGGCTACCATTCCCGGGCGACCTGATTTCTGTTGCGCTAACCAAACGATTGCGTTGCCCGCAGGCGTTCGGGCGTTTTCCCCTCTTCCTGTAGTTATTGTGTTGACGGAAGCGGGAAAATCACGGCGATGCATCCTAACCGTTCTGTAAAGCCGACGCAAAAAATCTGTAGGCGAAATCGTGAGGTTTTGTGACTTCCATCAGAGGAGGCAAAAAAAAACCGACCGCTTAAGACGGTCGGTTCTCCAACAGGGAAAGGCTACATGGGACAGGACAGGTTCTAGCGGTAAATCTCGGCGTTGCCGCTCCACAGGCTGGAGTCGCCGGGGGTGTCGGCACGGATCACGCGATAGTGGCTGGCGCCCATCTCTTCGGCTTTTTGCGCCAGCTGCGCGGTGGCGTCATCCAGCGAGCCGGTCACGCCGGTCACGGAAACCGTGCCCATTTGTTGCAGGTTTTGACTCTGTTCAGTGCTGACCTGGGTGGCGGCCAGCGTTGAAAATGAAGTGGCGGCCAGAATGGCAGCGGCAATCGTTGCAGGCAGTTTATTCATAGTTAGCTCCTTATCCGGATTAGCGGATAGCATGATTCGGGATACGGCGTTAACTATGACGGATGAGGTGCAAAGCAGGGTAAGCGCGCGGTAAAAGCGTTAAAGGAATGTGGGCGTGACAAACATTTATCCCAAGAAGCGTCAATAAAAGTTACTTTTTCTGCATGATGTAACTTTATATTAATGCGCAGCGTAATTTTATGACGACTTTTTAACTCTACCCGCCGCCGCGTCTGGCTTCAAGTGCGCGACCGCACACTTTTGATCTTTCGCAAAGCGCCGGCGTTCGTGCGCTGCACCGCGCGAGGAAAAGCTTATACTGCGGCAGGCCTTATCTGGCTGACGCTGGCCGATGACGCTATCCGCAGCGTTAACGCCCTTTACGGGAGCATTGCATGTTAAAACGTTCCGTTACCCGCAGCCTGGCTCGCGCGCTGTTCGCTATCGTGCTGCTGGCCGTGTGCTGTTCTTTTCTGGCGCTGCTGACGCTTTCAGCCAGCCTGCGCGATGCCGAGGCGCTCAATATGGCCGGTTCGCTGCGCATGCAGAGCTACCGCCTGGCGCTGGATGCCGCAACCCGCTCGCCCTCGCTGGACAGCGATATCCTCAGCTATCAGCAGTCGCTTCAGGCGCCGGTGCTGCTTTCGCTACAGCATGCCTGGGTGCCAAACAATGTTAAAGCGCGCTATCACGAAATGCTGACGGCCTGGCAAAAGCTACAGCCCGAGCTGACCAGGGACGATGGTCAGCGCTTCCGGCAGCATGTCTCGCACTATGTCGCGCAGATAGATCGATTTGTGCTTGCCCTGCAGCGCTGGGCGGAGCTGAAAATGAAACTGGTGGCAGGCGCCTGCCTGCTGGGCTTTATTGCCATTGCCCTGCTGGCGAAAGCCTTTGCCCGCATGTCGGGCGATTTAGAAAAACAGTATCTGTGGCTTGAACAGGCGGTCAAAGAGCGAACCGGCGATCTGCGCCAGGCGAATCGCCGCCTGAAACTGCTTTATCGCTGCTCCGAGATGCTGCGCGGACACGATAAGGCCTATGCGCAGGTGCTTGAGCTGGCGAAAGAGCATGAAAATCTGCCGATTATCGCTCTGGACGTGGCGCCTCGCTGGCAGCTGACCGCTGGCGAAGAGGATAAACGTCTCGCCTGGCACAGCCTGCCGCTGGAGCAGACGCAAGGCGGGGTGCTGCGCTGGCAGGCAAGTGACAGCGAACCCTCGCTGATGCAGGGGCTGGCGACGATGCTGGGCCGCTCGTTACAGCTGGACGACGCTGAAGAAAAAGGCCGCCATTTGCTGCTGATGGAAGAGCGCGCCACTATCGCCAGAGAGCTACACGATTCTTTGGCGCAGTCGCTGGTTTACCTGCGCATTCAGCTGGCGCGGCTGAAGCGCGTGGTCGACAAAGAGACGCCGCCGGCAGCTATCGTCGGCGAAATCGACGTGGCGCTGGCCGAAGCCAATCGCCAGCTGCGCGAACTGCTGACCACTTTTCGCCTGTCGGTGGAGCCAGCCGATCTCACTACCGCGCTGGAACAGGTCGTCGCGCAGCTTAACCGGCAAACGGAAGCGGATATTAAGCTTATCAGCGAGGCGCGGCAGCAGCGTTTGAATGCGCAACAGCAGGTACACGTTTTACAAATTGTCCGGGAAGCGCTGCTCAACGCTCTCCGCCACGCGCGCGCCAGCGACATTGCGGTACGCATTACGCAGTCGGCCGCCGATTTGCTGCATATTGAGGTCAGCGATAACGGCCAGGGATTTTGTCTGGCCGATGCCAAACCCGGCCACTACGGTTTGGCTATAATGCAGGAGCGCGCAAAAAGTCTGAACGCGCAGCTGGAAATTACCCCGCAAGCGCAAGGCGGCACGCGGGTGCTCCTCCGTTTTATACCGGACAAAAGCTAAGGCGCACGGCGCTGAAATTTTGCATGATAATTTACATTTTATCCTCATTTTCTCCACGATTCCGCCAGGGACGCCGGGTAAAGTGAAACGCTCTGCTTAAACGCTTTGTTACGGGCAGCGATGCATTCTGCACGGCGTCGCCCGGTCGTAACCTTTCCCGACGCTAGCCTGGAGCCGCTGATGGCGAATTTTTTTATCGATCGCCCCATATTTGCGTGGGTGATAGCAATTTTGCTGTGTCTGACCGGTACTCTGGCTATTTTTTCGCTGCCCGTAGAGCAATATCCGGCGCTGGCGCCGCCTAACGTCCGTATTACCGCTAACTATCCCGGCGCTTCCGCGCAGACGCTGGAAAATACGGTTACTCAGGTGATCGAGCAGAATATGACCGGCATCGATAACCTGATGTACATGTCTTCGCAAAGCAGCAATACCGGCCAGGCGACGATTACGCTGACTTTTGTTGCGGGCACCAATCCCGACGAGGCGCGCCAGCAGGTGCAAAACCAGCTGCAAACCGCGCTGCGCAAGCTGCCTCAGGCCGTGCAGTCCCAGGGGGTGACGGTAACCAAAACCGGCGACACCAATATTCTGATGGTGGCCTTCGTCTCTACCGACGGCAGCATGGACAAACAGGACATTGCGGATTACGTCGCCAGCAACGTGCAGGATCCGCTGAGCCGCATCGACGGCGTGGGCCAGGTAGACGCCTACGGCTCGCAATACGCCATGCGCATCTGGCTCGATCCTGACAAATTGATCAACTATGCGCTGACCACCTCCGATATCGTCAGCGCCATCGAATCGCAAAACAGCCAGGTCGCCGTGGGCCAGCTGGGCGGCCTGCCTTCCATAGAACGCCAGGCGCTCAACGCTACTATTAACTCTCAGTCGTTACTGACCACGCCCGAGCAGTTTCGTCAGATTACGCTGCGCGTTAACCAGGATGGTTCGGAGGTGCGGCTGGGCGACGTGGCGCAGGTGGCATTGGGCGCGGAAAAATATGACTATCTGAGCCAGTACAACGGCCAGGCCGCTTCGGGTCTGGGCGTGAAGCTGGCTTCGGGCGCGAACGAGCTGCAAACGGACAAGCTGGTCAGAGCGCGCATTGAAGAACTTTCCCACTATTTCCCGCCCGGCCTCAAGGCGGAAATCGCTTATGAAACCACGCCTTTCGTGGTCGCCTCTATTGAAGACGTGGTGAAAACGCTGCTGGAGGCCATCGTACTGGTGTTCGTGGTTATGTATCTGTTTTTGCAGAATTTTCGCGCCACGCTTATTCCCACCATCGCCGTGCCGGTGGTACTGCTTGGCACTTTTGCCATTCTCTCTGCCTGCGGATTCAGTATTAACACGCTGACGATGTTTGCGATGGTGTTGGCGATCGGCCTGCTGGTGGACGACGCGATTGTGGTGGTGGAAAACGTCGAGCGAATAATGAGTGAGGAAGGCCTCTCGCCGCGCGAGGCCACGCGAAAGTCAATGGGGCAAATTCAGGGCGCGCTGGTGGGGATAGCGCTGGTGCTCTCCGCCGTTTTCGTGCCGATGGCCTTTTTTGGCGGCACCACCGGCGCCATTTACCGGCAGTTTTCCATCACTATCGTTTCCGCTATGGTGCTTTCCGTGCTGGTGGCGATGGTGCTGACGCCCGCCCTCTGCGCCACGCTGTTAAAACCGCTGCCGCCGGGCGCGCATCATGAACGGCGAGGATTCTTCGGCTGGTTTAACCGCACCTTTAACCGTAACGCAGACCGCTATAAGCGCGGCGTAGGGCGCATCGTAGCGAAAGCGGGACGCTGGCTGCTGCTTTATGTGCTGCTTATCGCCGGCATGGCGCTGCTGTTCCTGCATCTGCCGACCTCTTTTCTGCCGCTGGAAGATCGCGGCGTCTTTACCACTCAGGTGCAGCTACCGCCAGGCTCCACGCTGCAACAGACGAATAAAGTGGTGAATAAAGTTGAACAATATTACCTGACCCGGGAAAAGGATAACGTGCTGTCGGTGTTTTCAACTATCGGCGCCGGGCCAGGCGGCAACGGACAGAACGTGGCGCGCATGTTTGTCCGGCTGAAAGACTGGCGGGATCGGCCGGGCAAGGACAACAGCTCGTTTGCCATTATTGAACGCGCAACCGTGGCCTTTAAAAACATTCGCGAGGGTCGGGTTATTGCCAGCAGCCCGCCCGCTATCACCGGCATGGGCAACTCGGCCGGTTTTGATATGGAATTACAGGATCATGCCGGTTTGGGTCACGACGCGCTGATGCAGGCTCGCGATCGGCTGCTGGCGATGGCGGAGAGCGATCCGTCACTGGCCCGCGTGCGTCATAACGGGCTGGACGATACGCCGCAGCTGCGGATCGATATCGATCAGCACAAGGCGCAGGCGCTGGGCGTGTCGGTGGACGATATCAACGACACGCTCACCACCGGCTGGGGATCGACCTACGTCAATGACTTTCTCGATCGCGGACGCGTAAAAAAAGTCTACGTGCAGGCGGCCGCGCCTTTCCGCATGCTGCCGGACGATATCAATAAATGGTACGTGCGCAACAGCAGCGGCGGCATGGTGCCCTTTTCCGCTTTCGCCAGCACCCGCTGGGAAACCGGCTCGCCGCGTCTGGAGCGCTATAACGGCTATTCGTCGGTAGAGATCGTTGGCGAATCCGCTCAGGGCGTCAGCACCGGCACCGCGATGGACAGCATGGAGCAGCTGGTCAGCAAGCTGCCGACCGGTTTTGGCGTGCAGTGGACCGGCGCGTCGTTTCAGGAGCGGATGAGCGGCTCGCAGGCGCCCGCGCTCTATGCCATTTCTCTGCTGGTGGTTTTTCTCTGCCTGGCGGCGCTTTATGAAAGCTGGTCGGTGCCTTTCTCCGTGATGCTGGTCGTCCCGCTGGGCGTGGTGGGCGCGCTGGCGGCGACCTGGCTGCGCGGGCTGGAAAACGACGTCTATTTCCAGGTAGGGCTGCTGACGGTGATCGGGCTGTCGGCGAAAAACGCCATTCTTATCGTGGAGTTTGCTAACGAGATGAACAGTAAAGGATGCGATTTGCTGGAGGCGACGCTGGAAGCCTCGCGTCAACGCCTGCGCCCTATTCTGATGACGTCGCTGGCCTTTATTTTTGGCGTGCTGCCGATGACTGTCGGCAACGGCGCAGGCTCCAGCAGCCAGCACGCGGTAGGCACGGGCGTGATGGGCGGGATGATCGCCGCCACCGTACTGGCGCTGTTCTTTGTGCCGATTTTCTTTGTGCTGGTGCGCCGACGCTTTCCGTTAAAAGAGAGGCCGATCGCATAAAAGAGCAAAGGCAGCCTGAAGGCTGCCTTTTTTAAATTCGGTTACTGAAGGTAAAGCTTGCCGGCGTGCTGCCGGATTTTTCTTTATGAATGTGTTACTTACGAGTCAACATCGTTTCGATAAAGTCTTTCCAGTTCCCCAGTTCTAAATCAATCATACATCACCTCTCTCGTTGTGTTGCGGTCATTATAGGATTATTCCTAAGGCGAAGTGAACAACTTTCGGCCATGAACAGGGGTATAAAATTAAGAATTATCTTAAAACGTGCGGCCGCGCACATTTCTTATCGGTTGATTTTTAAGGGAATTAATAGCCTGCTTATCATCAGGGATCGGACGATCGGCTAACCGCTTGATTAGGCTGATATGTCAGCAAAAGGCATTTGGCAAGACAAAAACCAGACTTCAGATACGAAGCACGCGATACGAGATATCAGGTATGGATTACGAGGTTCGCAGTACAAGGTACGAGACATCAGGCGAAGCACGAGGTATGAAGCACGGGAAATTTTTGAGGGGGCCTGAAGCCCCCTCGCGCATTTACTACTTCAGCACAATAATTTTGTCGTAGCCGCCGCTCTCGCTGTCTATATGGGTTTTGGCATCGGGATGCTCGGCCAGTACCGCTTCAACGATGTGATTAAACTCATCGCAGCGGGTCTCTTTTTTTCTGGCGATCACAATTGTCGATTTCGTCTCTTCAACCGTATGGGCGGAAGACGCTTCCATATAGTTCATATTATCCCTCCCTCTCCTCTGTTCCTGGGTTTATGCCGTCTTCCGTGCCTCGCAGGCGTATCCATTGTAAACTCAGCGCCTGAGCAGTATCGAATATAGATGAAGCCCACAGAAAATAGAAGGGAACCCGCCATGCTGACGATGTACGGCATTAAAAACTGCGACACCATCAAAAAGGCACGAAAGTACCTGGATGCTAACGGTGTAGCTTACCAGTTTCACGACTATCGCGCCGACGGGCTGGAGGCGGATTTGCTCCAGCGCTTCAGCGATACGCTGGGCTGGGAGGCGCTGCTGAACACGCGTGGAACCACCTGGCGCAAACTGGATGAAGCGACGCGCAGCGCGGTAGACAACGCGGCGGCCGCGCAGCAGCTTATGCTGGCACAGCCGGCGATGATTAAACGCCCATTGCTCTGCCGGGCCGACGGCTCTATGCTGCTGGGTTTTAACGAAACCGCTTACGCATCTTTTATCGTGGAGAAGTCCTGATTATGTATTGTCCGGTCATTGAGCTGACGCAGCAGCTTATTCGTCGCCCTTCCCTCAGCCCGGATGATGCCGGTTGCCAGGCTGTGATGATCGAGCGCCTTAAGGCGCTGGGCTTTACCGTTGAATTAATGAATATTGGCGATACGCAAAATTTCTGGGCATGGCGCGGCGAAGGCGAAACGCTGGCCTTTGCCGGGCATACCGACGTGGTGCCCGCAGGTGATGCCAACCGCTGGATCAACCCGCCGTTTGAACCCGCCATCCGCGACGGCATGCTGTTTGGACGCGGCGCGGCGGATATGAAAGGCTCGCTGGCCGCCATGGTTGTCGCCGCCGAGCGTTTTGTCGCCGCCCATCCGCACCACAAGGGCCGCCTGGCCTTTCTGATTACCTCCGATGAAGAAGCCAGCGCCGTAAACGGCACGGTCAAAGTTGTCGAGACGCTGATGGCGCGCAACGAGCGCCTGGACTACTGCCTGGTCGGCGAGCCTTCCAGCACGGAAATCGTGGGCGACGTGGTGAAAAACGGCCGTCGCGGTTCGATGACCGCCAACCTGACCATTCATGGCGTACAGGGCCACGTCGCTTATCCGCACCTCGCTGATAATCCGGTACATCGCGCGCTGCCTGCGCTGAACGAGCTGACGGCGACAGAATGGGATCGGGGCAACGAGTTTTTCCCGCCGACCAGCATGCAGATTGCCAATGTCCAGGCCGGAACCGGCAGCAACAACGTGATCCCCGGCGAGTTTTTCGTGCAGTTTAATTTCCGTTTCAGCACCGAGCTGACCGACGCGCTGATCAAAGAGCGCGTACAGGCGCTGCTGGATCGGCATCAGCTGCGCTATACGCTTGACTGGGTGGTTTCCGGCCAGCCTTTTTTAACCTCTACCGGCAAACTGGTCGAGGCGGTGGTAAACGCCGTTGAGCACTATAATGAGATCAAGCCGCAGCTGCTGACGACCGGCGGCACGTCCGACGGCCGCTTTATTGCCCGTATGGGCGCGCAGGTTGTGGAGTTAGGGCCGGTCAACGCCACCATTCACAAAATAAATGAGTGCGTTAAGGCTGCCGACCTCCAGCTGCTGAGTCGGATGTATCAGCGCATTATGGAACAATTGATAGCGTAAGGATCAAATATGGAATGGCTGAAAGAGTACTGGTGGTTGCTGGGGATTGTGCTGATGGTGGGCATTCTGATGAATGTGTATAAAGACCTGAAGCGTATCGACCATAAAAAATATATGGATAACCGCCCGGATTTGCCGCCGCATCGCGATTTTAACGATAAATGGGACGATGAAGACGACTGGCCGAAGAAGAAGTAAACGACAGGGGCGACGGCCCCTGTTTTAATTTATGTCCGACTGCCCTGTCTTCATTATCTTTAGCCGCCATGTTTCTGCCCGCTCATTATCCAGCGCTGTCAGCGCCCGTTCCGCCTCCTGCCGCCAGCCGTTCAGCAACGCCTTACGCCCCGACAGCCCCGACAGTTTGACCAGCTCTGCCTGAGCCAGCCCTTCCGTCAGCGCGCCCTGTAATAACGGCAGCGGCTGCGGGGCGTTTTCCAGCAGTCGGCCCAGCGCACCGATAGCGGCCTCGAACGAGCGCTGCGCCCACGCAAAGCCCGCCAGCTCGCGCCAGTCGTCCTCATCCAGGCCAGTGGCCTCAACTTTCGGGAAAGTCAGATCGACGTCATGAAGAAAAGGACGCAGCCAGCGCCAGTCGCGCGCCAGCCGACGCTCCGCCCTGTCGGCCAGCGCCCTTCCCTGTTCGCTCAGCGGCAGTATCGCCATCACGGTGTGGCAGCCGCTGCTCGCTTCCGTTCGCGTGCCCACCCGCGCCAGCCGGAACCCGCAGGCCTGCCAGAAACGCCATAGCGAAGGCGTATAGCCAAAACTCACCGAGAAAAAGTCCAGCCCTTCCGCCTGACTGACGCTGTGCCGCACCATCTCCCTGCCGACACCCTGCCGCCGCAGCGCGGGCATGATGGCGATGCGGCTGATACGGCGTGAGCGCATCTGCGCCGCTTCCGGCCAGCCGCCGTGAGCCGCCAGCGACTGCGCCACCAGGTTGCCTGGCGGACGACGCAGTCCTGCCCACACGGCCTGCGCCAGCTCCGCCGTTAATCCACCTTCCTCCACCAGCCAGAGCGCGCCCTGAACTTTGTCCGCCTGCAGCGCGGCGCTGAAGCGCATGCCCGGCGCGTCCATCATGCGCCGAAGATCGATCGGCGAAGTGCGGTAGTGCGCGCTGGCGAGCAGCTGATAAATCGCCTCCAGCACCGCCGGGTTTTCCTGCCATTCCGCCTGATGCGGAAAACAAAAGCGCACCGGCGCGCTGACAATTTCAGGCTCCGCTTCGCTGAACAGCAGGGCGCGATCGATAAACTGCTCAAGCGGATCGTGCGCCGACCAGCGCAAAGGCTGGTCAAGTCGGCACAGCGTAGCGTTGGGCAGGCTGTCGCAGAACTTCAGCATAAAGCCGCGCCCCGTCCCTTCATAACCCTGCAAGGTGGTGGTTAACAGCGTGCGCGGAAAAAGCCTGACCAGCTGCTCAAGCATCGGCGCGGGGATCGCTGCCGCTTCGTCAATCAGCAGCCAGTCAACATCCCGGGGACGCGCCGCCGGGTCGAGCGCCAGCAGCCTGTCCGGCGCGATAAAATCAAAAGCGTCGCCCGCGTAGGTTGCCAGCACGTCGGTGGCGGCTTTCGCGGGGGCAGAGATAAGCGCACGGCCGGGCCAGCGGGCGGCAAGCAACCCGGCAAGCGCGGATTTGCCTCGTCCTCGCGGCGCGGTGACCACGTAGATACCCGGTTTCGCCATCAGCAATTGCTCCAACAGAGCCTGCTGCTGACCGTCGTCATCGGGCTGCCAGTCTGGCGCGAACGGCGGCGCAGGCAAAACGGGCGCCTGATGCTGGCAAAACCGCGCGGCCTGTGGATCGGCCAGCAGCAGCTTTTGCAGACGGGAGACAAAATTAGGCGTGGCGAGCGGCGTAGCGGTATCTCCCCAGCGCAGCGAATCTTTATCGGGTTGCGTTGGCCAGCCGACCCATTCCGGCACCAGCATCAGCAGCCAGCTTCCCGCTTTCAGCGTGCCCGCCAGCACCGCCAGCGCCTCGGCGTTGAAGCCGTGACGCGCGTCAAACACGGCGTGCAGAAACTCCTGCCCCAGCAGCGTCCGCACCGCTTCGGGCGCGCAATGCAGCGGGCTTTGCGGCGCATCGCCAAGCCACAGCCAGTCGCCGGGCAGCAGCGATAGCCACTGCTGCGCCTGCTGCTGGCACCACTCCGCCTCGCCGCTGATAACCATCAGCCTGCGCATTCCCTGCCGCTGTAGCTGTTCCGTTTGCGTAATGACGTCGCGCAGATCAGCCACTGAAAGTGTCACACTGGCCAGGATTGCCGCTGTCGAACCCTTTTTTAAACCAGCTGTAGCGCTGCTCCGAGGTGCCGTGGGTGAAACTGTCCGGCACTACGCGTCCCTGGCTTTTCTGTTGCAGACGATCGTCCCCGATCGCTTCGGCGGCGTTCAGCGCCTCCTGCAAATCGCCCGGCTCCAGCACGTTTTCCTGCTGCATGTAGTGGCCCCAAACGCCGGCAAAGCAGTCGGCCTGTAGCTCCAGCTTCACGGAAAGCTGGTTCGCCTGCTTTTGGCCGCCCTGCTGCTGCAGCTGACGCACCTTAGGTTCAATACCAAGAAGATGCTGCACGTGGTGTCCGACCTCGTGCGCGACCACGTAGCCCTGCGCAAAGTCGCCATCGGCGCCAAGCTTGTTTTTCATTTCATCATAGAACGACAGATCGATGTAGACGGTGCTGTCGGTCGGGCAGTAGAACGGCCCCATCACGGACTGTCCCGTGCCGCAGCCGGTACGGGTTGCACCGCGATACATCACCAGCTTGGGTGGCGTATAGGTTTTGCCCATTTTCTCGAAGATTTTTTGCCAGGTGTCTTCCGTGGTGGCCAGCATCACCGAGGTGAATTTCGCCGCCTCATCCTGCTGCGGCGTGCTTCGCTGCTGCTGCTGTTGTGAAGAGAGCGAGGTCGACTCGCCGGTCAATAAAGGCGTTAAATCGTAGCCGTAGTAGCCCGCAATCATCACGACGATCAGCAGAATAATGCCACCTTTGCCGCGCGGAATACGCATCCGTCCCGCGCCCATTGAGTTACCACCGGATTCATTACGGCGATCTTCCACGTTATCGCTCTCACGGCGCCCTTGCCAACGCATACACTACCTCGGATTATGAACTGTTGGAGTGATTTTAGTCGCGCATAGCCGCTAACACCAGCCTTGCGGCGGCTGCCGGGCCGGAACGGAAAGGTATTTCAGAATAGAGGTAGATTAGCGGAGCAGGTAAGAGAAAAGCGGCCGTGGCGACACCCACGGCCGGGGGAAATCAGTCCAGCTTCACGCCCAGACGATTCGCCACTTCTTCATAGGCTTCAATCAGACCGCCCAGACTCTGGCGATAGCGATCTTTATCCATTTTATTCAGCGTCTCTTTGTCCCACAGGCGCGCGCCGTCCGGGGAAAACTCATCGCCCAGCGTGACTTCGCCGTGGAACAGGCCGAACTCGAGCTTGAAGTCCACCAGGATCAGACCGGCATCGGAGAAAAGCTGGCTCAGCACGTCGTTGGCTTTGTAGGTCAGCTCGCGCATACGCGCCAGGTTCTCTTTGCTCACCCAGCCAAAGGTTTCACAGTAGGATTCGTTGATCATGGGATCGTGACGCGCATCGTCTTTTAAAAACAGATCGAACAGCGGCGGGTTCAGGATGGTGCCCTCTTCCACGCCCAGGCGCTTCACCAGCGACCCTGCCGCGCGGTTGCGCACTACACACTCCACCGGCACCATTTCCAGCTTTTTGACCAGCGCTTCGTTGTCCGACAGCAGCGCTTCCATCTGGGTAGGGATGCCCGCTTCCGCCAGCTTGCTCATGATAAAGTGATTAAATTTATTGTTAATCATTCCTTTGCGGTCAAACTGTTCGATGCGCTCACCGTCCAGGGCTGATGTATCGTTGCGGAATTCGAGTATCAGCAGATCCGGATTTTCGGTGCTGTAAACGGTTTTCGCTTTGCCGCGATACAACTCAGCTTGCTTTTTCATCTCTTTACTCCAAACGTGAAATGCCCGGTGCTTTGCGCCTGCGAACAGGCCGAAACCGGTCGGGTATGAACTGTTGCGTCCATTGTATGATCGGACGCGAAAAAACCGAAGCAATCGATTACGCGGCAGCAAATAAAAAAGGCCGACGCGCGTCGGCCTTTCGATTATTTGTTAAATGCCGCCTGGAACACGGCGACCAGCGCATCGTTTTGCGACTGGGTCAGCGCATGGCCTTTTGGATCCAGGAACTGCAGGCTGCTGCGGTTATCCAGATCGCCGACCTGTAGCTTATAGTTGCCGTCGGTCAGCTCAGGATCTTTCGCGCCAATGCTGTCCCAGGTCTCGCTGGACGGGGCGCTGTAGGTCACGTTCAGGCTGCCCTGCGGACGGTTGCGGTCGGTGATCTTCATGCCCACGCGCTCCAGCGCGGTCGGCAGACGCTCCCAGACCAGGTTAAACGGCGCGCGCACCACCAGCGTAGGCAGGCCGGTATCGTCCGCGCCGCTCTGCACGTTGATTTGCGCAGTGCTGCCTTTAACCGCCGCGTCGTCGCGAGTCGTGGCGATTTTATCCAGGCCAGCGCTCAGCTCGTTCAGCATCTGCGCGGTGTAGCGCTGCAGCTGGACGGGTGAAGTAACGGCTTTACCTTCCTGCTCCAGCTCCAGCAGCTTCACGCTCAGCGCCTGCTGATAGCCCTGCTGCTGCACGGCTATCTGGTAGCGGCCGCGATACTGATGATCTTCATCAGCGCGGTTCCACTGCACCCAGTCGGTGGTCAGCGTCTGGCTGCCGTCGGTGCGGCTGGCAATCGGATAGTTGCGCGTCTGCACTACCGTCACAACCTGCGGCCACAGCGCGCCGCTGGCGTTATCGATTAGCAGCACGCCGGAGTTGCCGGCAAACTGAGTGCGGGCGCCGTTGATCAGCGCCAGCGGCTGGGCCGGTGGACGGATATCCAGCTGCTTGCCGACGGCGCCTTTCGCGCTGGCGGAAGGGATATCAAAATCACCGTTTTGCAGCGGCAGGATCATTCCTGCTGGCGCGTGCAGCTCGTTGATATCCGCAGCTTTGAGGTAAGATTCGTCGCCGCTGACCTGGCGCTTGTAGCGCTGATCGCTCGAACATGCCGCCAACAACATCACCAGCGACAGGCCAACCACTTTTGCGATTGCCGACTTTTGTACTGAGTAAGCCATTACTTCTCCCTAAATTTACAGCAGGCCTGCGTCTTTCAGTGCCTGCTCAACAACCGGACGACCGGCATCAGTCATCGGCGTCATTGGTAGACGCAGCGTATCGGTTGCAATTAATCCTAATTTTTTAGCAGCCCATTTTACCGGGACAGGATTAGGCTCAATAAATAGCGTCTGATGCAGAGGCATCAGACGCTGGTTAAGGCGGCGCGCTTCCCGGAAGTTGCCCTGCTGCGCAAGCGCGCAGAGCTCCGCCATTTCGCGCGCGGCGATGTTGGCCGTTACGGAGATAACGCCCCTGCCGCCCAGCTGCATAAAGTCGAGGGCAGAAAGGTCGTCGCCGCTGACCAGCACGAAATCGTCATCGACCAGCTCTTGGATCTGGCTAACCCGCGATAAGTTCCCGGTCGCCTCTTTGATTCCGATAATATTTTTGATCTTCGCCAGACGGCCTACGGTTTCCGGCAGCATATCGCAACCGGTACGCGACGGCACATTGTAGAGCATTTGCGGAAGATCGGTGCTTTCGGCGATGGCTTTAAAGTGCTGGAACAACCCTTCCTGGGTTGGACGATTGTAGTATGGGGTGACGGTAAGGCAGCCTACCACGCCGCTGTTTTCAAAACGATGCGTCAGCGCGATGCCTTCTGCCGTGGCGTTGGCGCCGGTACCGGCAATGATGGGAATGCGCCCGTCGGCCAGCTCCAGCGTCAGCATGACCACGTCACCATGCTCGTCGTGGCTTAATGTTGCCGATTCGCCCGTTGTTCCTACGGAGACAATTGCCGCTGTTCCGCTGGCAACATGATAATCAATCAGTTTTTTCAGACTTGCGCGACAGACGGACCCTTTGTCGTCCATCGGCGTAACGAGCGCAACAATACTTCCCGTAAACATTAGCCATCCCCTCCACAAACAAGTGCTTCATGGTACGTTTGACGGCCCACGAAAAGCAAGCGGGCAAGCCTGCCAGGCCCCTTGGCACAGGGTATTTTTTATGTTTACCTAAGAGTTATCACAATTGCTAATCACTGAGACGTACAGGAAGCATTATTTTGCCGCAGTCAGAGCAACATCACCTGGTTATTACCGCCGTGGGCGTCGACCGACCGGGGATTGTTAATACCATTACCCGCCACGTCAGCAGCTGCGATTGCAATATCGAAGACAGCCGCCTGGCCATATTGGGTGATGAATTCACTTTTATTATGCTGCTTTCAGGAAGCTGGAACGCTATCGCGCTGATTGAATCGACGCTGCCGCTGAAAGGCGCCGAGCTGGAGCTGCTGATCGTGATGAAGCGCACCACCTTTCGCGAAAGGCCGCCTATGCCCGCTACCGTCTGGGTGCAGATTGAAGTCACCGACTCCGCGCATATTATCGAACGCTTTACCGATCTCTTTGATTCCCATCAGATGCATATTGCTGAACTGGTCTCACGCACGCAACCTGCGGCAGAAAATCAGCCGCCCTTGCTCTATATTCAAATTACCGCGCACAGTCCTGCCAGCCAGGATGCTGCCATTATTGAGCAGGCGTTTAACAGCCTCTGTACAGAGTTAAGTGCACAAGGCACTATTAGCGTCGTCCAGTATCCACAGCATGATGAAAAAACGGAGAATAGTGATGAATCCACTGAAAGCCGGCGATCCCGCACCCGTCTTTAGCTTGCCCGACCAGGATGGCGAGCAGGTAAACCTGACCGACTTCCAGGGACAGCGCGTTCTGGTCTATTTTTACCCAAAAGCCATGACGCCGGGCTGCACCGTACAGGCGTGCGGTCTGCGCGACAGCATGGACGAGCTGAAAAAAGCGGGCGTGGAAGTGCTGGGCATCAGCACCGATAAACCGGAAAAACTCTCGCGTTTTGTCGAGAAGGAGCTGCTGAACTTCACGCTGCTGTCGGATGAAAATCATCGGGTTTGCGAGCAGTTCGGCATCTGGGGCGAGAAAACCTTTATGGGCAAAACCTATGACGGCATCCACCGCATCAGCTTCCTGATTGGTACCGACGGCAAAATCGAAAAAGTGTTTGATGATTTCAAAACCAGCAACCACCACGATATCGTGATGGACTATTTGCAATCGGCCTGATGGTGAAACGGGCGGTGTGATTACCGCCCATTGCGATAACGTTTTCTGATGTTAAAAATCGTAGTCATCCAGCTGTGCTTCAATCATTTTATTTCCATAATACCTTTTCTTTAATTTTTCCTTTTGTCTTCTGGCCTGGTCACAGACGGTTTCTACCTTCTTTTCTATCTCATTTTGGCGTGCCGCTGAAAGCGTACTGTCCCATTCGCCTGAAAAGTGCTGGCAATCTTCGGCGTTATCCAAAAATGCCTTCAAATCTTTGGGTACAGATGGAGGCTTATTGGCATACGAACAACCGCAAACAGTAAAATTAAAAACAAGAACAGCTAAGTGAGCTTTCATATTACCGCCCATCCGAGGACCAATGAGGTTTATCGCTTATACCACCACGGTATTTAATGACGCCAAATATTTTCCCCACCTCATGAAGTTCTTTATTCATGCCGTCTTTCGGAAATGATCTGATAGTTAGCGTTTTTTTATTATTGTCTTCTATTATTAACACCCCAGACCAGGAAATGGCCATATCAATAACTTTCCCTTCCGTATGCCGGCTTCTTAACGATGGCGCAACGTTCAGGTTTGCCATGCCAAATGCTGCCATCATTTCCGCTGCTGCGGCCAGGCTCTCTGCCAAAAAACTCTTTTACCCAATGTTTTCCGCTTAATCTTTCCATAAAAATCCTTTTGAAGAAGAGTTAAAGGAAGGGCTTTAAAAAAACCTAAAACATTACGCTTCCTTCCACGGAAAAAAACTTTAATTCATTATCCCTTTGCGGAATAGCGACTCGATTATACAGAAAATAATTTCATGAATAGCGCAACAAGAATTAATAGATAAAGAGAGGAGATATTCTCTCCTCTCTTTATTACCTATTTAAGCCCTGAACGTTCAGAATTCAGTTCATCAGGCCAGGCATGAAGCACCGCTTTCACCAGCGAGGCCAGCGGAATAGCGAAAAATACGCCCCAGAAGCCCCACAGACCGCCAAAAATCACCACCGACAGAATAATTACCAGCGGATGCAGATTCACCGCTTCGGAAAACAGCACCGGCACCAGAATATTGCCGTCCAGCCCCTGAATAATCAGATAAACGATAATCATCGTCCAGAAATCGCCGCCCAGCCCCCACTGCGCCAGGCCTACGCCAATAACCGGCACGGTCACGGCCAGCGCGCCTATGTAAGGGATCAGTACCGACACGCCAACCAGCACCGCCAGCAGCAGCGCGTAGTTCATGCCGATAGCCAGAAAACCGATCCAGCTCGCCACGCCGACCACCACCATTTCCAGCACTTTGCCGCGAATATAGTTGGAAACCTGCTGATTCATCTCCAGCCAGACCTGTCCGGCCAGGCCGCGATTACGCGGTAAAATGCGGCCGATCGCCGCCAGCATCTGCTCTTTATCCTTAAGCAGGAAGAACACCATCAGAGGCACCAGCACCAGGTAAATCGCCAGCGTCATCAGGCCCACCAGCGAAGCCAGAGAATAGCGCAGCAGCTGATCGCCGATACCGCTCAGCCTGGCGCGCAGGTTTTCCACCACGATATCGACCAGCCCGACATCTATCAGCGCCGGGAAACGCTCCGGCAGACGCGTGGCAAAGTGATACAGGCTGGTTAGCATCGTAGGCAGCTCGTGCGCTAAATTGATGCCCTGTTGCCAGGCGACGGGCGCCACGACCAGGATCAGCACCAGCACAATAGTGGCGAAGAAAATCAGTACGATAGTAGTGGCCCAGGCGCGCGAGCAGCCAAGCCGTTCCAGACGTACCGTCGGCCACTCCAGCAGATAAGCAACAACCAGCGCCACCAGCAGCGGCGCCAGCAGGCCGTTAAAGAAGAAAAGGATGCCGAAAGCGGCAAGCAGTATCGCCAGCAGCGCGATAGCCTGGGGATCGCTAAAGCGCCGGCGATACCACTGTAGTAGAAGATCCAGCATGGAAAAGTCCTGGCTTACTGAAGGAAGCCGCAGAGTCTACCTGAAAAAATGGCTGGCCGCGCGGCTTCCAGCGCCGGCCTCAGCCATACTGACGGTAAATCTCCTGCGCCGTTTCCTGCCATTGCCCGCTCACCACCACGCGGTTGCGTCCGGCATGTTTGGCGCTGTAGAGGGCGTCGTCCGCCTGTTTAAATACCTGCTCCAGCGGCATCTCGTCCGCGTTCCACAGCGCTACGCCAATCGACAGCGTCACGCATCCCACCGGGGCCAGCGCCAGCTGTTCAATTTTTTTACGCACGCGCTCGGCAATTACCGCCGCCATTTCCCGGTCCGCGCCCGGCAGGATCATCAAAAACTCTTCGCCGCCGTTGCGGCATACCACATCGGTCTGGCGCGAGCTTTTGCTCAGCTCCTGCGCCACGCTTTTAATCACGCTGTCGCCCACGTCGTGGCCCCAGCCGTCGTTGACGCATTTAAAGTGATCGATATCCAGCGCCAGCACGGCAAAAGGCTGGCGCGTGGCGTAAAAATACTCCAGCACGGCGTGCAGGCCGCGACGGTTCAGCAAGGAGGTCATAGGATCGGTCTGCACCTCAAACTTCAGGCGACCAATTTTATCCTGCAGCAGGCCGAGGCCGGTGAGCATTGCCCGCTTGATCTGCGCCGCTTCGTAATACCAGGAGCGGATGGCGCCAATCTCCGTAGACGCGCCGGGCGCATCCATCTGGCTGGCGTTGTCCGCCAGCTGCCCCAGCGGCCGCGCGATCAGCCAGGCAAACAGCCAGGCTAACGCCAGCGTCAACAGCGCCAGCGGAACGGCGCGCTGCACCACCTGCAGCATCATGCTGGTAAGCGGCGTCAGCGTGGTGGGCGTCGGCTTCATCGCCACAATCATCCAGCCGGGCGTGGCAACCATTGCGTAGCCCGCCAGCATCGGCTCGCCGTTTTGCTTCGACACCTGCTGAGAGCCGTTATCCTGTTTCATCTCGTCGCTAATCAGCGGCGCGATTTTCTGCCCGATTAACGTGCCGTTTTGGTGATACAGCACGCGGTTGCCGCTGTCGACCACGTAAAGAGAAGAGCCGTCACGGTAGAACTGCTCGCCCAGTAGTTCGTTGAGAATACTCTTTTTCTTCAGGTAGATGGTGCCGCCAACAAAACCCAGATAGACGCCGTTGGGCGACCAGATAGGATAGGAGACGAACACCATTAAATTATTGGCGACCGACAGCGAAGGCTGGCTGACCAGCGGTTTACGCTCTTTCAGCGCCTGTCGGGTAACCGGCGTGGTCAGATGCACGCCTTTGAGCATCAGCGAGTCGGGAGAGATGGCTTTTACCCAGCCGTTGGCATCGACAATCACCGCCGAGTTAAAACTGTTGGTCTGCTCGCGCAGGCGCATGACTTCACGCTGCATCAGCGCGTCATCATTGCCGCCCTGTCCCAGCGTTTTGGCACTGAAAGCCAGCTGCGATTCCGCCAGCTGAAAAAACATTTCCGTGGTAGAGGCGAGCTTGGTCGCATAAACCCGGTTGGATTCCAGCGTATTTTCGATCAGCACTTCCCGCTGCACTTGCCGGGTGGCGTACAGAGAGTTGGCCAACGTGATGGCAATGCTGGCGAAGGCCAGCAGCATAATCAGCGTGCGCAAATCCAGCTTCAGACGAGGAAGCCTCATAGATTAGCCCCGAGGAAACATTTCATAGATGTCGCTTCTTTTTTTTAATTTGGTTTGGTAACGCGTCATGCCCTGGTGAAGCATGGAGTCATACAAGGAGTATCGTCAGCATTAGGAATAATCTTAGAGATTTTAACTCAATTTTTTGCAGATGGGCAGAGGTAACTGATAAGAAGGCGAATTCAGGCGACAGCGGGGGTAGCGTCCCGCACCGATAACGGGCGGGACAAAGATGGCTACATAGCGAGGAAAGCGTAACCCTGGTTTTCCAGCGTGGCGACCGTGGTCGGGCTGGAAAGTGCATGGGTAACGGAGGTATCAATCCACTCATGCTTAAAGTGATGGAAAGCCACTGACTGATCGCAGACGGAGACGTCCACGCCTTTAGCGCGCAGTTCGCTAATCAGCTTCAGATTAGGGTTATCCACGCCGAAGACTTTTTTATATTCCGCGTTATTTAACATTGCTGGCGTACCGTCGCCGGTCACCGAAACCACAAATTTAAGCTGCTCCTGCGGCACTCCGGAAGCAATATATAAATTTACCACGCGGGCAACGCGTTCCAGGCCAAGGTTAGGGACTTTAGGGCCATTTTCCGCTTTGGTTATCTGGAACACGACTTTATTGCTGTCGCCCACGGCCGGCTTATAAGCCGCATCCGCCTCATAATGAATTTTGCCGTAGCCATCGATAGCCGGCGTGCTCCAGAAGCCGTCAGGATCGTTATCCTGAACGCCGAAGTGCTGGCTGATTTTCTCTGCAATAGCCGGGGCGGAAGAGAAGCTGGCGCCAATAAAACCGGCCACGGCAGCGATTAAAACGTAAGACACAACAGGACGCATAGTATGCTCTCCAGAAAGCGTAACGAATCGGAAACGGAACAGAGGGAAGTGAAGTTATCGTGTAAATCTGACGCAAAGATTGAGTAAATTATTTCTTGCTGTAAATAAGCGCTACTCTGCTTTTATAAGTGCGGCACTGCTCGTCGGTTTTATTTATCTGTTTTATTTAAAAGCGAGATATATTTTTAATCAGAAAAAAGTGCCAGCGTATAAAAGCATTTCCTCCTCAACGCTTTTTATTATTCCTGCTGAGTCAGCCATGGTTCTTTGGCTAAGCAAAAAATTCTGATAAAGCCTGGAGCGGGATTATAAAGATAAACGCAAGGAAGGCCTGTGCAAGAGACGGCGAGAAGGATCGGTTTACAGCCATTTTTAGGAGTAAACCTAAACAATTTTCGTGCCATATTCAATTTTACTGAATAAATTTACCTGAATTTACTTAATAATCCGCTTTCCTGCCCCTGTGTGCCAGCAGGGCCTACGTTCAGTTTTTTTCGCTGACTTTAAGGTATGCTCGTCCGGCCCGGTATTTATTCATGCTTAGCGGCGTTTCCTTCCTTATCACCTCTGGTTAAGATAGCCGCTGAAGAGCGCCGTCCTGCAGAACCGTTAATCCTTCTGCCGGGCAATTGAGGACGTTATCAGAATAGGATTTTGCATGATTAACCGACTGAAAAGGTGCGCGCTGGCGTCGCTGATCCTGCTGCCCACGATAGCCGCGCAGCCTGCCAGGGCCGACATCAGCGATACTTTGCCGGATATCGGCACCACCGCAGGCAATACGCTTTCCGTTAATCAGGAACTGGCGATGGGGGATTTCTATGTTCGCCAGCTGCGGGCCAGCGCGCCGCTGATCAACGATCCCCTGCTCAATGACTATATCAACCAGCTGGGCCAGCGGCTGGTGGCGCACGCCTGGTCGGTCAAGACGCCGTTCCACTTTTTCCTGGTCAGCAATGACGAGCTGAACGCCTTTGCCTTTTTCGGCGGCAACGTGGTGCTGCATTCCGCCCTGTTCCGCTATACCGAAAACGAAAGCCAGCTGGCCTCGGTGCTGGCACACGAAATTTCTCACGTTACCCAGCGTCACCTGGCGCGCGCGATGGAAGAGCAGCAGCGTAACGCGCCGCTGACCTGGGTGGGCGCGCTTGGCTCCATTCTGCTGGCGATGGCAAACCCGCAGGCCGGGATGGCGGCGTTAAGCGGCACGCTGGCGGGCGCGCAGCAGGGCGTGATCAGCTTTACCCAGCAGAACGAGCAGGAGGCTGACCGTATCGGCATTCAGGTCTTGCAGCGCGCGGGGTTCGATCCCCAGGCGATGCCCAACTTTCTGCAAAAGCTGTCCGACCAGTCCCGCTTCGCCTCTAAGCCGCCGGAAATTTTGCTGACCCATCCCCTGCCCGACAGCCGCCTGGCCGATGCCCGCAACCGCGCCAACCAGATGAAGCCCGTCGTAGTGCAGTCGTCACAGGATTTCTATATGGCGAAAGTGCGCGTGCTGGGCATGTACGCGACGGGAAAAAACCAGCTTGGTGACGATCTGCTGGAAACATTGAGTAAAGGCAACACGCGCGAGCAGACCGCCGCGCAGTACGGCAAGGCCGTTCAGTTCCTGCAGGCGAAAAGCTATGACAACGCCCGACGCATTATCGCGCCGCTGCTGGCCGCTCAGCCGAATAACGTCTGGTATCTGGATCTGATGACCGATATTGATATCGGCCTGAAGCAGCCGCAGCGCGCTATCGCCCTGCTGGAAAAAGCCAAAGCATCCAGCCCGGTGGTACAGCTCAACCTGGCTAACGCTTACGTCGAGGCGAAGCAGCCCGCCAGCGCCAGCAAAATCCTTTATCGCTATACCTGGACGCATAAAGACGATCCCAACGGCTGGGATCTGCTGGCGCAGGCGTCGTCCGCTCAGGGGCTGACGGATGAAGAAGAGGCGGCGCGGGCGGAAAGCCTGGCGCTGAACGGCCAGCTGGATCAGGCGATCCGCAGCCTGAGCGACGCCAGCGCCGCCGTGCCGCTGGGCAGCCTCAAGCAGGCCCGCTACGATGCCCGTATCGATCAGCTGCGCTATTTACAGCAGCGTTTCCGTCAGTATCAGAAAAGGTAAGCGAATGATGTCGAACGTTGAGATTTACCATAACCCACGCTGCTCCAAAAGCCGCGAAACGCTGGCGCTGTTGCAAAGTAAAGGGATTGAACCGGAAGTCGTGCTCTATCTGAAAAATCCGCCGACTGTCGCCACGCTGGAAAGACTGCTCCTTCAGGCGGGCTTCAGCTCTGCGCGCAAGCTGATGCGCAGCAAAGAGGCGCGCTATCAGGCGCTGAACCTGGACGATCCCACGCTTAGCGAAGCGGATTTGCTGGCGGCAATGGTCGCTTATCCGGAGCTGATTGAGCGCCCGATCGTGGTGGCTAACGGCAAGGCGCGGCTGGGCAGGCCGCCGGAGCAGGTGCTGGCTATCCTTTAAAGATCCAGCGCCTCTTTCACGAAGGGAATGGTCAGCTTGCGCTGGGCGCTGATCGAGGCGCGATCCAGCTTGTCCAGCGTCATAAACAGCGTGCGCATTTCCCGATCCAGCCTTTTTAGCAGAAAGCGGCCGACATCTTCTGGCAGTTCAAAACCGCGCAGCCGCGCCCGCAGCTGGAGCGCCTGAAGCTTGTCGTCATCCGACAGCGGCTGCAAACGATAGATTTGTCCCCAGTCCAGACGGGAAGCGAGATCGGGCAGCTTCAGGTTCAGCTGGCGCGGCGGGCGATCGCCGGTGATCAGCAGACGGGTGCGGCCCGTTTCCAGAATACGGTTATAGAGATCGAAAATCGCCATTTCCCAGGGTTCGTCGCCGGCGATGCACTCGATGTTGTCGATGCAGATCAGCGCCAGCTGTTCCATACCGTCCAGTACTTCAGGCACGAACCAGGTACGCTTGTCGAGCGGCACGTAGCCCACGGCTTCGCCACGCGCGGAGAGTTCCGCACAGGCCGCGTGGAGCAGATGGCTGCGCCCGCCGCCTTCACGCGACCAGAAATAGAGATAGCTGCCGTGCTCCTGCTGTAACGCCCCTTGCAGCGCGGCGATCAGCGACGGGTTATCCCCCGGCCAGAAGCTGGCGAAGGTTTCATCATCGGGCAAATAGAGCGGCAGTGAGAGCTGTGCCGGAGTGTTCAGAAGCACCTCAGTAATGGGTCGAAATCCGGCGGCAGTTTATCACAGTTCTTTAAGGATTATGAAACGGGCAGCGCCGCTGCCCGTCAGATCTTTACTCGCGATCCTGCGGATCCAGAATGACCTCTTCCGGGCGGATCAGCGTAATCAGCCGGAAGATCAGGCTCAGCCCGATGCCGACGATAGTCGCCAGCGCCATGCCTTTCAGCTCTGCCGCGCCAATATGCACCGTGGCGCCGCTGACGCCGATGATCAGGATCACCGAGGTCAGGATCAGGTTCTGCGCCTTGTTGTAATCCACTTTGGATTCAATCAGCACGCGGATACCGGAAGCGCCAATCACGCCGTACAGCAGCAGCGACACGCCGCCCATCACCGGCACCGGCACCGCCTGGATCGCGGCGGCCAGCTTGCCAACGCAGGAAAGCAGAATGGCAAGAATAGCCGCGCCGCCAATCACCCAGGTGCTGTAAACGCGGGTAATTGCCATCACGCCAATATTTTCGCCATAGGTGGTGTTAGGCGTAGAGCCGAACAGGCCGGAAAAAATCGTCGAGACGCCGTTGGCAAACATCGAGCGATGCAGGCCGGGATCTTTCAGCAGGTCTTTTTTAACGATGTTCGCCGTAACCACCAGATGCCCGACATGCTCGGCGATCACCACCAGCGCCGCAGGCAGAATGGTCAGCATTGCCGCCCACTCGAAGCGCGGCGTGTAGAAGGTCGGCAGCGCAAACCACGGTGCCGCTTCAACCGATGACCAGTTTACGATGCCCATAAACCAGGAAAGCGCATAGCCGACCAGCACGCCGATCAGGATAGGGATAATCGCCAGAAAGCCGCGGAACAGCACCGAGCCGAAAACGGTCACCGCCAGCGTCACCATGGAAATCAGAATGGTTTTGCCGTCGACCGCCGCGCCGTTAGCCGGCAGCAAACCGGCCATATTCGCCGCCACGCTGGCCAGCTCCAGCCCGATGACCGCCACGATAGCGCCCATCGCAGCCGGTGGAAACATCACGTCCAGCCAGCCCGTTCCGGCTTTTTTTACAATTAGCGCCACCAGGCAGAACAGCACGCCGCAAAGGATAAAGCCGCCCAGCGCCACCTCGTAGCCCAGCGGCAGCAGCAGCAGCACCGGCGAAATAAAGGCAAAGCTGGAGCCCAGATAGGCCGGGATTTTCCCTTTACAGATAAAAAGGTACAGCAGCGTGCCGATGCCGTTAAACAGCAGCACGGTGGCCGGATTGATATGAAACAGGATAGGCACCAGCACCGTCGCGCCAAACATGGCGAACAGATGCTGGAAGCTGAGTGGGATGGTTTGCAGCAACGGTGGCCGCTCGCTTACGCCGATAGCGCGACGCGTCATGGTGAGTTACCCCTTATTTTTCACAATAAAAAACCGACTCTCTGGTCGGCTTGATCGCTGGCAGTCATGATAAAACGCGGGTTGCAGGCCGATGCCCGGCGCGGCCGTTGGGCAACGCGCGGCGATGCCGGACGCTGTCCGGCCCCGGACGGGCGGATAAAAGGCCTGCGGCTTTATCATTTCGTACCGAAGATCTTGTCGCCCGCGTCGCCAAGGCCCGGAATGATATAGCCTTTTTCGTTCAGTCCCTGATCGACGGAGGCGGTATACAGCTCCACGTCCGGATGCGCTTTTTCCAGCGCCGCGATGCCTTCCGGCGCGGCAACCAGCACCAGCACTTTAATACTGCTGCAGCCCGCTTTCTTCAGCAGGTCGATAGTGGCGATCATCGAGCCGCCGGTCGCCAGCATAGGGTCAACCACCAGCGCCATGCGCTCTTCGATATTGGAAACCAGCTTTTGAAAATAAGGCACCGGCTCCAGCGTCTCTTCGTCGCGATACACGCCCACGACGCTGATGCGCGCGCTGGGCACGTGCTCCAGCACGCCTTCCATCATGCCCAGGCCGGCACGCAGGATAGGCACAACGGTAATTTTTTTGCCTTTGATCTGGTCGATTTCCACCGGGCCGTTCCAGCCTTCGATAGTGACCTTTTCCGTTTCTAAATCCGATGTGGCTTCATAAGTCAGCAGACTTCCCACCTCCGAGGCGAGTTCACGAAAACGTTTGGTGCTGACGTCCTGTTCACGCATCAGACCCAGTTTATGTTTGACCAGCGGGTGTTTGACTTCCACGATCTTCATTGTTTTACTCCCGGAGTGTATGGCTGCAAAAAAAAATCGCGAGATTATAGCGCCATTTAGCAGCCAGTACCTATTACTTAATCCGACTTCTGCCGGATCCCTGCCATCCCCTTAAGGATTAGCGTAAAGTGAGCGCGGCGCAATGGTGGCGAAGATGAGGCTCGCAAACGTTTGCCTGCGCTGTTAGAATTGCCGCGCTTTATTACCAACCACCAACCGCAAACCGCGTGGGGATTTCGCAGTGACCGACAAAACCTCTCTCAGCTATAAAGACGCCGGTGTAGATATCGATGCTGGCAATGCTTTAGTCGACCGTATCAAAGGCGTAGTGAAAAAGACTCGTCGCCCGGAAGTGATGGGCGGACTGGGCGGTTTCGGTGCGCTTTGTGCGCTGCCGCAAAAATACCGTGAACCGGTTCTGGTTTCCGGCACTGACGGCGTCGGCACCAAGCTGCGTCTGGCCATGGACCTGAAGCGCCACGATGCCATCGGTATCGACCTGGTTGCGATGTGCGTGAACGATTTGGTGGTCCAGGGCGCCGAGCCGCTGTTCTTCCTTGATTACTACGCCACCGGTAAGCTGGATGTGGAGACGGCCGCCAGCGTGATTACCGGTATTGCAGAAGGCTGCTTACAGTCCGGCTGCGCGCTGGTCGGCGGCGAAACGGCTGAAATGCCCGGCATGTATCACGGCGAAGATTACGACGTGGCGGGCTTCTGCGTTGGCGTGGTGGAAAAGTCGGAAATTATCGACGGCAGCAAAGTCAAAGACGGCGACGTGCTGATTGCGCTGGGTTCAAGCGGCCCGCACTCCAACGGCTATTCGCTGGTGCGCAAAATTCTGGCGTTCAGCAATACCGACCCGGAAACCACCCTGCTTGAAGGCAAGCCGCTGGCGGATCATCTGCTGGAGCCAACCCGCATTTACGTTAAAAATATTCTCAGCCTGATTGAGCAGGTTGACGTCCACGCTATCGCCCACCTGACCGGCGGCGGCTTCTGGGAAAACATCCCGCGCGTGCTGCCGGACAACACCCAGGCGGTGCTGTCGGAGTCAAGCTGGCAGTGGCCTGCCGTGTTCGGCTGGATGCAGGAAGCGGGCAACGTCAGCCGCTTTGAAATGTATCGCACCTTTAACTGCGGCGTCGGCATGGTGATTGCGCTGGACGCCAGCGAAGCGGATAAAGCGGTAGAGCTGATGACCGCCGCCGGCGAAAAAGCCTGGAAGATTGGCGTGATTAAAGCCTCCGATGCCGAAGAGCGCGTGGTGATTAACGCATGAAGCGGCTCGTCGTGCTGGTTTCCGGCCAGGGGAGCAATCTCCAGGCCATTCTGGACGCCTGCCGGCAGGGACGGATCCACGGCAGCGTTGCTGCCGTGTTCAGCAACAAAGCCGACGCTTACGGCCTGACGCGCGCGCGCGAGGCGGGCGTGCCCGCTCATGCGCTGGCGGCCGCGCAGTTTGCCGATCGCGACGCCTTCGATCGCCAGCTGATGCTGGAAATTGACGCCTACGCGCCCGACCTGGTGATCCTGGCAGGCTATATGCGTATTCTGAGTGCGGATTTCGTGGCGCGCTACGCGGGCAGGATGCTGAATATCCACCCTTCCCTGCTGCCGAAATATCCTGGCCTGCACACGCATCGCCAGGCGATTGAAAACGGCGACGAAGAGCACGGCACCTCGGTGCATTTCGTTACCGAAGAGCTGGACGGTGGCCCGGTGATCCTTCAGGCCAAAGTACCGGTTTTTTCCGGAGATACGATCGATGAGGTCGCGGCGCGCGTGCAGCATCAGGAGCACGCTATTTATCCGCTGGTGGTCGGCTGGTTTGCGGATGGCCGCCTGAAAATGCAGGACGGCGCGGCCTGGCTGGACGGCGAGCAACTGCCGCCGGAAGGCTACGCCTGGGGCTAAAAGGGAAACCGGCGTTTCCCTTTTTTATTCAGCCATAGCGTCCCGTAATATAATCCTCTGTGCGTCGCTGGCGCGGCGCGGTAAAAATCCTGTCCGTTTCGTCAAACTCCACCACGCTGCCGTGATGCATAAACGCGGTATAGTCGGATACGCGCGCGGCCTGCTGCATATTATGCGTGACCAGCACCAGCGTGAAATGCTGTTTCAGCGTGCTCATCAGTTCTTCAATCACCAGCGTGGAGATCGGATCGAGCGCCGAGGTCGGCTCGTCCAGCAGCAAAATTTCCGGTTCGATGGCGATGGCTCTGGCGATCACCAGCCGCTGCTGCTGGCCGCTGGAGAGCGTTAAGGCATTCTGCCAGAGGTTGTTTTTTACCTCTGACCAGAGCGCCGCCGCGCGCAGCGCGCTTTCCACCGCCTCGTCCAGCACGCGCCTGTCGCGTACGCCCTGAAGACGCAGCCCGTACACCACGTTTTCATAGATGGTTTTGGGGAACGGGTTTGGCCGCTGAAAAACCATGCCGACCCTTCTGCGCAGCGCCGCGAGATCCTCATTGCCGCCCAGAATCGACTGCTGCTGCAGGCGGATATCGCCCGTAACCCGACAGCCGTCAATCAGATCGTTCATGCGGTTAAAGCAGCGCAGCAGCGTCGATTTACCGCAGCCCGACGGGCCAATCAGCGCGGTAATGCGGTTTTTGGGCACGCGCAGATCGATTGCCTTCAGCGCCTGTTTCTCGCCATACCACAGCGAAAGGTTCTCCACCTCCAGCGCGGTGTCCTGCTCGTTTGGCATTACGCTCTTCTCCATTAATTAATCAGCGCGCGGTAGCGTTCACGCAGCCGGTGGCGCAGCGCCATCGCCAGCAGGTTCAGCGCCAGAATAATCAGCACCAGCAGCAGCGCCGTGGCGAAAACCAGCGGCCTGTCCGCCTGCGCGTGGGGATTCTGAAACGCCAGATCGTAGATTTGGAAGCCAAGATGCATAAATTTGCGGTCAAGATGCAGATAGGGAAAAACCGCATCCACCGGCAGCTCCGGCACCATTTTCACCACGCCAACCAGCATCAGCGGCGCGGTTTCGCCTGCCGCTCGCGCCACCGCCAGGATCAGCCCGGTCAGCATCGCCGGGATCGACAGCGGCAAAACCACATGCCACAGCGTTTCCGCCTGGGTTGCGCCCAGCGCCAGCGATCCCTGCCGCAGCGTCTGCGGAATGCGCGACAGCCCCTCTTCCGTGGCGACAATCACCACTGGCAGCGTCAGCAGCGCCAGCGTCAGCGACGCCCAGAGCAGGCCCGGCGTGCCGAAAGTGGGATTGGGCAACGCGTGCGCGAAGAACAGCCGATCCAGGCTGCCGCCGACCAGCCAGACAAAAAAGCCCAGCCCGAACACGCCGTAAACGATGGAGGGCACGCCAGCAAGATTGACTACCGCGATGCGCACAAGACGCGTAAGAAAACCGTTGCCGGCATACTCATGCAGCCAGATCGCCGCCACCACGCCAAGCGGCATCACCACCACGGACATCAGCAGCACCATTAAAATCGTGCCGAAAATAGCCGGAAATACGCCATCTTCGCCCAGGCTGCCGCCGGAAGCGCCGCTGACAAAATGCCACAGCTGCGAGCCAAAATGGCGCCACTTTTCGCCGTAGCTCATGGCGTTGGGATACCAGGCCGCCAGGATCTGCGTCAGCGGAATAAGATGCTGCGATCCCGTGACGTCGCGCAGCACCAGCACGGTGCCTTCGTTCTCCTGGCTCAGTCCGGTCAGCGCCTGCGCCTGCTGGCGAAACTGCCGCTGAAGCTCGGCGCTGTCCGCCTGCCAGATGCTCTGCGCCTGCGGCGTATAGCGCTGCTCCTGCTCCAGGCGCTGACGTTTACGATCCAGCTGCTCCATTTCGCTGTTCAGCCGCGCCAGCGCCACATGGCGAATTTTTTCTGCCTGCCGCTGGCGCTGCCGCGTCTCTTTAATCCGCTGCTGTAGCACGCGCATCATATCGGCAGCCACCAGCGGCCTTCCGTTTTCGCGCAGGCCGTCAAACCAGCCGTAGGCCATACCGCCGACGCGACGTTGCAGGGCGATAACGTTGCCTGGCCGCTCCGTCGCGATAATATCGCTGCTGAGCAGGCTGTGAAAATCACTGTCGCTGAAGTCGCGGTTGCCGGTTTTAATCAGGTAACGCGTCACGTGTTCCGGCAGATTATCCGGCAGCGGCGCGCCGCTGGCCTCGAGACGCTCGCGCGGGACGCCCTGAGAGCTGGCGATTTCACCCAGCGTCTGCGGCGCATGATCCACCGTAAACAGCGTCACCGGCTGCGGCCAGAAGTAGCGCATGGCCGACCAGCCGAGCAGCGCGATCAGCAACAGAAACGCCAACAGGCTCAGCGCCACCGCGCCGCCGGTCAGCCATCGCCAGCGATGATTGCGGCTAACGGCGCTCATCCCTGCATTTCCTGCTGGCTGAAGCGCTGACGCAACCGCTGACGCACCAGCTCCGCCAGGGTGTTGACCACCAGCGTAAAGACCAGCAGCACCAGCGCGCTCAGAAACAACACCCGATAATGGCCGCTGCCTGCAGCGGCTTCCGGCATTTCTATCGCCACGTTAGCGGAGAGCGTGCGTACGCCCTGTAATAATCCGCCTTCCGTCACCGGCGTGTTGCCCGTTGCCATCAGCACGATCATGGTTTCTCCTATCGCCCGGCCAAAGCCGATCATCAGCGCCGCAAAAATACCGGCGGACGCGCCCGGCAGCACAACGCGCGTTAAGGTTTGCCACTGCGTCGCGCCCAGCGCCAGCGATCCCTGCCCCAGCGACGGCGGCACGCTGAAAATGGCGTCCTCGGCCAGGGTGAAGATCAGCGGCACCAGCGCAAAGCCCATCGCCACGCTGGCGATCAGCAGGTTACGCTGCTGATAGCCGCCGCACAGGCTGTCGGCCAGGCTGACGCCCAGCACGCGGTGTTCCAGCATCGGCAGCAGCCAGAGGCAGCCCAGCGTCACCAGCAGCAGTACCGGCAGTAAAATCCAGATTTCACGCCCTTCGCCGCACAGCCGCCTGCGCCATTTTTCCGGCAGCCGTTGTGAAACGTGGCTGCACAGCAGCAGCGCGGCGGCCAGCGCCAGCGGCCACAGCAGCACGCCCGCCAGGCGATCCGCCAGCTGCGGCGCCAGCCACAGCCCGGCAATCAGCCCGATCACCACGCTGGGCAGCGCGCCCATCATCTCTATCGCCGGTTTTACCCAGCGACGCAGCGCGGGCGCCATAAACCAGGCCGTATACATAGCGGCGGCCAGCGCCAGCGGCGTGGCGAACAGCATCGCCAGTCCCGCCGCCTTCAGCGTGCCGACCACCATTGGCACCAGGCTGAACTTGCCCTGGTAATCGTCGTTGGCCGACGTGGACTGCCAGACGTAGTCCGCCTGCGGATAGTGCTCATACCAGACTTTTTGCCACAGGTTGCGCCAGCTGATATCCGGCCAGGGGTTGCTGAGGTGATAATGCTGCCAGCTGCCCTGTCGCTCCACCAGCAGCCCGTCGCCGCGCGGCGCAAAGGCCGCGTTCAGCACGCCGGGATCGAGCTGGCTGCGCAGCACCACGCCTTCCTGCTTGCTGGCGAACAGCTTAAATTCGCCCGCCGGGTTTAAGGTAGCGAACACGCGGCGATGCGCCTCGCTTAACAGCAGAGGCTGGTTGCTGGCGTGATGGAAAGCACGGATAGCGTTCAGATGCGGGCCGGTCGCGCTGGCGATATCAAACCACTGGGTGATGCTGTCGTGGTCAGCCATCAGCAGCGTGCTGCCCCCGCTGAGCTGGGCCAGCCGTTCCGGCTGTTGCAGTAAGGTGTGGGATTCGCGCAGCGTCAGACCGCCGTCGGTGATGCGCCAGACGCGCAGGCTGTTTTTGGCAAGGCCGTACAGCAGCCGTCCATCGGGCGAAATCATCAGCTGGCTGACGTCCGGCACGCTGACGCTGAAGCTTGCCGTCGCCTGTAGCGGCTGAAAGCGGTAAAGCGTGATCTGCGTGGCGCTGGCCTCGGCCACCAGCCAGCGGTTTTCCGCCGTCTGCGCCAGCGCAATAACCTTCGCGTCGGGATTGCCGCCCAGCGGCTGGTCGCCCAGCGGAAACTTCCAGCGCGGCTCCGCTTCGCTGAAGTCGGGCTGCACCAGCGTCAGGCCGGCGGCGCTTTTCAGCAGGACGCTGTCGTTATCCGTCGCAACGGCGACGCGGCCCTGCGCCAGCCGTAGCGCAGGCACTTTCGATTGATTCATCAGCGAAAGGAATTCCGCCCTGCCCTGCGCGTCAATACGCCATCCCCACTGCTGCTGCGCGTCCATGCCCATTGCTACGGCCGGCTGGTCCTGATCCAGCGCAATGCGGCTAACGCTGCCGAGCGTCGGCGACGAAAAAAGCGGCACCACCACCCAGATCAGCCAGACGAACAGCAGCAGCATCACCAGCAAAATCGCCAGTCCGCAGGCCATCACCACGCGTCGGGTCAGCCGATCGATAAACTGCCGCCGCCGATCGTTATAATGTGCAGGAATGGGAATTGGGTTCATGCCAGTCTTCGCTATAAAATGCGCTTAAGCGCCTTATGTTGCCCGTATGTGGCTAATAAGACAATCGGGATTCGCCATAGACAGGGCTGTCATACTCTCGTCATAATGCCCCGAGACAATGCCTGGTTTTTTACAGGATCTGTGGAACGGAGTAAAAATGGGTCAGGAAAAGCTTTATATAGAGAAAGAACTAAGCTGGTTATCCTTTAATGAGCGCGTTTTACAGGAAGCGGCGGACAAATCCAATCCCCTGATTGAACGGATGCGGTTTTTGGGCATCTACTCCAATAATCTGGAAGAGTTTTATAAAGTCCGCTTCGCCGATCTGAAACGCCGCATTTTGATTGGGGAAGAACAGGGTTCGCCCGACACGCCGCGCCATCTGCTGAAAAAAATCCAGGCGCGCGTGCTGAAAGCCGATCAGGAATTTGACGGGTTGTATAACGATCTGCTGCTGGAAATGGCGCGCAACCAAATTTTTCTGATCAACGAACGTCAGCTCTCTCCCAATCAGCAAAGCTGGCTGCGGCACTATTTTAAACACGAGCTGCGGCAGCACATTACGCCGATCCTGGTTTATCCCGACACCGATCTGATTGAGTTTCTGAAAGACGACTACACCTATCTGGCGGTAGAGATTATTCGCGGCGAAAAGATTGACTATGCGCTGCTGGAGATCCCGTCTGATAAGGTGCCGCGCTTTGTCAACCTGCCGCCGGAAACACCGCGCCGCCGCAAACCGATGATCCTGCTGGATAACATTCTGCGCTACTGTCTGGGCGATATCTTCCGCGGCTTTTTTGATTACGATGCGCTGAACGCCTATTCGATGAAGATGACCCGCGATGCGGAATATGACCTGGTCACCGAAATGGAGTCCAGCCTGCTGGAGCTGATGTCTTCCAGCCTGAAGCAGCGCCTGACCGCCGAGCCGGTGCGCTTTGTCTATCAGCGCGATATGCCCGACGCGATGGTGGAGATGCTCAGCAAGAAGCTGAACATCAGCAACTATGACTCCATCGTGCCCGGCGGCCGCTACCATAACTTTAAAGACTTTATCGGCTTCCCGAACGTCGGCAAGGCCAATCTGGTCAACAAACCGCTGCCGCAGCTGCGCCACATCTGGTTTGACCGCTTCCGCAACGGCTTTGACGCCATCCGCAATCGCGACGTGCTGCTTTACTATCCTTATCACACCTTTGAGCACGTGCTGGAGCTGCTGCGCCAGGCTTCTTTCGACCCTGCCGTGCTGGCGATAAAGATCAACATTTACCGCGTGGCGAAGAATTCACGCATTATCGATGCGATGATCCACGCGGCCTATAACGGTAAAAAAGTCACCGTGGTGGTGGAGCTACAGGCGCGTTTCGACGAAGAGGCGAATATTCACTGGGCGAAACGCCTGACGGAAGCGGGCGTGCACGTGATTTTCTCCGCGCCGGGCCTGAAAATTCACGCCAAGCTGTTTTTAATTTCCCGTCGTGAAAACGGCGAGATCGTCCGCTACGCCCATATCGGCACCGGCAATTTCAACGAAAAAACGGCGCGGATTTACACCGACTACTCCTTACTGACCGCAGATGCCCGCATCACCAACGAGGTCAGACGCGTCTTTAACTTTATCGAAAACCCCTATCGCCCGGTGAGTTTCGAGCACCTGATGGTGTCGCCGCAGAACTCACGCCAGATGCTCTATCAGCTGATTGATAACGAGATAGCCAACGCGCAGAAAGGCATTCAGGCCGGCATCACGCTGAAGATCAACAATCTGGTCGATAAAGGCCTGGTGGATCGGCTTTACACCGCCTCCAGCGTCGGCGTGAAGGTTAACCTGCTGGTGCGCGGCATGTGCTCGCTGATCCCCAATCTGGAAGGCATCAGCGATAATATCCGCGTGATCAGCATTGTCGATCGCTATCTGGAGCACGATCGCGTCTATATTTTCGATAACGGCGGCGACAAAAAAGTGTTCCTCTCCTCCGCCGACTGGATGACACGCAATATCGATTACCGTATTGAAGTGGCCTGCTGCATCCTTGACCCTATTCTGAAACAGCGGGTGCTGGATATTATTGGCATCCTCTTCAGTGATACGCTTAAGGCGCGCTTCGTAGACAAAGAGCTTAGCAACCGTTACGTTCCGCGCGGCAACCGCCGTAAGGTGCGCGCGCAGCTGGCTATTTACGATTACATTAAATCTCTGGAACAACCTGACTAACCACTATGCCAATATCCCAGAAAAGTACGCCCAAACCCCAGGAATTCGCCGCCATCGACTTGGGCTCAAACAGTTTTCATATGGTGATTGCCCGCGTGGTGGACGGCGCCATGCAGGTGCTCGGCAGGTTGAAACAACGGGTGCATCTGGCCGACGGCCTGGATCACAACAACGTGCTGGCCGAAGAGGCGATTGAACGCGGCCTGAGCTGTCTGGCGCTGTTCGCCGAGCGTTTGCAGGGCTTCAGCGCGGCCAACGTTACCATCGTCGGCACCCACACGCTGCGCCAGGCGGTGAATGCGGAAGACTTTTTACGGCGCGCGGCGGACGTCATCCCCTACCCGATTGAAGTTATTTCCGGGCAGGAAGAGGCGCGCCTGATTTTTATGGGCGTGGAGCACACCCAGCCTGAAAAAGGCCGCAAGCTGGTGATCGATATCGGCGGCGGCTCGACCGAACTGGTGATCGGTGAAGATTTCGAACCCAAACTGGTGGAAAGCCGCCGCATGGGCTGCGTCAGCTTCGCCAATCTCTATTTCCCCGGCGGCGCCATCAGCAAAGAGAATTTCCGCCGCGCGCGGCTGGCCGCCACGCAAAAGCTGGAAACGCTCTCCTGGCAGTATCGCCTGCACGGCTGGCAGTACGCGCTGGGCGCGTCCGGCACCATCAAAGCCACGGTGGAAGTGCTCCAGGCGATGGGCGAGAAAGACAAGCTGATTACGCCAGAGCGGCTGGAGAGTCTTTATGACGAGGTGATTAAGCATAAGTCTTTCGACAGCCTGAGCCTGCCGGGCCTTTCCGACGAGCGTAAGGTGGTGTTTGTGCCGGGCCTGGCTATTCTCTGCGGCGTCTTTGACGCGCTGGCTATCCGCGAGCTTCGGCTTTCCGACGGCGCGCTGCGCGAAGGCGTGCTTTATGAGATGGAGGGCCGCTTCCGCCATCAGGATATTCGCAGCCGTACCGCGCAGAGCATGGCGAACCACTACGCCATCGACAGCGACCAGGCCCGGCGCGTGCTGGACACCACCGAACAGCTCTACGTCCAGTGGCGGGATCAAAATCCTAAGCAGGCGAATCCGCAGCTGGCCGCGCTGCTGAAATGGGCGGCGATGCTGCATGAGGTGGGGCTGACCATCAACCATAGCGGCCTGCATCGCCATTCGTCCTATATCCTGCAAAACACCAATATGCCGGGCTTTAATCAGGATCAGCAAACGCTGCTGGCGACGCTGGTACGCTGGCATCGCAAAGCGGTGAAGGTGGACGAGCTGCCGCGCCTGACGCTGTACAAGAAAAAGCAGTTTCTGCCGCTGGTGTTTCTGCTGCGGCTGGGCACGCTGCTGAACAATCAGCGCCAGGCGACTTCGACGCCCGATTCGCTGCTGCTGGAGACGGACGACGGCCACTGGACGCTGACCTTCCCCCGCGATTACTTTAGCCAGAACAATCTGGTTCAGCTCGATCTGGAACGCGAACAGAGCTACTGGAAAGAGGTGACCGGCTGGCAGCTGACGATCAAAGAGTCCGATGAATGAACCAGAAGCCCGACCATTACTACACCGAAAAGTATCAGCTTACCGCCCCGCACTCTGAAGTGGTGGCGGCCGTTAGTCAGATAGCGCCCGGCGGTCGGGCGCTCGATCTGGGCTGCGGCAGCGGGCGGAATTCGCTTTATCTTCATCTGAAGGGATTTGAGGTAACCGCCTGGGATCGCAATCCGGCGCGTCTTGAGCAAATTATTGCGGAAGAGCAGCTGAGCGGCATTCACACGGCGGTTAAAGATCTTAATGATGTGAGGTTTAACGGCGCTTACGAGCTGGTGCTCTCTACCGTGGTGATGATGTTTTTACAGCCGGAAGCCATTCCGCAGCTGATTGCCGATATGCAGGCCAGCACGGTACGGGGCGGCTATAACCTGATTGTCTCGGCGATGGACACGGAGGACTATCCGTGTTCGCTGTTCCCCTTCACGTTTAAATCCGGCGAGCTGAGCGAGTACTATCGCAAATGGCGGATCGTGAAATATAACGAGCATGTCGGCCAGCTGCACCGCACGGACGAGCACGGCAACCGCATTTCGCTGCGTTTCGCCACGCTGCTGGCGCAAAAAGAACGGGTGAAAGAGTAGCGGCTAGTCGGGCAGCCTCTGCGGAGGCGCCTCGTCCTTCTCCACCAGCGAATACAGCGGCTTTGCTTCGCCGTACAGCGCGCCCTGAAGGTAATCCACGCCCAGCTTGCGCAGCAGAGTGTCTGCCTCCTGCGTTTCCACATCCGCCGCCACAATCTGCATCTTTTTCAGCCGGGCCATAATGCAGGTTGATTCAATGATTTGATAATCCAGGCTGTTATTAAACATATTGCGGACAAACTCGCCGTTAAGCCGCAGCATATCCGCTTCGATCTGCTTTAACAGCGCGTAGCTGCCGTAGCCGTGGCCAAAGTTGCTGATAGCGACGCGGCAACCCAGATAGCGCAGCTGGTCGATGGCCCGATAGCCACCGCCGTGCGGCGTCAGCATCGGCGACTCTTCCACGTAAAAGATCAGCTGCCACGGCTCAACGCAGTAATCCTGTAACATCGCCTGTATCTCTTTCGCCAGCCCCGGCCTGCACAGGCTAAGGGTGAAAAGCTCCGTCGCAATGCGGATCCCGGGCAGCCTTGTCCGATGCTGGTTGATAAAAGAGAGGATCTGGCGCAACCGCCAGCAGTCCAGCTCCCAGGTTAAGCCGAACTCGTTGATGACCGCATAAAACTCTGTTGCCGGTACCGGTTCGCGATGGTCGTTTTCCAAAGCAAGCCAGACCGCGTGATAGTCGTCGCCGCGCACGCCGCAAATTCTCTGCGCAATCAGCTGGAAACCGTTGGATTTTAGCGCCTGCTGGATGGTATTCAGCAGCGCGATTTTTTTGCTGATGCGGTACTGCACCGGCTGCGTCATTTTCTGCTGCAGGTTCTCCGTTATGCCGCTGGTCAGCGAGAGCTCCGCCATGCCGCTCAGCTCGCCGAGCAGCTCATAAAGATGATTGACCGGCGGCAGGACGCTGCAATAGCTGACGCCGATACCGGGATGCACCGGCAGGCCGTCCCAGCTCAGGCAGTAATCTTTCAGCCGGGCCGTGATCTTTTCAATCCGCGCCAGCTGCCCGCTCCCTTCCAGCCGCATCACTAAATCGAAGCCGGGGAGCTGATAAACGTCTTCCTCCGGCTGAAGTTCAGGCTTCAAATGGGCGGCCAGGCTGCTTTTATAATGAATACGCAGGCGCAGTCCATAGATACGGCTCAGGCGATCCAGATCGGGGATAGTCAGAAAGCAGAGCGTGGAGCCGGGGCTGTTTGCCAGCGCCAGGCTCAGCGCGCGCAGATTAGGCAGGTTCATGACGGGATCGTTTAACGCCGCCGCTTTGGTTCTGGCCAGCGTGCGGCGCTGGCGCGTGGTGATAGCCGCCATCAGCAGCAGGCTAAGGCTGAACACCAGCAGATTGGCTGAAATAACCGCCAGCTGATAAGGCCCGGTATCCGGATGAAGAAAACGATCGCGCAGCTGATAAAGCACCATCAGCAGCAGCGCCCAGAGCAGGCCGGTAAAAAGATAGCCGAAACGCATCGCTGCCCAGAGCATTAAAGGCAGCATCAGGGGCAAACCGTATTCGGTTGCCAACAGATTCTGCCGGCCAGGCGCGACCTGAAGCAGCATGGTCAACAGAAACGCCAACAGCAGCGTCCATACCACGCCTTCCGTTTTGCTGACCTCGGGTGAAAACTGCTGGCGAAGGCGAAAGATCGTCAGCCGCAGATAGCCCGGACTGCGCAGGCTGCGGACGACCAGATAGCAGACCGGCACCATAGTGACGCAAGCCAGCAGCACGGACTGAAAATTCAGCAGCGTATGCAGCGAAAACGGTTCCCAGGGGAAAATCGAGCCTTTTAGCGGCACAAGGCCTGCCGTCGCCAGCCCCTGCATCATAAAAACAAACAGCGAGGGAATAAAAAAAGCCAGCCAGAACAGCCTGTTGGGCATCAGGCGCAGCTCGCCATAGCTGACGCCCCAGCGCCGTTTCACCTGAAGCCGGTAGCCGCTCCAGCCGCTTAACAGCACCAACAGCCAGGTGGCGGCGATCGCCGCCGCAGGCCCGGGCGCGTAGCGGTTAAAATAGTAGAGGCTCAGCCCTGTTGCTATCCCCGGAAAAGCCTTCCAGTCATACACCAGCAGCATCGCTATGATCATAGCCAGCGGCAGATAGATCAGATAAACGTAGCCATCCAGCATCCAAAGGCGCACCGAAAGCTGCGTGGTGAGCGGCATCAGAATAGCCGGCAGAATAAGGGCAAGCCCCCAGGGGCTTTGACGGAAGCGGTTAAGGCGGGCCGTGATGATCATGATACTCGCTGGATAACAGGGCGATCACGCCCGAACAGGATAGGCCGGAGCAGACCGGCGCTGGCGTATCCGCAATACTATGCATATTCCTCCGGCTAAAATTGATCTTCATCATTTTCAATGCTTTTCTCTGCCAGAATCTCGCTGCCGTCAGGGAAGCTGAGAGGTAAACCCGCCGCGCCGCGCGTCTGAACAAAGCCCTCTCCTTCGGGCGATCGGCATTGACCTGGCGGCCGCGCTGTGTCTAAATTGTGCAATTGCCTACGGGCTAACTTCAGGAAACTTGCGTGAACCGCGCCATGCCATTCAGAAAACAGCGTAAAACAAGCCGTATGACCCGGATCGTTTTGCTGGTCAGCTTTATTATCCTGGCAGCACGCCTGCTTTATGTGCTGCCCGGGGCTATCGAACACCACAAACAAAAACAGCAGGAAACGACGGTCTCTGCCCCCGGCGCTAAATAGCGGCCTGGCCGCCTGAAAAAGTGCAACTTATTCCGTTCATCCGCCCAAATTAAGCAATACTTACTTCTTTGTCCGCTTTTGCCAGACACAAGGGAATTTTTATGTCTGTAGCTCAGTCACATGCTCAGCAGCTTGCTGAAATCCGTAACCGTATACTTAATCTTCTGCTCAACGACAACGACCTCGTGGATACGCTGCTCCGCAAACCGCTGAAACAAAGCGAAGCCGAAGCTGCAGCGCATCAGGAGCAGGTGCAGGAGCTGAGAGACTATCTGCCGCTGCTGCACGCGGCGGATATCGCCGACCTGCTGGAAGCGCTGCCGGAAGAGGAACGCCAGGCGCTCTGGCAGCTGGTCGGTACCAACCGACGCGGCGAAGTGCTGGTCGAAGCGTCTGAAAACGTCTGGGAAAGCCTGATCGAGGAGATGAGCGATCGCGATCTGCTCCAGGCGATCGAACCGCTGGATATTGATGAACAGGTTTATCTCGCCAAGTATTTATCGCGTGATTTAACGGGCCGGCTGCTGACCTCGCTCGATCCGGCGCAGCGTTCACGCGTGCTGGAAGTGATGGATTTCGACCGCGACCGCGTCGGGCGCATCATGGATTTTAAGCTGGTTACCGTACCGGCCGACATCAAGCTTGCAACCGTACAGCGCTATCTGCGACGGAAGAAAGTGATGCCGGAAGGCACCGATAAGCTTTTTATTACCGACGAAAACAATATGCTGCTGGGCGAGCTGACGCTGATGGATATTCTGCTGAACAAGCCCGGCAAGCGGGTTTTCGAGGTGATGAACGACAGGCCGGTGACCTTTCGGCTGGATGACAAGGCTGAAGACGCGGCGGGCGCGTTTGAGCGTTACGATCTGATCTCTGCCGCCGTTATCGATGCCAAAGGCAAGCTGATGGGGCGCGTCACCATCGAAGACGTTATCGACCTGGTTAACGAGGCGAACGACAGCAATATTCGTAAGATGGGCGGCGTAAACCCTGACGAGGACGTTTTTGCCCCGGTCAGGAAAGCGGTACGCACTCGCTGGACATGGCTGGCGGTTAACCTCTGTACAGCCTTTGTCGCCTCACGCGTGATCGGCCTGTTTGAGGATACGATTTCCCAGCTGGTGGCGCTGGCGACGCTGATGCCGATTGTAGCCGGGATCGGCGGCAATACCGGCAATCAGACCATTACCATGATCGTGCGCGCGCTGGCGCTGCATCAGGTCGAACCGGGTAACTTTTCGTTTTTGATCGCGCGCGAACTGGGCGTGGCATTGATTAACGGTCTTTGCTGGGGCGGTATTATGGGCGGCGTCACCTGGGCGATGTACGGCAATCCGGCGCTGGGCGGCGTCATGATGCTGGCGATGGTGCTGAATCTGCTGCTGGCGGCGCTGATGGGCGTCCTTATTCCGCTGATTATGACCAAACTAAAACGCGATCCGGCAGTCGGCTCCAGCGTTCTGATCACTGCGCTGACCGATACCGGCGGCTTTTTCATTTTCCTGGGTCTGGCGACGATTTTTTTACTGCATAAATAACGGTATCGTCCGGGGCGCGCGCACAAAGCCTGTTCACTTTGTACCCGCGCCCCACGGCCACTCTTTTATCCTCGCCCGACATCCTCTGAAAAGACGCCACGCTGCCAGGACTTTAAGATTTGTGGTTCGCTTACCTGAAGATTATCCGCGATACCTGGACGCCAAAGTCCGCGTTCGGATTGGTAACCGAGTCGCCAGCCCGCTCCTGGAAAACAGCAACGGCAAGATCTCTTCTTTTCGGCAGACGAGAGATATCGGCCTCGGCCAACGCCGCCGGGATCTCATCATAGTGCAAATCCGTGCAGTAAACCGGCGAGCCAGGCTGCTGACGCCAGGAATCCGCCAGGCTGCCGGCGTCAAAAGCATCGAAGCCGGTATCATTCACCAGACGCATAATCAGCTGCCGACTCGCCTCATCATCGCCGGCAACCGGTATCGCAATGCGATCCGCCGCGCCTTGCGGCATGCCCTTTTCGGCAAAAGATCCCGAGCCGATGGCGTTCCAGGCTTTGATCACGGGTCGACCGATCTGCTCTGACACCCACAGGCTTTCTGGCTGGCCATTTTCGATAGCGTCGATTTTCAGATCCCGGTGCGGATAATAATTGGAGGTATCCGCCACCACAACGCCGGAAGGCAGCGCGCGAATAAGCGGCGCCACGTCCGGAATGCGGACGAGCGGAATAGAAAGGATCAGGACGTCAATATCGTTAACGGCCTCTTCTGTTCTTACCGCCTGGGCGCCCGTGGCAAGCGTTTCTGCCTCGATGGTTTCCGGCCCGCGCGAGTTGGCGACCTTCACCTGGTGCCCGGCGGCGGCCAGCTTACGGACCAGGGTTTTGCCTATATGACCTGTACCGAGAATACCGATTTTCAAAGGGGATGAAGGGTTCATGGTTCTCTCCTGTCTTATTGGCTGCCGCTCGGGGCAGCGTTCTCCAATACGGCGTGTCTTTGGCGATATCTACAGCCCGAACGCCGTGATTATTGTCATTGTGCAAACGGCGTTATGTCGTCACTGCCCGGTTGCGGGCAACGATATGCTCGTGGGTCAGCGGTTCGCTGGCAGACATAAACTCTTTCAGCAGCGCCTCGCGGTTTACGGGGGCACGTTCTTTATCTGCCGCCAGCAGCGCCTTCTTCAGCGCCGCTGCGCTAAGTTCTGTACAGTAGGCTGGCGTACCGGGCTGCTGACGCCAGGACTCCGCGAGGCTACCGGCATCCACGGCATCAAACCCGGTATCGCTGACCAGCGCCATCGCGATGCGTTTGGCTGTTTCATCATCGCCAGCGACCGGAATGGCAATCCGTTCGGTTACGCCCACAGGCATCCCCTTGTCAGCCAGGGTAGCCGCCAGCACGGCATTCCAGGCTTTGATAAGCGGTCTGCCTGCCTGCTCGCTGGCCCAAACGCTTTCCGGCTTACCTTGCGCGAGAGCGGGAATAGCATCATCCCGAAACGGATAGTAGTTAGAGGTATCGATAACCGGTACGCTGGCCGGCACGATTTTCAACAGTTCGGCCAGACCCTGGTGAGCGGTAAAGGGCGTTGACAGGATAACGGCGTCGGCGCCTTTGACGGCCTCTTCCCGCGTCACCGCCGTTGCGCCAGCCTTGCGGGCGACCTCGGCGATGGTTTCCGGCCCCCGTGAATTTGCCAGCCTGACGCTATGGCCGCAGGCAGAGAGTTTGGCTGCCAGTGTGGCACCGATATTTCCCGCGCCAATAATGCCGATATTCATAAATGTCTCCTGATTGCTGAGGGGTTATTCGGCTGCCGGATGGGCAAAGTCATTGAGCGTGTCGCGTAGCTGAACCAGCCCTGCTTCCGTCAGTTTGCAGGCCGATCTGATTTGATCGGTCACGGCCCACAGGGTGTCACGCAGCGCCTCTCCGCTCTCTGTCAGCGTGACCAGCACCCGACGTTCGTCTTTTGGATCGCGTCGGCGGGACACTTTTCCCGCCGCTTCCAACCGCTTCAGGAGCGGCGTAATGGTGCCCGTATCCATCCCCAGCCTGCCGCCCAAATCCCCTACCGATCGGGGCGTTCCGTTAAACAATTCCAGCATCACCAGATACTGCGGGAAGGTCAGCCCCAGCGGATCGAGGAAAGGTTTATGCATCCGGTTCATCCTGTTTGCCGCCCCGTAAAGGGCAAAGGAAAGCTCGGTGCCTATTTCCCGGCGTTGTTTGTTAATGGTCATCTCGTAATATCTGTTGGTTGATTATCTAGTGCACTAGATAATCCTGGCAGATTTTCCTGTCGCTTGCAAAAGGATCGCCAGGTAATTTGTGCGCTGTTGCTTCAGAACGGCCATAGTTGTCGCGGTATTTGCTTGATAGTAAAGGCATAGTGCGCTGGAAAGGCAGGCTGATTCAGCTGCGATCCTGATCGAAACGCCCCGGCACACCCTCACTTTCAGGTTGGCCCAATCTCATCGCTTATTGACCATCGGGCTACTCACGCCTCGCTGTTTATCCTCCCTATACTGCTTCCGTACCTGCTTAAAAGCCTTTCGCTACGCGGAAAAAGACTACAGAAGGAAGAAACGATGAAACTGACGCAAATCCGTAACGCCACGCTTATTCTTGAATATGCGGGGAAAAAATTTCTTATCGATCCTATGCTGGCGGACAAAGAAGCCTGGCCGGGCTTTCCCGGAACGGCACGTCCGCATCTGCGTAACCCGCTGGTGGCGCTGCCGGTTGCCGTGGATACCCTGCTGAACGTCGATGCGGTGATCGTGACCCATACCCATCTCGACCACTGGGACGATGCGGCGCAGCAGCTTATTCCTGACGACAAGCTTATTTTTACCCAGCACGATGCTGATGCCACGCTGATCCGCAGCCAGGGCTTTACCAACGTTCGCGTGTTGACGACGGAAAACAGCTATGAAGGCATTACTATCATTAAAACGGGCGGGCAGCACGGCAGCGATGAAGCCTATGCAAACCCGGAAATGGCTGCCATGCTGGGTGATGCCTGCGGCCTGGTGTTCCGCCACGCCGATGAAAAAGTGCTGTATATCGCCGGCGATACTATCTGGGTGAAACCCTATGAGGAAAGCCTGCAAAGCCACCGGCCGGACGTCGTGGTGCTTAATGCCGGTTTTGCTCAGGTCGACGGTTATGGCGCCATTATTATGGGCACCGAAGATATCCTGCGTACTCACCAAATGCTGCCAGAGGCGACGATCGTGGCTTCGCATCTGGAAGCCGTTAATCACTGCGTGCTGACCCGCGCGGAAATCCGTGAGTTTGCTCAGCAAAAAGGTATGCAACAGAGCGTGTGCGCGCCTGAAGATGGCGAAACGCTGGTATTCTGATGCTTTTGGGGAACCTGCTCAGTTCGGCGGGTTCCCAGCCCAGTCAGGAGAAAAAACGTGACCGTTCCTGTTGTTGCCGTGATTGCCACTGCCGGAGTCAGCACCTTTCACTTTTCCGTCCCCTGTATCGTTTTCGGCAAGGCGCTGCCCGAGCCGGATCGCTTCGATCTGCAAATCTGTGCGGAAACGCCCGGCAACGTTCTGTCCGATATTGGCCTGTTTATTAACGTAAAACACGGGCTGGCGCTGCTGGAAAAGGCCGATATTATCGTGGTGCCTTTCTGGGATCGTCCGGAAGAGAAACCCTCTCCGGCGCTGCTCAGCGCGCTAAAAGCAGCCTGGCGGCGCGGCGCAGAGGTGGTGGGATTATGTCTGGGCACCTACGTGCTGGCCTATGCAGGACTGCTGGAAAACCGACGCGCGGCTACGCACTGGGAATATGAAAAAGACTTCACGGAACGCTTCCCGCAGGTGCATCTTGATACCAACGCGCTTTATATCACTGATGAACGCCTGACCACTTCCGCCGGGACGGCTGCCGGCATCGACTGCTGCCTGAGTATCGTGCGCGATCGTTATGGCAGCGTGTTAGCCAACAAGGTCGCCAGGCGCATGGTGATGCCGCCCTATCGGGAAGGCGGACAGGCGCAGTATATCGAGCGTCCCGTCCCGGAAACCACTCGCGATAATGCGATTAACGAACTGATCGGCTATCTGCGCAGAAACCTCGAAAGACCGCACACTATCGATTCGCTGGCGGCCTTTTGCAATATGAGCCGCCGCACCCTGACCCGCCACTTTTTTGCCGCTACCGGCCTGACGCTGAGCGACTGGCTGATCGGCGAGCGGCTTCAGCGCAGCCAGGTGCTGCTGGAGTCGACGGATCACAGTATTGAGGTGGTGGCAGCCATGTCGGGATTTCAGTCGCCGGTATCGTTCCGACAGAATTTTAAACACCGGTTTGCCGTCAGCCCCAGCGAATGGCGTCGGGCCTTCAGAGGGCCGGACGCGCTGCTGTAGAGAGCAGGATGCCGCTAATGAGAAGCTGTTGCGCGCGCCTGCAAAGCTCTGGTTATGGCAGCGATAACGGCGACTTTCCGCTACGCCAGCGGGTAGCCGATGGCGTTAGCAGTATGGCGCTACTCCCGCCCGGCAGGACAAGATAATAAAGTCCAAATTGGGTCAACGATATGGCCTGCAACTTATCCATGCCTTGTTTGTTCGTTAATTAAACGGTAACGTCAGGAATCAACACGTATAACCGTTGCTTTACTCATCCGCATCCACTAACCAACAGGTGCTTTATGGATCACACCACCCGGCAATATCGGGACGCTGTCCACCCTTATCAGCGTAGCGCGCGCTAACGCCTGCGCGTAAACCCCCTTTCCCGCCCGGCAGGGTTTGCAAGATAGCGGCTCACGCCATTGCCTGCGGGAATGGGCTTCCATCCGCGACACACTGGCCCACACCTCTATGCAAGGAATCAAACGATGACCAGTCCTGTAGAGTCCTTCCCCATTCACATTCCCCAGACGCAGCTTGACGATCTGGCCCAGCGCCTGGCGCAAACCCGGTGGCCAGATCCGGAAACCGTAAGCGACAACAGCCAGGGGCCGAAGCTTGAACGTCTTCGCGCTCTGGTAGCGCACTGGCAAAAAGACTATGACTGGCGCGCCACTGAAACCCAGCTCAACCAGTGGAACAGCAGCCGCACCGAGATCGACGGCCTCGGCATTCACTTTCTGCATATTCGCTCGCCCCATTCTGACGCCCTTCCCTTGCTGATGACCCACGGGTGGCCAGGCTCTGTTCTTGAATTCAGGGCAATGATCGGCCCGCTTACCGACCCTACGGCCTATGGGGGGCAAGCCAGCGATGCGTTCCATTTGGTTATCCCTGCGCTACCGGGTTTTGGTTTCAGTGATAAGCCAACTTCCCCGGGATGGGGCGTGGGTAAAACCGCCAGCGCCTGGGTGCAGCTAATGGCGCGTTTGGGCTATGGCCAGCGCTGGGCTGCCCAGGGTGGAGACTGGGGATCGGCCGTGACCACCGCTCTGGGGCATATGCGCCCGCCAGGCCTGGTCGGCATTCACCTGAACATGGTGATGTATCAGCCGACCCAGGATGAAATCGCGCAGGCCACCCCTGAAGAGCAGCGCATGCTGGCTGATGCGCAACGCTACGACCAGGAGCTTTCGGGCTATATGAAGGTGCAAAGCACCCGGCCGCAGTCGGTAGGCTTTGCCCTGGCGGACTCCCCCGTGGGCCTGGCCGCATGGATATACGCGCTATTTCAGGACGCCTCCGACAGCGGCGGCGAACCTGAGCGGGCGATCGATATCAACGCCCTGATCGATGACATCATGCTGTACTGGCTGCCTAACGCCGGACCAGGCTCGGTCCGCTTCTACTGGGAAGGAATACGTGAAATGCAACAGCAAGGTCCCGCTTCTGCCATCCCCACCCCTGCGGGCGTGAGCATGTTTCCGGGCGAGCTGCTTCGTCTCTCACGGCGCTGGGCGCAGGCGCGTTTCGAGGATTTGAGGTTCTTTGCTGAAGCTGAGCACGGCGGCCACTTTGCCGCGATGGAAAACCCGGCAGTGCTTACCGACCATGTGCGTGAGACTTTTCGCTTGCTGCGTTGAGCGGACAAGCGTGCCTGATACCCTGTCAGCATTAACTAACTGAACAGGGTTTCGAGGGGCTTTTCTGATGAGGCCTGCACTGCGCACCAAAACGATTGATGACGCAGAAAAACCACCGCCTGTTTTTATTCCAGGTATAAAAACAGGCGGTTAACTACAGTACTATTCCCACTCTATTATATTTAAAACAGGAAAATTATTTAAAATCATACAAATACAGGAAATCTCGTCACACTATGCCATAACTTATACCATACAGTGATAGCTATTTCGACCTAGTACTGACAACCAAAGCGATACAAGTAATTTGTCATTGTATTCTGTCTTGTCCGGTACAGAATTGTAGCAGGTATAACACTCAAAGCTGATAAGCAGACCTTTGCTACACACGTTATGCGGTCTGCCATGAATCAATAAAAAACGGTTCTTGATCCAAGATATAAAAACCACAATCGATAGATAGTTAGTGATTGTCGAAACTTAATCTCGCTACAGAAATTCGCTCATCACAGATTCAATGCTGCCTTCACCTGCGGGCTTTCAAAGGCTGGTACAAGCGCCTTAATGTCCTTCGCAGTCATTCCCAACTCAAAGGCAAGAGGGCGCCATCTGCCTGTAATGATTTCCGCCATAACCCTAAGAGCCTCGCGAGCTTCATCTGTGTCGATATTGAAGAGCGGTGCCGCGTCCAAAACCGCCGAAATGTTAAGTACGTTGCCGTGGATCTCGCTTATCGCAGTCTTGAGGGTACCGCCAACTGACGGGTCGGGATTGATATCATAGGCGGGGGAAAGAGCCCAGCGATTGGCTGCTCGGATGAAGCCGTGATTACGCAGATGATCATCTGTATTCTGGATCATCACAGAATAAGCCATACGTGCCCAAAGTTCGGCTATATCATCATCCGCACCATATATCATCATCTGCTCTGCTATAGAGGCGTAGTTTGATGGCTCGGTCCCCGCTAGTCCCATAAAAGTTTGTGCCGTGATGAAATGGATACGACTAGGGTTTATAACATCTTCATAAGAACGATCAAAACGTTTGATTAAAGCAACCGGAAACTGCCCAGATACGACAAGTGGCTTAGCTTCCGCAACCATCATCCCTATTTCGCCTGCGAGACGAAGTGTGAGTACTTCGGCACGCGCCATATCGTATTCATCGCCCATCTTCGGCAACTTCGCTATCCAGATAGTCTGATCCTCGTCACGCACATTTACTTTTGGTCGCGCACCGCCGAGCGAACCGGCAGCGTCAAGTAACATTTGTCCAGCAAGCAACTGTGCCCGGTTTTCACGATAATGGGTCGGGTCTGCTTCTAAGGCGCGAGCCTCATGAATCATATCCTCGAGTTCGATGAGCCGTGGTATGGAATAAGCATTTCCACCAGTCCGGGGTTGGGCCAAAGGAAGCGCGTCCGGCTCATCGTTCTCATAAAAGCGAAGTGCACCCGAACGTAGGAAATCATCGACCCCAATAAGATATTCGAAATCATTCATTGCGCGGCCGCCATTTGCCGCACGCATAATAGCGCGCCCCCAAGAATCAGGCGCGCTATCGGCTATCGGCATAACAAGGGGAGATGAATTTCCCTGCAGACTAGCCGATGCGATTACCTGACTACGAGGCATGAAAGGAGACAGGTCGAAGCCTTCCGGATTATCGATCCAACTCTGCGCATAGGTGAAAACGGAGTTCTGTCGCATCCCGTCGACGTTGAAATCCAACTGTCCGACCAGATCTTGATCATCCATCCAGACGTAAAGTCTTTGCCTCATATAAATTCTCTAATCATGAGCCAGAAGAGTCTCGTGTAGCTTTTAAGCGAGAGAGCAGCGATGATGTACGTCCTGATGGGCTGACTACCAACGTCTTCTGATTTCCCTGACGCTTCGCTTCTATACTAGATGTTGTCGGTTTCTTAGTGGCCGCTGTACCTGCCGCTCGTTTCACCATTGTCGCTCCCGGCCGGATCACCACGCTCGCTTTGATACCTTTACTACGGAGCGTGTTTGCTTTTTGCATAACATTTTCACGCAGCATAGATAGACCGATATCGTCGTTACGTATGTCGATCAAATTACTCAATAGATCAAGCTTCCCAAGAACAGTGAGCACCATCGCGAGGGTGTTAAGTGAAATCCCGGCACCATTACCACTCTCAAGTCGATGTAAAGTAGAGCGCGAAATTCCCGCTGAGTTTGCAAACCTATCAGCGGGGATACCCCTTACTCTACGTGCAAACTCGATATCTTTGCCTAACTTGACCAAAGCTGCTTCGGTTGAGGGCCGAACAACCGAGCCTTTTGTCCGACGAAGTTTACTCGTATTTTTTTCTTCGGGCATCTTAACCTCGTTCAGCTATGTGTCACCTGTGATACATACAATCATAACATCGAAAGACTAGATCTTCCAAAATAAGGTTTAGCCATTCATCATCTGTCTCATCTATGAGTTTGTGGCCATCATGTCGACCGACGAAACGGTCCCCAAATATTGGTCGAGTTCAATCCTATTCGAGTTCCGCCCCTTGTAAAGGATTGTGTTACCTCTCCCAAGACTCGAACTATATTGTTGAATATAAATAACTTTAATTTTCAATAATGCTAAAAACACCCCTTCCAGATATCATTCTATTCTTTAACGATAAGGTTTGAGGACTTTACCCGTGAGAATTCGTTACATTGTCCAGTTCAAACGCAAAATTATCATTGACGATCACTGGGAAATTCCAGTGCAGGGCGGTAGGCTTCGTATCATTGAAGAGAGCGGTTACGCTAAGGCGATTGAACTTACTTTTGAGAGGCAACCTCTGGAATATGCGCCGAACTTTCAGAAACCTACTTCGTTCGAGGCCATAACAACGATAACAGGGCATGATGACCGTTTGGCATTTGTGAAACGTCAACTTGATGACGCCGCCACTTTTCTCGAATGCTTCCATGATATTGAACTCATCACAGAGGAAATTGAGACTAAATATGAAGGAGAAACTCCAGAGGAAGAAGACCGACTCTCCATAAAAAGTCTCTCAATGGGAAGGCATGATGATGCATTGCCTCTCAGTTTCGATATGCTTACACGAGCGCTTATGGCTGCTGAGAAACATGATGGGCCGAGATTTGAAGTTGCCTTTGTAAAAAACGCTCGCAAAATGCTTAAAAATCAGGAGTTCATAAATTCCTTCCGCTATTCCTTCCTGTTGATTGAATCTCTTTACGGGAATGGTCAATTTAAAACACCAAGCTTGCAATCGGCGCTCAAATCAAACCAAGAATTTCGTACCATTGTTGAGCTTGCGATCAAAGATATGATCCCAGCAAAGAACGATAGGAACTCAGATACGGCGAAACTTTTAATGACGAATCCAGAAGCAGATGACGTTATCAATCATCTAGTTGAAAAACGTGGCTTCTATTTTCACGGGAATGTAAAACGGAAGAACGCCTGGAAGCCCCATGAACAAGGCGCGGCAGAAGCTCTGGCACTTCTCGCAATAGGTATTATCACAACAATAACCATGAAGGCGGCAGAGCCGATGTTCGTCGCAGAACTAGAGAAGCGCCACTTTGAAAACGCAAAGCATGTAGGAGCCACTATCGTGTTCGAAATAAAATTCAGATTCCGTGAGCCAGAAGAAGTCTTCGACAGACGGCATCAGTACGACATCACTATGCCGGGAACCAAAGTTACACCTCGTGCAGCCTTCGCAGTTGCTCAGCATTTTCTACATGTATTCCAGCACAATCAGCCCGAATCAGCGTTATGCGAAGCAGAATGCAGCGTACAAGGAACCGGAGAAAAAGTGTTTACACTTACATTTCATGCCAAAGAGAATTCAGCGCAAAAGGCTGTGTGAAAGAATATGACCAAGGGAGTTTCAAAAAACACAGTATCAATATCACATAAGAACTAATCTTCCAGTCATGGCATCCGTGTTTTCCCAACACATACCGTTCACATTCCATGCAATATGCCATTAATGATACGAGAAGAACATTAATGGCTTATTTTTATAGAATTAAATCAACCAATTGAGAATAAGGTTCATTCCCACTCGATCGTCGCCGGCGGCTTGCCGGAGATATCGTAAACCACGCGGGAAATACCGTTGATTTCATTGATGATGCGGTTAGAGACGCGGCCCAGGAACTCATAAGGCAGATGCGCCCAGTGCGCGGTCATAAAGTCGATGGTTTCTACCGCACGCAGCGAAACCACCCAGTCATACTTACGCCCGTCGCCCATCACGCCTACTGAACGTACAGGCAGGAACACGGTGAACGCCTGGCTGACTTTGTTATACAGATCGGCCTTGTGCAGCTCTTCGATAAAGATCGCATCGGCGCGACGCAGCAGATCGCAATACTCTTTCTTCACTTCGCCCAGCACGCGCACGCCCAGACCTGGTCCAGGGAACGGATGACGGTAAAGCATGTTGTACGGCAGGCCAAGCTCCAGGCCGATTTTACGCACTTCGTCTTTGAACAGCTCACGCAGCGGTTCAACCAGGCCCATCTTCATCTCTTTCGGCAGGCCGCCCACGTTGTGGTGCGACTTGATAACGTGCGCTTTGCCGGTAGCAGAAGCGGCGGATTCGATCACGTCCGGATAGATGGTGCCCTGCGCCAGCCACTTCACGTCTTCCAGCTTCAGCGCCTCTTCATCGAACACTTCCACGAAGACGCGGCCGATGATTTTTCGCTTGGCTTCCGGCTCGTCGACGCCCGCCAGCGCGTCCAGGAAACGTTTTTCGCCTTCCACGTGGACAATGTTCAGGCCAAAGTGATCGCCGAACATCTCCAGCACCTGCTCCGCTTCGTTCAGGCGCAGCAGGCCGTTGTCGACGAATACGCAGGTCAGACGATCGCCGATGGCGCGGTGCAGCAGCATCGCGGTCACGGAAGAGTCCACGCCGCCGGACAGGCCCAGGATCACCCTGTCGTTGCCCACCTGCACGCGCAGGCGCTCAACCGCATCTTCGATGATTTTTGCCGGCGTCCACAGCGCTTCACACTGGCAGATATCCAGCACAAAACGCTCCAGCATCCGCTGGCCCTGACGCGTGTGCGTCACTTCCGGGTGGAACTGCACGCCGTACAGGCGCTTCTCTTCGTTAGCCATAATGGCGAAGGGGCAGCTTTCGGTGCTGGCAACGGTCACAAAATCGGACGGGATAGCGGTAACTTTGTCGCCGTGGCTCATCCAGACGTCCAGCAGCGGTTTGCCGTCCGCGCTCAGGGAATCTTCAATGCCGCGAGTCAGCGCGCTGTCCACGCCAACTTCTACCTGCGCATAGCCAAACTCGCGCTCGCTGGAGCCTTCCACCTTGCCGCCAAGCTGCAGCGCCATGGTCTGCATCCCGTAGCAAACGCCGAATACCGGCACGCCCGCGTTGAAAACGTATTGCGGCGCGCGCGGGCTGTTGTGTTCGGTGGTGCTTTCCGGGCCGCCGGAAAGAATGATGCCGTTTGGATTAAACTGGCGGATCTGCTCTTCAGTGACGTCCCACGCCCAAAGTTCACAGTAGACGCCCAGCTCGCGCACGCGGCGTGCCACCAGCTGCGTATACTGCGAGCCGAAATCAAGGATCAGGATGCGGTGTTTATGGATATTTTCCGTGGTCATTGGGCTATTCCAGAGCGATAAACAAATACAGGGATTAAGTAAAATGCCCGGTCAGCGCCGGGCATCGGGCCGGGTTATCAGGAACCCATGCGGTAGTTTGGCGACTCTTTGGTAATGGTGACGTCGTGCACGTGGCTTTCGGTGATGCCCGCGCCGCTGATGCGAACGAATTCCGCTTTGGTGCGCAGAGCTTCGATGGTGCCGCAGCCGGTCAGACCCATACAGGAGCGCAGGCCGCCCATCTGCTGATGTACGATCTCTTTCAGACGGCCTTTATAGGCCACGCGACCTTCGATACCTTCCGGCACCAGCTTGTCCGCCGCGTTATCGGTCTGGAAGTAACGGTCGGAAGAGCCTTTGGACATCGCGCCCAGCGAGCCCATGCCGCGATAGGATTTGAACGAGCGGCCCTGATACAGTTCGATTTCGCCCGGCGATTCTTCGGTGCCCGCCAGCATAGAGCCGACCATCACCGCGCTGGCGCCAGCCGCAATCGCCTTGGCGATGTCGCCGGAGAAGCGAATGCCGCCGTCGGCGATAACAGGAATACCGGTACCTTCCAGCGCGGCGACCGCGTCAGAAACTGCAGTGATCTGCGGCACGCCCACGCCGGTGACGATACGGGTGGTACAGATGGAGCCAGGGCCGATACCCACTTTCACCGCACTTACGCCAGCCTCAACCAGCGCCAGCGCGCCAGCGCCGGTCGCGACGTTGCCGCCGAGGATCTGCAGGTCAGGATATTTAGCACGGGTTTCACGGATACGCTGCAATACGCCTTCAGAGTGGCCGTGAGAAGAGTCAATCAGCAGCACGTCAACGCCAGCCGCGACCAGCGCGTCCACGCGCTCTTCGTTGCCCGCGCCCGCGCCTACCGCTGCGCCGACGCGCAGACGACCTTCCTGGTCTTTACAGGCGTTAGGCTTGCGTTCGGCTTTCTGGAAATCTTTAACGGTGATCATGCCCAGCAGATGGAAAGCATCGTCCACCACCAGCGCTTTTTCGATGCGTTTTTCGTGCATCTTTTGCAGCACGACTTCACGCGCTTCGCCTTCGCGTACGGTGACCAGACGCTCTTTTGGCGTCATGACCGCCGAAACCGGCAGGCTCATATCGGTGACGAAACGCACGTCGCGGCCGGTGATGATACCTACCAGCTCGTTGTCGCCGTTAACCACCGGATAGCCCGCAAAGCCGTTACGCTCGGTCAGCAGCTTCACTTCGCTCAGCGCCGTAGTGGGCAGCACGGTTTGCGGATCGGTCACCACGCCGCTTTCATGTTTCTTCACCTTGCGGACTTCTTCCGCCTGGCGCTCGATGGACATATTTTTATGAATAAAGCCCAGCCCGCCTTCCTGCGCCAGCGCAATAGCCAGGCCCGCTTCGGTCACGGTGTCCATAGCCGCAGAGAGCATAGGAATATTCAGGCGAATGGTTTTGGTAAGCTGGGTACTGAGGTCGGCCGTATTAGGCAACACAGTCGAATGAGCGGGAACGAGCAGCACGTCGTCAAATGTCAGGGCTTCTTTAGCGATTCTTAGCATGGCAATATCTCAACCTCAGGGTGAATGAGAACTTGTAAAATATTGCCGCGGCATTATACAGGGCGTAATCGATTGCCTCCAGCATTATTTACGAAAAACTCTTGATCCCTCCCGTCAGGCATGTAGTATCGGTTAATTAACCCTCTGATTTAAAGTTTGATCTCTATCACATGTCGCTACCGCCAACCGCCAATATTTTTACCGTCAGCCGCCTGAATACCACGGTGCGCAAGCTGCTGGAAATGGAGATGGGCCAGGTCTGGCTGAGCGCCGAGATCTCTAACTTTTCCCAGCCCTCTTCCGGCCACTGGTATTTTACGCTGAAGGACGACGGCGCACAGGTACGCTGCGCGATGTTCCGCAACAGCAACCGCCGCGTAACCTTTCGTCCGCAAAATGGCCAGCAGGTGCTGGTCAGGGCCACCATCACGCTTTATGAACCGCGCGGCGACTATCAGCTGATTGCTGAAAGTATGCAGCCTGCCGGCGACGGCCTGCTTCAGCAGCAGTTTGAACAGCTGAAGCAAAAGCTGGCGAGCGAAGGCCTGTTTGAACAGAGCCATAAGCAGCCGCTGCCCGATCCTGCACGCCAGGTAGGCGTGATCACCTCTGCCACCGGCGCGGCGCTGCACGATGTGCTGCGGGTTTTACACCGCCGCGACCCTTCCCTGCCGGTGGTGATTTATCCCACGCCGGTTCAAGGTGCCGATGCGCCAGCCAGTATCGTGCGGGCGATTGAGCTGGCCAACCAGCGCGCAGAGTGCGACGTGCTGATCGTCGGACGCGGCGGCGGCTCGCTGGAGGATCTGTGGAGCTTCAACGACGAGCGCGTAGCACGGGCAATTTTCGCCAGCCGCATCGCTATCGTCAGCGCCGTAGGGCACGAAACCGACGTGACTATCGCTGACTTTGTGGCGGATCTGCGCGCGCCAACGCCTTCTGCGGCAGCGGAGCTGGTCAGCCGCAATCAGATTGAGCTGCTGCGCCAGCTTCAGTCGCAGCAGACAAGGCTGGAGATGGCGATGGACTACTATCTTGCGCAGCAGAACCGCACCTTTACCCGCCTGCACCACCGTTTACAGCAGCAGCATCCCCAGCTGCGGCTGGCGCGCCAGCAGACGACGCTGATGCGGCTCCACCGCAGGCTGGATGACACCATGCAGCTGCGGCTGCGCCAGGCCGCTCGTCAGCAGGAACAGGCTACGCAGCGGCTTGCCGCCACGCAGCCGCAGAACCGACTTTATCGCGCGCAGCAGCAGCTTCAGCAGTGGCGCTATCGTTTACAGCAGGCGATGCAGGCGCAGCTCAACGGCGGCAAACAGCAGTTCGCCACGCTGGCGGCCCAGCTGGAAGGCGTCAGCCCGCTGGCGACGCTGGCGCGCGGTTTCAGCGTCACTACGGCAGCCGACGGCCTGGCCATTAAAAAAGCCGCGCAGCTGAAGGCGGGCGACAGGCTGAAAACCCGGCTGAGCGACGGCTGGATAGAGAGCGAGGTCACGGCGGTCACGCTCGTTAAAAAAGCCCGCGCTAAAAAGGCGTGAGGCTTTTGGCAGACATATCGCTTCGCCGCCTTCGGGTTTCTCACCTCAGGCGCTGCTGAAGATATCCTGATGCGTACCGGTTCTTGCGAGTTTGAGATCGTTACCTACGACTTTGTAAATCAAGATCCAGTCGCCTTCAATATGCGCATCGCGGTAGCCTCGCCAGGTACCCTGCAAAGGATGATCTTCATATTCAGAGGGGATCTTTCTCCCCTCGGCCAACAACGTGATTAATATTTTCAGTCGGGTCATATCTTTGCCGCGTCGCTGCTGTCTTTTTATATCTCCTTTGAAGGCACTCGCCAGTACCGGTTTTAACATCAGATCCCTGTGTCCTTAAACAGAGCGTCAGCGGATTCAAAGCGTTCTCCGTGGCCATTATCCAGCTCTTCCATAGCAGCCTGGGTAGCCACATTTGGGGTTTTTACCTCAAAAGGAAGACGGCCTTCGTCCGCCACGCGGATCATTACCATGCGGATTACATCCGATGTGCTGAGGCCCATTTTGTTAAGGGCAGCGACGGCTCGTTCCTTGATATCTTGCGGGATACGAGCCTTTACCAGTGCATCTGCGTTCATATTTACTCCTTCGGTCAAGGCTAAATGGTCGGGGTAGCTCCGACTGATATTGTGGACACAACAAGACCACATATCAAGCGTCCTTTTCGCCATTCAGCGTTGCCGTAAACAAATCTACCCTCTGAAGAAACCAAAAGAAAATCGCTGTTTTAAAAATGCGGGACGCGCCGCAGGCTTGTTTATGCGGGTACGCAAAGGACATTTACGATGGACCAGGGAGCATGGTATGCATTATGGCGTCATCTCTCCCTATATTCTGCGCAAAATCATTGATAACGGCTCCGGCCTGCGGCAGAGTTGCGCGCGTCAGACTCTGGCGCACGTGCAGATGCTGATGGCGGCGCAGCTGAAGGGCGGAGATTGCTGATTTATTATCTGGATAATCGTTTTAAAAACGCGTCAACTTGCTTAATAAATTCTTCAATCATATCCTGATACTCAAGATACGTATCTACGATTTAAGGGTATATGTCTCCCCAGTCTGGATTAAATAAGATCCAAAAAAATCGGATGTTCAAAAAATCAGATGCCATCCCGCTTTTTTTTGAGGTAGGCTGATAACCAATCAAGAAAACCAATAAGCGTCGGAGTATATTCCCTTGTGTCACCTGCGGAACCTCGCGTTAATTCATTCAGCGCTACTGCGGCCGTTTCATTATCTGGATAAGTACGCCGAAAATCATCGATATTACGAATTAAATTATCAAGATAATGCGGGCCGTCTTCGAGATAAATTTTGAAAGCAGCGTCAACAATCTCTGGATAACTGTCGCCATATTCATCGCTGTCCTGGCCGAAAAAGACGACGAAGAAATTGCTGACAGGGGTGAAGTTTTTCATATTTCAAAGTACCGGATAAGCTGTGGCGATGTAATAAGGCTTGTTGTTATATTGCTTTTTCTTCATAACAACCTCGATCCTGGTCGCACTTGCCGCCTGGGTTGCATCATATTTAACCACAACTCCTATCCTGGATTTAACGTCATAGCTGAAGACAAGATAAGTTTGAAGCGCCGAGCTCTCTGGCAATACCCGCTGTGGCACGAGCGGTCACTGATGCTGTCTTTTTGCCAGTGTATACCTGATAAGCCGATGAACCGATCCCGTCCAGGCTGTGAGCGCCCACAATAATACAACCCGCCTTGGTCAAACCTGTAGGCTCGGGCACCAGACACAGAGCAGTCGCGCTGGCAAGTTCGAGTACGCTCCCCAGAAATCCTACTCCGCCCCATATGCGGTTGCTGATTGCATCCCCTGTAGCGGTTTCATCTGCCATTACAGCCGCAAGCTGTACCGGCGTCATCGCAATAGTTAAACCGTTTTCCATAACATGTCCTTGTTCGATAATTATCCGATCCCGATAGTAATGGCCCTGGCCACATCAGGAAAACCAGTTCCGGCACTAACTCTATTTTTTAAGAAAAAAGACTGGTTTTGCATAAAATAGCCTGTCCAAATTGGGATTTCTGGCTGCCTTATCGCTCTGACGTCCTGCATTACTTTGACGAGAACCCAGGCTGTGGCGGCTCCTGCAGACATAGTGCGACTATGCCGCAGGCCCGTTTATGCGCGTACGCAAAGCAGCCACTATACTTTTTGGACATTTACGATGGACCAAGGAGCATGGTATGCATTACGGCGTCATCCCTCCCTATATGCTGAGCAAAATCATTGATAACGGCTCCGGCCTGCAGCAGAGCTGCGCGCGCCAGACTCTGGCGCACGTGCAGACGCTGATGGCGGAAACCTGGGTCAAACCGGACGGGGCAAAAACCGCCGCGCCGGGCCAGGTCCAGCGGGAAATCTATGATTCAGAGCAGACCCAAAATCTTCCCGGCACGCTGGTGCGCAGCGAAGGCCAGTCAGGCAATAACGACGTTGCCGCCAATGAGGCTTACGACTATCTTGGCGTCACCTACGACTTTTTCTGGCAGGCCTATAAGCGTAATTCCCTGGATAATCAGGGGCTGACGCTGAAAGGCACCGTGCACTATGGCAAAGACTATCAGAACGCCTTCTGGAACGGTCAGCAAATGGTGTTCGGCGACGGCGACGGCGAAATCTTCAATCGTTTTACCATCGCGCTGGATGTGGTCGGCCACGAGCTGGCGCACGGCGTAACGGAAACCGAAGCCGGCCTGATCTATTTTGAGCAGGCGGGCGCGCTGAATGAATCGCTGTCGGACGTGTTTGGCTCGCTGGTTAAGCAGTTCAGCCGCAAGCAGACGGCCGATCAGGCGGACTGGCTAATCGGCGAAGGGCTGCTGGCCGAAGGCATTAACGGCAAAGGACTACGCTCTATGTCGGCGCCGGGAACGGCCTACGACGATCCGCTGCTGGGCAAAGATCCTCAGCCTGCGGATATGAAAGGCTATATCCAGACGCGCGAAGACAACGGTGGCGTGCATCTGAACTCCGGCATTCCCAATCGCGCTTTCTATCTGGCCGCGAAGACGCTCGGCGGCTACGCCTGGGAGCTGGCCGGCTACGCCTGGTACGATACGGTATGCGATAAAACGCTGCCGCAGAATGCCGACTTTAAAACTTTCGCGCAGTATACTGTTAATCACGGTCAGAAACGTTTTAATAAATCGGTAGGTCAGGCCATTGAAAATGCCTGGAAGGAGGTTGGCGTGTTATGAATTCACTTCCGGAACTGAGCGACGACGCGATCATCGACGTGGCGCGCGAAGGCGGTTTTGCTTTTATCCCTAAACTGTCCAGCCCAAGACGCATCGCGCTGGCCCAACTGGATCCTCCGCAGCGGGAACATGTGTGCAGCGTATTGCGCCACGCGCTGCGGCTGGGAGAACCGCCGGGAGAGCAAAGCCGCGCCGGAAGAGGCGATCAGCGCTATTACCGTATCGAAATCAGCTATGCCACGCGGCAGCAGGTCGGCAATCTGGTGATCCTAATTCCTGAGGATCTGGCGCCGCCCGAGCTGGTGCAGCTCTGGCACGATGGCCAGTAGCCAGAAAAAAGCCCCGCCGTTGCTGGCGGGGCTTTTTATTATCGCGCTTATTTATCCAGCGCGTAAGCAATTACGTAGTCGCCGCGATCCGGGGACTGACGCGCGCCGCCGGCTGAAATCAGGATGTACTGCTTGCCTGTTTTCGGCGACTTGTAGCTAATGGGGCCGCCCTGACTGCCAACCGGCAGACGTGCTTTCCACACCTCTTTACCGGTAGCCGTGTCAAACGCGCGCAGATAGTAATCCTGCGTGCCCGCGATAAACACCAGGCCGCCCTGCGTAGCCAGCGTGCCGCCCAGCGTCGGCATCCCTACCGGCATCTGCGCGTGCATTTTGATGCCGAACGGGCCGGTATCCTGCACCGTACCAACCGGAACCTGCCATACCAGCTTCTGCGTTTTCAGATCGATAGCAGAGAGCGTACCGAACGGCGGTTTCTGGCAAGGAATGCCCAGCGGCGACATAAAGCGGTTTTTGTTTACCGCATAAGGCGTGCCTTTCAGCGGCACCGCACCCATGCCGGTGTTGATCGCTTCCCCGCCGTTGCTGCCGCGAGCGGTAGCGCCGGTATTGGCCGGGATCATCTGCACCCACAGGCCAAGACGCATGTCGTTGACGAAGATGTAGTGATTGTTCGGATCGGTAGACAGGCTGCCCCAGTTCATGCCGCCCAGCGAGCCAGGGAAGCTCAGGGCTTTGTCGGTGCCCGGCACGGTGTACAGGCCATCGTAGCGCATGGATTTAAAGGCCACGCGGCAGGCAAGCTGATCGAACGGCGTAGCGCCCCACATATCAGACTCTTTCAGCGTTTCCGCGCCAATCTGCGGCATGCCGACAGACTTAGGCTGAGTTGGCGTATACTGCTCGTTCGGGATATTGCCTTTTTTAACCGGTACTTCTTTCACTTCGGTCAGCGGCTTGCCGGTCAGACGATCCAGCACGTAGATCTGGCCCGCTTTGGTGCCAATCACTACGGCCGGTTTGCTGGTGCCATCCTTCATCGGGAAGTCGATCAGGCTTGGCTGCATCGGCAGGTCAAAGTCCCACAGATCGTTGTGCACGGTCTGGTAAACCCACTTCTCTTTGCCGGTAGTCGCATCGACCGCCAGAATGGAAGCGCCATATTTATGGTTCAGCGCGGTACGCGTTGCGCCATACAGATCGACCGACGAACTGCCCATTGGCATAAACACGGTATTCATCGCGGGATCGTAGGACATCGGCGCCCAGGAATTAGGCGTGCTGCGGGCATAGCTCTGGCCCGGCTGCAATTTTGCATTCGGATCGTCATTGCCCGTATCAAAGGCCCAGCGCATCTGGCCGGTAATCACGTCAAAGCCACGGATCACGCCGCCAGGCATATCGGTCTGGACGTTATCCGCAACGCGGCCGCCGACCACAACGGTGGTGCCCGCAAGCGTTGGCGCAGAGGTCAGCTGATATTTTGGATCCTGCGCTTCGCCCAGGCCCGCTTTCAGGTCAACCACACCGTGGTCGCCAAAGTTCTGGCACAGTTCGCCATTGTCGGCGTTGATAGCCATCAGGCGCGCATCGATGGTATTCATCAGCAGACGACGCTGGCAGCTGTCGCCCGCAGGCAGCACGGCCTGCGGCACCGGCGTAGAGCCAGGCACTGAAGGCTGTTTCAGTGGCTGAGTGGCGTCAAAGTAAGCCAGGCCGCGACAGCGGTTCCAGACCTCTGCCTGCGCATTCACCACGTGTTCCCACATCTTTTTCCCCGTGTCGGCGTTGACCGCGATCACGTTGTTGTGCGGCGTGCAAAGGTAGAGCACATCGCCAATCTGCAAAGGCGTTTGCTGATCTTCCGCGCCGTTGCCGGTTGGGCTGTCAGGAATATCGCCGGTGCGGAAAGTCCAGGCTACCTTCAGGTCTTTCACGTTGTCGCGCGTGATCTGGTCCAGCGCCACAAAGCGGCTGCCGCCCGGCGTATTGCCGTAGTTGTCCCAGTTTTTCTGTTCGGTCGCTTTATTTACCGGCACCAGCGGCAGTTCGCTGCCGTCGGCAACCGGCGCGTGTGGCTGGAACATCTGTACAAAGGTCGCCACCAGGCCTACAACCAGCACGGCAGCAGAAATATAAGCAGGCTTAGCCGCAGCAGATTTCCCTTCGTGCCTGCGCAGCGCGGGCAGCGTAATCAAGGCCAGCAGCATCAGCCCGGCGATGGTCATCAGGCGCGAAACCAGCGGCCAGAAATCCAGACCGACCTCCAGCAGCGCCCAGATTACCGTGCCGATAAAGACCAGCGCGTAAACCGCAACGGCGGAAGATTTGCGGCGGAAAAACTGGATAGCGGCAATCACGGTCAAAATACCGGCGATCATGAAATACCAGCTGCCGCCCAGCGACAGCAGTTTTCCGCCACCAACCACGAAGAACAGGCCGGTTGCCAGCAAGATCAGGCCCAGCAGAACGCACCACAGACCCAGCCATTTCGACGACCGGGCATTTGTTTGAGACATGGAAAAACACTCCTGGAAAACAGCGTTTAGCGTAATCTCAGGCTGCTTCTGCACCCATTTTAAACGGGCGCGGCGTAAAGCAGCTCAACATTATGCTATAGACGCTTAACAAGGCGATACGGGTTGACCCCGTCCTGCGTTGGCGGCCTGCCGACCGCTAACGGCAAAATTGTACCACGCGGTTCATAAATAACTACACACAAAATTAACAAACTTCACACTCGTGCGTATTAAGCACATTTATTGGTACGTTATTTTAACTTTTACTAAACAATTTCGCGGGATAATAGTTCACGCCAGCTTAATAAGCAGCACGCGGCGGTACGAAAAAAGAAAGGGTTAAAGCGGATTCAGGGCGGGGAAATAAAAGCAGAGTTGATGAAAATGGCCTCGCCACTTAGCAGCAACCTGCATTCAGAGCGAAGCATTATTTTAATACGCTTACAGCGATTCAATCAGCGGCCTGAAGACAACCCGCTTTCTGGATATTAAGCCGTCGCCGTTAGGGCAAAAATAGTCGGTAGCGCCACAGGCCTTGAGGAGCTGTAGCGGCCGATCGCAATCAGGGCAGATAGCTTTGGCGGCAAAATCACGCTGGCAGCTGGCGCAGTACAGCCGTTCATCCTGGATGACAAGGGGATGCTGGCAAATCGGGCAGTGTTCACTCATCGTTTTCTCCTGTTTTATTTGATAAGTATAAAACAAAGTTGCACCGCCGCATTTAAGAAGCAGCCTTTGTCGGGCAATAAGAAAAGAGGTAACCGGCTGGCGGCCCGCAAAGAGAAAAGCCGCTCGCCGACATCAATTCCGACCCCAAAAAAGCGAGCCCGACAGAATGCCGGGCCCGGAAAACACCGTTGTCAGGGCGATAAGGCATCGCCCGCAAATCAGCGTTTGTTCTTTTTCAGATGGCTCAGCAGGCGTTTGCGCTTGCGCTGCTGGTTAGGCGTCAGCAGGTTGCGTTTACCGGCAAAAGGGTTATCCCCTTCTTTAAACTGGATGCGAATAGGCGTACCCATCACTTCCAGCGAGCGGCGGAAGTAGTTCATCAGATAGCGCTTGTAGGAATCCGGCAGATCTTTCACCTGGTTGCCGTGGATCACCACAATCGGCGGGTTGTAGCCGCCGGCATGCGCATACTTCAGCTTCACGCGGCGACCGCGCACCAGCGGCGGCTGATGATCGTCGGCTGCCATATTCATAATGCGGGTCAGCATTGAGGTATTCACGCGACGGGTTGAGCAGTCGTAAGCTTCGGTAACCGATTCGAACAGGTTGCCTACGCCGCTGCCGTGCAGCGCGGAGATAAAGTGCACGCGGGCAAAATCGATAAAGCCAAGACGGAAGTCGAGGGTTTCTTTAACTTCTTCGCGCACTTCCTGCGACAGGCCGTCCCATTTGTTCACCACAATCACCAGCGAGCGACCGCTGTTGAGGATAAAGCCGAGCAGCGACAGATCCTGATCGGAAATCCCTTCGTGGGCATCGATCACCAGCATCACCACGTTAGCGTCTTCGATCGCCTGTAGCGTTTTGATCACCGAGAACTTCTCGACCGTTTCGGTAATTTTGCCGCGCTTGCGCACGCCTGCCGTGTCGATCAGGATATATTCGCGGCCGTCGCGTTCCATAGGGATATAGATGCTGTCGCGCGTGGTGCCCGGCATATCGTAAACCACAACGCGATCCTCACCGAGGATACGGTTAGTCAGCGTGGATTTACCCACGTTAGGCCGACCGACGATAGCCAGCTTGATCGGCAGATCCAGCGGGTTGAAGTCGTCTTCCTCTTCTTCCTGCTCTGCGCCGCTCTCTTTCGCCGCCAGCTCCGCCCAGTAGGCTTCGTTCTCTTCTTCTTCCGTCAGCTCCGCCTGCGGCGCAACCTCATCCATCCACGGCAGCAGCACCATTTCCAGCAGGCCGGTAACGCCACGACCGTGCGAAGCGGCGATAGCATGGATTTCACCCAGCCCCAGCGAATAGAAATCGACCACGGCGGAATCCGGATCCATGCCGTCGGTTTTGTTGGCTACCAGAAAAGTGGGTTTCTGGCGTGAGCGCAAATGTTGGGCAATGGCCTGATCGGCAGGCATCAGGCCCGCACGCGCATCAACCATAAACAGCACCACGTCGGCCTCTTCGATCGCCAGCAGCGACTGTTCGGCCATACGGGTTTCCACGCCCTCTTCATTGCCATCGATACCGCCGGTATCAATGCAGATAAACTCACGCCCTTCGACCTCGGCGCGACCATACTTACGGTCACGGGTTAGCCCAGGAAAATCCGCTACCAGCGCATCTCGCGTGCGCGTAAGACGGTTAAAAAGTGTAGATTTTCCCACATTGGGACGCCCGACCAGCGCGACCACAGGTACCATATTGAAGCCTCATTACTAAAATTAAACGCCTGACCGCTTGCAACTTGATTACTGGCGCACACGCAGGCTGAAGGCGTAGAGGATACCACGCCTGTAAAAAAACGAAACGGCCCCTGAACAATCAGGAGCCGTTTCGACGTGCAGGCAGCGTATTAGCGCGTGAAAGCGTAGACTTCGCCGCCTTTCGCCTGGATCAGCAGCTTGTCGCTGGCGACCACCGGCGAGGTCTGGAAGCCAGAGCCGTCCACTTTCTGCTGCGCAACAAAACGGCCGTCGGTGGTATTCACCCAGTGCAGGTAGCCTTCGCTATCGCCTACGACCAGATAGCCATTATAAAGCACCGGCGCGGTCAGGTTGCGGTGCAGCAGATCGCTCTGACGCCACAGGGTTACGCCGCCATCGGTGCTCAAGGCCACTACGCGATCGTCCTGGTCAACCAGGTAGATGCGTCCCGCGTCCACGATCATATCGTTTACGGAGCCGATTTCGCGTTTCCACATCACCTGTCCTGAGCGCAGATCCAGCGCCGCCAGGCTGCCGTTATAGGCCAGCGCGTAAACCACGCCGTCAACGACGACCGGCGTGGTATCCACATCGGCAAGACGATCGATTTCCGTCGCGCCGCCCGGCTGGGAGATACGCTGCTGCCAGATAATCTGGCCCTGGTTCATCATCACCGCGCTGACGCGACCGTTGTCGCCGCCGACGATAGCCGCACCGAAGGCGGTAGCAGGCGCGGACTCACCGCGCAGCGACAGCGCCGGCACGTCAAGGTTAACCGTCCACTTTACGACGCCGCTGCTCTGATCCAGGCCCTGCAGCATGCCGTTGCTGGTATGCACCAGCACCAGACCGTCGCTGGCAACCGGGCGCGACAGCACTTCGCCAGCCGCTTTGGTCTGCCAGGCGATGGAACCATCGCTGCTGTTCAGCGCATAAACCTGGCCGCGCTCGCTGCCGACATAGACGTGACCGCCGTCGTAAGAGAGGCCGCCGGAAAGCAGCGCGGGCAGGTTCTTAGAGAAGAAGCCCGTTTTGGTCGACAGATCGACCTTCCACTGTTCTTTGCCGTCGCCCGCGTTCAGCGCTTTTACCACGCCGAAGCGATCGGCGGCGTAAACGGTGTTCTCAGACCAGGCCGGATGCAGGTTGGAGTAGTAATCGCCCACGCCATCGCCTACCGACGTGCTCCAGACCTCTTCCGGGGTAAACTGATTTTCCACTTTCGGCAGCGGCGACATTTTGACCACGTCTTCTTCACCGCTGAACCATGAACATCCGCTGAGCAGCGTGACTGAAATCAGTGCCGGTAGCAGTATCTTACGCAATTCCATGAAATCCCTCTTAAGCCCGTTGCGGCAATTATTAACCTGGCAAATTATTCATTTTCATCTGCAGCATCTCTTTCAGCGCCGGCGAGGCGTTGGAAGCAATGCCTTTACTCCAGGCTTCGCGAGCGCCCTTGCTGTCGCCCTTGCTGAGCAGCGCTTCGCCGCGTACGTCAGCAATGATAGCCGTCCAGCCGTCGCCCTTGATCGCATCCAGGGTCTTCAGTACCGCATCCGGCTGCTTCTGCTGCAGCTGAATACGCGCCAGGCGCAGGTTCAACACCGCCTGCAGATTGGCGTCTTTGGTCGCCTTCAGGCCGCTTTGCAGCTGCGCGGCGGCTTTATCCAGCTCGTTGTTGTCAACATAGCGTTTTGCCACATCCAGCGAAGCCAGCGCGCCATAGGTGTTGCTGTTGCTGTCGGCGAATTTCGCCGCCGCCGTCAGCGTTTCCGGCTTGCTGGCGTCCAGCGCGCCCGAAACCTGCTGGTAGGTCGCCGAGACTTCGCGGCTGCTGGTGTCCTGATGGCTGCTCCAGTAGCGCCAGCCCGCCAGCGCGCCGATGCCGATAATCACGCCGATAGCCAGCGCCTTGCCGTTCTGCGCGAAAAAGCCTTTTAGCGCGTCGACCTGCTCGTTTTCGTTGCTATACACTTCCACGCAAACTCTCCTTAAATCGCGGCCGTCTGCTTCAGCATTGCTGCCAGCGTCGCTGCCGCCTCATGCTGCTCCAGCTTCTGCTGCTCGCCGTTGCGCAAATCTTTGATGACAACCTGATTGTTGGCCACTTCTTCCTCGCCCAGCACCAGCGCGACGCGTGCGCCCCACTTGTCCGCGCGGGCAAACTGCTTCTTGAAGTTGCCGCCGCCAAAATTGGTCATCAGCTTCAGAGACGGATCCGCATCGCGCAGTTTTTCCGCCAGCTGCATCGCCGCAGACTGTACGCCAGCCCCTGAAGCGATAACATAGACATCGACAATGCGCGTCGGTTCAAATTCCGGATTCACCGCCTGCACCAGCAGCACCAGACGCTCCAGCCCCATCGCAAAACCGACGGCCGGCGTGGCGCGACCGCCCAGCTGTTCGACCAGCCCATCGTAGCGGCCGCCAGCGCACACCGTGCCCTGCGCGCCCAGGCTGCTGGTCACCCATTCAAAGACGGTACGGTTATAGTAGTCCAGGCCGCGCACCAGCCGCTGGTTCACCGTGTAGGCGATACCGGCGGCATCCAGCAGCTGGCAAAGACCGTCAAAGTGTTCGCGGGAGTCGGCGTCCAGATAGTCGCCCAGCACCGGCGCGTCGTTCAGCAGCTGCTGGACGTCCGGGTTTTTGCTGTCCAGCACGCGCAGCGGATTGCTGTACATGCGGCGTTTACAATCCTCGTCCAGCACTTCTTTATGCTGTTCCAGGAAAGCCACCAGCGCATCGCGGTAGCTGGCGCGCGCCTCCAGCGAACCGATAGAGTTCAACTCCAGACGGACGTGATCGGCAATGCCCAGCGACTTCCACCAGCGCGCGGTCATCATAATCAGCTCGGCGTCGATATCCGGCCCCTGAAGACCAAACACTTCCGCACCGATTTGATGGAACTGACGATAGCGGCCCTTCTGCGGACGCTCGTAGCGGAACATCGGCCCGATATACCACAGGCGCTGTTCCTGATTGTAGAGCAGACCGTGCTCGATGCCGGCGCGCACGCAGCTTGCCGTGCCTTCAGGACGCAGCGTCAGGCTTTCGCCGTTGCGATCGTCGAAGGTGTACATCTCTTTTTCAACCACGTCGGTGACTTCACCGATAGCGCGTTTGAATAACGGGGTCTGCTCTACAATCGGCGTGCGGATTTCGCTGTAGCCATAGCTGGCCAGCACCTGCTTAAGGGTTTGTTCAATACGCTGCCACACCGCGGTATCCACAGGCAGATAGTCGTTCATGCCGCGGATTGCCTGAATATTCTTCGCCACTGTTTTCTCTTCTTTCCTTTCGGGGGCGGACGCGCAAGCTGCGGCCCGCCCCGCCATTATTTATTTTTCAACCTGCTGCACATCGATACGACGGGATTCGTCCATCATCGCGGCTTTGGCACGAATACGCGCTTCCAGCTGGTCAATCATATCGTGGTTATCCAGACGCTCGCGCAGGCGCACGCCGTCCTCGTAAAACCCGCTTTTCTTGTTGCTGCCGGTGACGCCCAGCGTGGAAACCAGCGCCTCGCCCGGCCCGTTGACCACGCAGCCGATAATAGAAACGTCCATGGGCGTAATGATATCTTCCAGCCGCTGCTCCAGTGCGTTAACGGTGCCGATCACATCAAACTCCTGACGGGAGCAGGTTGGACAGGCGATAAAGTTAATGCCTCTGGAGCGAATGCGCAGCGATTTCAGAATATCAAAACCGACTTTCACCTCTTCGATTGGATCGGCCGCCAGCGAAATACGCAGCGTATCGCCAATGCCTTCCGACAGCAGCAGGCCCAGGCCAATCGCGGATTTCACCGCGCCGGCGCGCGCGCCGCCTGCCTCGGTAATGCCCAGGTGCAGCGGCTGCTCGATCTGCTTAGCCAGCAGGCGATACGACTCCACCGCCAGGAACACGTCCGACGCTTTTACGCTGACCTTGAACTGATCGAAGTTAAGACGATCGAGGTGATCGACATGGCGCATAGCGGATTCCAGCAGCGCCTGCGGCGTCGGCTCGCCATACTTTTCCTGCAGATCCTTTTCCAGCGATCCGGCGTTAACGCCGATACGGATTGGGATATTATTGTAACGCGCGCAGTCAACGACCTGCCGAATACGCTCTTCGTTGCCGATATTGCCGGGGTTGATGCGCAGGCAGTCAACGCCGTATTCAGCCACTTTCAGCGCGATACGGTAGTCAAAATGGATATCGGCAACCAGCGGGACGTTAACCTGCTGCTTGATAAGGCGGAACGCTTCGGCGGCATCCATGGTGGGAACAGAGACGCGAACGATATCAACGCCGACGCGCTCAAGCGCTTTGATTTGGTTAACCGTTGCGGCCACATCGGTGGTTCGCGTATTGGTCATGGACTGGACGGCGATAGGCGCGCCGTCGCCCACTGGCACCTGGCCGACGTAAATGCGCTTTGATTTGCGACGGATAATGGGTGCTTCGTTATGCATATTCTTTCTCCGAAATTACTCGCGACCAGAAGATGCGTTATTGCGCACCGACTGTCAGGCGGGCAACCTGGTTGCTACGGATAAAACGACTCAGATCGACCGGCTGGCCCTGATACTGGATCTGAACGGCGCCCGGCGCGCCAATCTTAAGACGATATGGCGCCGTGCCGGAAAGGCTGAGTTTACCACCACTACGTTGGATCCCGCTGAACAGTTTCTTGCCTGTCGCATCGGAAACTTCCAGCCAGCACTCTTTGCTGAAGTTCATAACCAGCGCATTGGCCTCGGCGGCTGGCGCGCTAACGCCTGCAGAAGCCGTCGGCATCTGGCCGTTGTCGGCCGGCACCTGCGAAGGCGAAACCGCAACCGGCGCGGCTGAGCCAGTAGCAGCGGCTGAAGTATTGGCTGCAGAAGCAGCTGAACCGGTCGCGGCAGCTGAAGTATTGGCTGCAGAGGCGGCTGAACCGGTCGCGGCGGCTGAAGTATTGGCCGCGGAAGAAGTGGCAGCAGCGTCAGGCGCGGCCGCAGTATCCGCAGGCGCGCTCTGGGCCGGCGCCGTCGGCGCCTCTTCGGCTGGCGACATGCCGTCCGCGCCGCTGTTGTTCAGCGGAATGGACTGGCTGTTATCGCCGCCTGCGCTGACATTCTGATCGGCCATTGAAACCAGATCGTCCTGCGCCGCCTTGTGGTTCTGCCACCACCATGCGCCGGTCAGGCCTACCACCACAAACAGCACCAGCCAGGTAAAAATCATCAGCCAGCCGTCGCGTTTTTTGCGGCGTTTGCCCAGGGAAAAACTCTGCATCGGCTCGACTTTGGCAGCCCGTACGGGTGCCTGTTTCGCCATCATCGGCAGCAGCTCTTCTTCCGGCACGTGCACCAGCCGGGCGTAAGAACGGATATAGCCACGCAGGAAGGTAGACGCCAGATCCGCAGGCGCCTTGTCCTCTTCAATATCGCGGACGGTGGAAAGTTTCAGGCAAAGGCGCTCCGCAACGTTCTGCTGAGACAGGCCCATTTGCTCACGGGCTACGCGCAGGCGCTCGCCTGTTGAATTTACTGCTGATTTATCTTGAGTGGCTTCAGTATTCATTAGCTAAAAAATGCAGGTACTGTATCGATTGTGGAAAATTTCGCGCCAGCTGTTCCCCGGCAAGCCGGATGCTCTCCGGATGCCCTGCCCGCGCGGCGAAGCGAATCTCTAACCACAAGCTCTGCGCCGAAGCGGCAAAGTTGTGTTGATAAACATCTAACAGGAGCCGCGATGAATCGCGCTCGTTCTTTCCAAATCGCCTTTCGGCTTCCGCCAGCAGCGCAGCGCCCTTTTCCGCATCGTTTTGCGTCGCTTCCAGCAACGCCGCTTTGGCCTTCTGCGCTTCACCTGCCCGCAGATAGCAATAGCCAGCATTCTCCAGGGCGTCGGCGCGACCCGGTATTCGGATCGCCTTACTGAACTGCTGCTGGGCCGCATCATACTGCCCTAAAAGACAGAGAAACGCACCGTAATTATTGATTACGTCACGGTTTTGTCCTGCCAGCGCCACGGCTTTTCGGTAATGCTCCTGCGCCGCGGCGTTGTCGCCCACGCGCTGAAAATAGCGCGCCATGGCAAGCCTGCAGCGATAGTCGTCAGGCGCCAGCTGCAGCGCCTGTCGTAAATTGCGTTCCGCCGGGGCCAGCTGATCCTGCGCCAGCCAGGCCAGGCCTAATTGTAGTCGCGTCCCGGCCAGCTCGCTGCGCGGTGTCGTCAGGCTACAGCCCGCAAGCAGCAGCGCGACCAGCCAAAATGATAATCCCTTATTCATCATCGCCTCCTTAGCGGAAGCGATGTTACGCCCTTTTACTCAGCGGACAAGCCGCGAGCCTGGCTTTCAGAGCGCTTTCACAGAAATCGCTTCGCCGGCCATTTTTTTACGCATCGTGCGGCGCGTGCGGTCGATGACTTCACCAGCAAGCTGGCCGCAGGCGGCATCAATATCATCGCCGCGGGTCTTACGCACAATAGTGGTAAAACCATAATCCATCAACACTTTAGAGAAGCGATCGATGCGACTGTTCGAACTCCGGCCATACGGCGCGCCCGGGAAGGGGTTCCACGGAATAAGGTTAATCTTGCACGGCGTCTCTTTCAGCAGCGCGGCCAGCTCATGCGCGTTATCGGTGCTGTCGTTGACGTGATCCAGCATGACATACTCGATGGTCACGCGGCCCTGATTGGCGTTGGACTTGGAGATGTAGCGCGCGACGGAAGCCAGGAAGGTTTCGATATTATATTTTTTGTTGATCGGCACGATTTCGTCGCGGATAGCGTCGTTTGGCGCATGTAGCGAAATCGCCAGCGCTACGTCGATCATATCGCCCAGCTTGTCCAGCGCGGGAACAACCCCGGAGGTGGACAGCGTCACGCGGCGTTTTGACAGCCCGAAGCCGAAATCGTCCAGCATGATTTCCATCGCCGGGACAACATTATTCAGGTTGAGCAGCGGCTCGCCCATGCCCATCATCACCACGTTGGTGATAGGACGCTGGCCGGTCACTTTCGACGCGCCGATAATTTTAGCCGCGCGCCAGACCTGGCCGATGATTTCGGATACGCGCAGGTTGCGGTTGAAGCCCTGCTGCGCGGTCGAGCAGAATTTACACTCCAGCGCGCAGCCGACCTGCGAGGAGACGCACAGCGTAGCGCGATCTTTCTCCGGAATATAAACGGTTTCCACCTGCTGGCCACCGACCGTGATCGCCCATTTGATGGTGCCGTCCGCCGAGCGCTGCTCTTCCGCCACTTCCGGCGCGCGGATTTCGGCCAGCTCTTTCAGCTTGCCGCGGAAAACCTTGTTGATGTCGGTCATCTCATCGAAATCATCACAGCAGTAGTGATAAATCCACTTCATTACCTGATCGGCACGGAACGGCTTTTCGCCCAGGCCAACAAAAAATTCGCGCATTTGCTGACGGTTCAGATCGAGCAGGTTGATTTTTTCTTTTTTTGGCGTGGTGATAGCAGATGACGGGGTGACAATTTGTTCAGACATAATATTCTCTGGCCTCGTTGTTACACGTTATGGCGCTGGGGAGGTTAATAAGAAGTATAAATGAAACGCCCCCGCTGAGCAGGGGCGCATTATTGTACAGGCAGAGCGTCTGCGGATTAAAGGGCGTTATGAAAATAAATTGTAAACGCGCCGCATTCCCCTGCCATCAATAATCAATAATTAACGAGTGCGTGGGCACACTTCGCCTTCGCCAAAGAAGAAGGCGATTTCGCGAGCGGCAGACTCGGCAGAGTCAGAACCGTGGGTCGCGTTCTCGGTGAAGCTGTCCGCGTAGTCGGCACGCAGCGTACCAGCCAGCGCGTTGTCCGGGTTAGTTGCGCCCATCAGATCGCGGTGACGCTGTACGGCGTTTTCGCCTTCCAGCACGGAAACCACTACCGGGCCAGAGGTCATGAATTCAACCAGGCCGTCGAAGAAAGGACGACCCTGGTGTTCTGCGTAGAAGCCTTCAGCCTGCTCTTTGGTCAGGTGCAGCATTTTGGTGCCAACGATTTTGAAGCCAGCGCTTTCAAAACGGTTAAAAATGGCACCAATTACGTTTTTTGCCACCGCGTTTGGTTTTACGATAGAAAAAGTACGTTCGATAGTCATAGTGACCCCTGTTTGATGTCGAGTTTGGCCGGTGAAAAGGCTCCCCGGCCGGGAAAATGGCGCCGATTATAGGGGGCATAAGCCCGCATTCCTATCGGATATTCAACAAATCGTTAAAAAAGTCGCTTAAGCGCCTACAGACTGGCAACCTTAGTGCGCAATCGCGCAAAAATGCTTCAGCTCGCCGCCCGGCGTGGAGAAAACCCGAGAAGATCTTGAGATGCCCGTCAGGATAACCGACACTCAGGGCAACTATTCCTGTTGCGAGGCCGCTATGACTTGCTCTTTGTTTGTGACCGCCGACTGGCTGGCGGAACACTATGCCGATGATGATATTCAGGTACTGGACGCGCGTATGCTGCCGCCGGGCCAGGAGAAGGTTCGCGATATTCAGGCGGAGTACCGTGCGGGCCATCTCCCGGACGCGCCTTTTTTCAATATCGAAGCGCTTTCCGACCCTGCCAGCCCTTATCCGCATATGCTGCCGCGAGCGGAAGCTTTTGCCGTGGCGATGCGCGAGCTGGGCGTCAGCAGCGAAAAACATTTAGTGGTTTACGATGAGGGTAATCTCTTCTCTGCGCCGCGCGCCTGGTGGATGCTGCGTCAGTTCGGCGTAGCCTCGGTTTCCATTCTGGCTGGCGGACTGAGCGGCTGGCGCGAAGCCGGTTACGAGGTGGCTACCGGCGACGTCGCGCTGCCGGAAGCGGAGTTCGAGGCCAGTTTCGATCCGGCCGTGGTGAAGCGGATCACCGACGTGATGGTCATCAGCCATGAAGGCGGCGCGCAGATTGTCGACGCCAGAGCCGCCAACAGGTTTTACGGTGAAGTGGACGAGCCGCGTCCGGGCCTGCATCGCGGTCATATTCCCGGCAGCCTGAACGTGCCGTGGAACGAACTGGTGGAAAACGGTCAGCTGAAGTCGCCGGAGGCGCTGACGGCCATTTTCCAGCGTCAGGGCGTGAAGCTCGACGAGCCGGTGGTGGCCAGCTGCGGCTCCGGCGTGACGGCGGTCGTGCTGATCCTGGCGCTGACGTCGCTGGGCGTGGAAAACGTCACGCTCTATGACGGCTCCTGGGGCGAATGGGGTAGCCGCGACGATTTGCCGATCGCTACCCGATAAACAGTCGCCCCGGCGGCCGGAAGGAAAGCCTTATTAAGACGGGCGATGGCGATCGATATTCAGCGCGGCTATTTACACTGGCCGCGCTGTTTTAACGCCATCAGCAAAGCAGAAGTCGCCCGGCGGTTTACAGGATCCTGTCCTGCTTAAGCGAGCGCAGGAAGCTGCCCCACCGCCGTTCATAAAAGGGCGTGATATGCGCGGTAAAGAAGTGGCTGATATTGTCATTATCCACTACTTCGCAAATATCTACCGGCTCATCCTCTAACAGCGTATCGGTCGCCACGCTGCCCGCCGCCTGAATGATATTTTCGATATCACCGTCGGCTTCAATGCCAATTAGCAAATTAGGCTTCGCGTCCGCCGCTTCTTTAATATGCGCTACCCATGCGCGCCGCACCTGCTTATGTTTAGCAAACAGCTCCGTCAGCGAGGCGATGGTTTGCGCAGGCGGTTCGGCAATTTCCGACAGCAGCAGCGAAGCGCCGCCTTCCAGCACCGTTTGCTGGCTCAGGGCGTTGCCCTCTTTCCCCAACAGGCTGCTGATTTCCCCCGGCGAAAACTCTTTGCCGACGGGCAGTTTGGGATTCAGAAACAGCGTTTCGCCCTGGGTCATGGCAAACAGCGTGCGTACCGGCATCACCAGAAAAGGCTGTTCTTCGGTGACGGCCTGCTGTAGCGCCTGCTCTGAGGTGAAAAAGGGAATAATGCTGGTGCCGTCCTCTTTTTCCCAGTGCTGCAGCTCCGCATCGGCCTGCTCCACGCTTTCGCCAGGCACCCAGACGCTGGCTTCCATCAGTAACGTAAAGAACTCCGGGCGGTGCGCAGGCTCGGTCGCCGCCAGTTTCAACACCTCTTCCAGGCGCTGGTTGATTTCGTTCATTGCTTGCTTCCAGTCAAAGCGCCGGGCGCAGCGCCCGGCTACACGTTCTATTTCAGCAGCAGATTCGCCACGGTACGTACGCCCAGTCCGGTCGCGCCGGCAGACCACTGATCCACCGCGCCTTTACGGTAGGTCGCTGAGCAGTCGATATGCAGCCAGCCCTGCTGATAGTGCTTCACAAAGTGCGACAGAAACGCGGCGGCCGTGCTGGCGCCTGCCGTATGCGAAGGCGCGGCAATATTGTTTAAATCGGCAAAGTTAGAAGGCAGATAGCCGCGATGGAACTCGGCCAGCGGCAGTCGCCAGAAAGGTTCGTTCTCGCTGGCGGCGCTCTCCAGCAGCGACTGCGCCAACGCGTCATCAAAGCTGAACAGCGCGTGATAATCGTTGCCCAGCGCCGTTTTGGCCGCGCCGGTCAGCGTCGCCGCATCGATCATCAGCTGCGGGTTCTGTTCGCTGGCGTCGATCAGGCCGTCCGCCAGCACCAGGCGCCCTTCCGCATCGGTGTTCATCACCTCTACGCTTTTCCCGTTGCGGTAACGAATAATATCGCCCAGACGGAAAGCGTTGCCGCTGACCATGTTGTCGGCGCAGCAGAGATACAGCTTCACGCGCTTATCCAGTCCGCGATCGATAGCCAGCGCCAGCGCGCCGGTCAGCGTGGCGGCACCGCCCATATCCGACTTCATTGAATCCATCGAGCCGCTGGGTTTCAGGCTGTAGCCGCCGGTATCAAAGGTGATGCCTTTGCCCACCAGGCAGGCGAAGACCGGCGCTTTCTCATCGCCCGTCGGGTTATAGTCCAGCGCCAGCAGCGCCGGGCTGCGTGTTGAGCCGCGTCCTACCGTATGCAGACCGCTGTAGCCCTGAAGACGCAGATCCTCGCCTTTGGTAATGCGGTAGCTGGCCTTTTCGCCCGCCACGCCGCAGAGCAGATCGACCGCGCGCTGCGCCAGCTGCTCCGGGCTAAGTTCTTCCGCCGGAAGGTTGATGGTGTCGCGCACCCAGTCGATGATTTTCAGACGACGATCGAGCTCGGCCCGATCCGCCTCGCTCAGCGCGGCCCATTCAACTTTTCTTTCGCCTTTCGGCCCGCGATAGCCCTGCCAGAAGGCCCAGCTTTTTTCCAGGTCCCAGTCGCCCTGCAGGCTGACGTGACGAATGCCCTGCCCGTCGATTTTGCGCGCCGCGCGCTGAATGGTGGTCAGCACATCGCCGCCGTTAAGGTGGATGGTCATGCCGCTGTCGTTGCTGGTCAGGGTCGCTTTTTCGCCCCAGCGCGCATCCGCCGCTGTCGTCGACAGCGTAATGATCATTGGCGTGGTTGTCATAACCTGGCTCCTTGTTAAAAATTTGTTATATCGACCTTGCAACGGCCGACGGCAGCGATAACGCTGCCTGTTCGTTTTAAGATTAACAGATTAAGCATAACGGGCTAAACAGCCCGTAGAACGGAAAAGATTAGCGCGAAGACGCCGCTCGCCATTGCGGAGACAAGTCACGCAGGCGGGTAATGGATTTACGCACCAGCTCGATAGCGTATTCGATCTCCTCACCCGTGGTAAAGCGCCCCAGCGAAAAGCGCAGCGAACTGTGCGCCAGCTCTTCGCTCAGGCCCAGCGCGCGCAGGACATAGGAAGGTTCAAGGCTGGCCGAGGTGCAGGCGGAGCCGGAGGAGAGCGCCAGATCTTTCAGCGCCATAATCAGCGATTCGCCGTCCACGTGCGCAAAGCTGACGTTAAGGATATTCGGCGCGCTCTGCTCCAGGCTACCGTTAAGATACACCTCGTCAATTTCGCTCAGGCCCGCCCACAGGGTTCTGCGCAGCAGGTTAAGCCGGGCGCTTTCGCTGCTCATCTCTTCCTTTGCGATACGGTAGGCCTCGCCCATGCCGACGATTTGATGCACGGGCAGCGTGCCGGAACGCATGCCGCGCTCGTGACCACCGCCGTGGATCTGCGCGGCGATACGGATACGGGGCTTTCTGCGCACGTAAAGTCCGCCGATGCCTTTCGGGCCATAGAGCTTATGCGCGGAAAAAGACATCAGGTCGACTTTCAGCTCGCTGAGATCCACCGGCAGCTTGCCGACGCTCTGCGTGGCGTCAACGTGGAAGAGAACGCCGCGCGACTGGCACAGTTCGCCGATAGCTGCAATATCCTGCACCACGCCGGTTTCATTATTGACGTGCATAATGGAAACCAGGATGGTGTCGTCGCGCATCGCGTCCTGCAGCTGTTGCAGCGTGATAATGCCGTCGGCCTGCGGGGCCAGGTAAGTTACCTCGAACCCTTCGCGCTCCAGCTGGATACAGGTATCCAACACGGCTTTGTGCTCGGTCTGGCTGGTGATGATGTGTTTGCCTTTCTCCTGCTGGAGTTCGGCCGCGCCTTTGATGGCCAGATTATCGGATTCGGTTGCGCCAGAGGTAAAAACGATTTCGCGGGGATCGGCACCAATTAGTTCGGCAACCTGGTTGCGGGCGACGTCGACCGCTTCTTCCGCCTGCCAGCCAAAGCGATGGGAGCGGGAAGCCGGATTGCCAAAAGTCCCGTCAAGGGTCAGAAACTGCACCATTTTTTGCGCTACGCGGGGATCGGCGGGCGTGGTGGCGGCGTAATCAAGGTAAATCGGGACTTTCATTGCGTTGAACTCCGTACAGTTAAGTATGTCATTCAATGCGGTCTGCCGCGTCGGTGACCATCGTCCCCGACACAGAGTGGTATGAGGACGACGGCTTTCGCCGCCGCTTTAATCAGGCTCGCAGATTGACGTTAATCGTTTCATGCAGGCGGCCGGCCGGCACGCGCGCTTTTTCAGTGTTGTTCTGACGATCGGCCACATCCAGGATTTCCTGGTTGTTCACCAGTTCCGCCAGCGTAATGTTGTTCAGGAAGTCGCTGATGCGCTCGCTCAGGTCGCGCCACAGCACGTGGGTCAGACAGCGTTCGCCGCCCTGACAGCCTTCTTTGCCCTGACACTTGGTCGCATCTACAGACTCATCCACGGCGGTGATCACCGCGCCAACCGCAATCTCGCCGGACGCTTTGCCCAGCAGATAGCCGCCGCCTGGCCCACGTACGCTGGCCACCAGACCGTTTTTACGCAGGCGAGAGAAAAGCTGCTCCAGGTAGGACAGCGAAATGCCCTGACGCTCTGAAATATCAGCTAAAGGTACTGGCCCTTCGTGCGAGTGCAGCGCAACATCAAGCATAGCGGTAACGGCATAACGGCCTTTGGATGTCAGTCTCATGGCGTAAACGACCTCGGTTGTTCGTGAACATTTGATGGTCGAAGTCTGCCATTCCTGAGTGTTTTGGTCAACTATTTAACCGAGTAATTCACTCAAGTATTTAACCTGGTAATTTACTCAACTATTACCGCTGCTTTTTTGCGCGCCTCGACTATTTCTCGCTCTTTGGCTTTTCCAGCGAAGAGAGCATGCCGCGCAGAATATTCAGCTCGTCGCGCTCCGGACGCGCCCGCGTATAAAGGCGGCGCATCTTGCTCATCACCTGGCCGGGATTGCCTTCACGTATAAAGCCGCTTCTCACCATCATCTGTTCCATATGCTGGTAAAAGCGCTCAAGGTCGTCGACCAGCGGATAAGGCGACTCTTCGTAGTCGGGCTGTGTGGTTTCCTGCGATTGCAAAAACGCCATGCGCACTTCATAAGCGATGATCTGTACCGCCATCGCCAGGTTGAGCGAGCTGTACTCCGGGTTAGCGGCAATGGCTACGTGATAGTGGCACTTTTGCAGCTCTTCGTTGGTCAGGCCCACGCGCTCGCGGCCAAACACCAGCGCAACCGGCGCCTGCTGCCCTTCCTGCACGCTCTTGATGCCGCACTCGCGCGGATCGAGCATCGGCCACGGTAGCGAACGCGAACGGGCGCTGGTGCCAACCACCAGACTGCAACCGGCCAGCGCTTCATCAAGCGTGTCAACGATGTGCGCTTCGCCAATCACGTCGCTGGCGCCAGCGGCCAGTGCGATAGCCTGCGAGTCAGGTTTGACCAGCGGATTGACCAGATAAAGGTTGGTCAGGCCCATGGTTTTCATCGCGCGAGCGACGGATCCCATATTGCCGGTGTGAGAAGTTTCCACCAGCACGATTCGGATGTTATGCAGCATAGGAGTTCAGGTCTGTGAGATAATTTGCCAATGTTAACATATTTTCAGGACTTTTACCGAGCCCCCTGCTATAATCCGCGCCGTTTTCCGTTCTTTAACATCCAGTGAGAGAGACCGATGCATCCGATGCTCAACATCGCCGTGCGCGCTGCGCGCAAGGCCGGTAATTTAATTGCCAAGAATTATGAAACGCCAGACGCCGTTGAAGCCAGCCAGAAAGGCAGCAACGACTTCGTTACCAATGTTGACCGCGACGCCGAGCGCCTGATTATTGAGGTGATCCGCAAGTCTTATCCAAAGCACACCATTATTTGTGAAGAAAGCGGTGAGCTGCCCGGAGAAGACAAGGATGTGCAATGGGTTATCGATCCACTGGATGGCACTACTAACTTCATTAAGCGCCTGCCGCATTTCTGTATTTCTATCGCCGTACGTATCAAAGGCCGCACCGAAGTGGCCGTGGTTTACGATCCAATGCGTAACGAACTGTTCAGCGCCGTACGCGGCCAGGGCACCCAGCTGAACGGCTATCGCCTGCGCGGCTCCACCGCTCGCGATCTGGATGGCACCATCCTGGCGACCGGTTTCCCGTTCAAGCTGAAGCAGCACGCCACGCCGTATATCAATATCGTGGGTAAACTCTTTACCCAGTGCGCGGATTTCCGTCGCACCGGTTCTGCCGCGCTGGATCTGGCTTACGTTGCCGCCGGCCGCGTGGACGGCTACTTTGAAATCGGCCTGAAGCCGTGGGATTTCGCCGCGGGCGAGCTGCTGGTACGTGAAGCAGGCGGCCTGGTGACCGACTTCGTTGGCGCGCATGGCTATATGCACTCCGGCAACATCGTCGCCGGTAACCCACGCGTGGTAAAAGCGATGCTGGCGACCATGCGCGACGAGCTGAGCGAAGCGCTGAAGCGCTAAATCACTCTCAAGAAAGGGCTGAACGTTTGTTCAGCCCTTTTTTATTGCCGCGCATTTAAAAAAGCGGTCGTATCCCGCCGGATAACGCAGGCTGCGCGCTCAACCACAGCATTACGCCGGTTGCCAGCAGCAGCAGGCCGCCTGCCAGCGACAGCGTTGCCCAGATAAAAGCGCGATCGCTCTGCGCGTTTTCTCGTCGACTCAGCTTCAGCGCCAGCGCGCGCGAAACCTGCACCAGCACGGCCATAGCCGTTACCGTAACGGCCGTTCCCACCGCCATCGCCAGTGCGGAAAGCACGCCCCATGCGTAAACACCGATCACTTTAGAAAACAGCAGCATCATAATCGCGCCGGAGCACGGCCGCAGCCCCATTGACAGCACCACCAGCGCTTTGGTTTTACCGCTGACCGCCTTATCCAGCATTCCGCTATCCGGCACGTGCTGATGCCCGCAGCCGCAGTGTGCGCCGTGCCGATGGCCCTGTTCTACAGGCATCAGGCGGCGAACGGCAAGCCGGGGCTTTTTCAGCAGGCGCACAATTCTGCCGCCCGCTCGCCAGCACAACCACAGCCCCAGCCCGACTACCAGCAGATAACTGCCCTTTTCCAGCCAGTAGCTGCCCACATGCAGCTGGCGGGAAGAGAGCTGTAGCACCACCAGCATTATCGTCACCAGCGCAATCGCCACGCCGCCCTGTAGGAGGGCTGCGGCCAGGGTCAGCCGGATGCTGGTGTTCATCTTCGTGGGATGCGTAGCCAGAAACGTTGCAATCACTACTTTGCCGTGGCCCGGCCCAAGCGCGTGCAGGATGCCATAAATCAGGCTGAACCCCATCAGCGTCAGGCCGACCTGATGCGGCCGGCTTGCCACCTGCTGCAGCAGCGCCGTCATCTCCACATGCAAATTGCGCTGCCAGACCACGCTTTGCAGCAATAATTGCGGCCAGTACAGCCAGGCTGTCACACCCGCTGCGATAAATACCAACAGCAGCAGATAAAGCGGCCACGCCTGAAGCCAGCGGCTGCGGGATCGCTGCGCTACGGGCATCACTGACATAATAAGGTCACCGTTTGGGCAAACTGGCGGCCAAGATCCATATCGGCTGGCGGCGCATCGGCTTTATCCAGCGACAGCGCATAGGCCTGAAGCGAAGCATTGGGGTTGGGCGTTTTAAGCGTAAATCGGCAGCGCTGCGCCAGCTCTGGCGGAAGATGCAGCGATTGTTCGGATGCAAAAGTCATATCGACAAAGTAAGTCGGATCGAAAATGGAAAAGGTGTAGCGCTGTCCGGCCAGCGGCTGCGGTTCGTCCAGCGGCAGAATAAACTCCAGCACGGCTTTGTTTCCCTCTCGCGACAGCCGGTATTCCGGCGGTAAGTTGCCAAATTTCACCGGCTTGCCTTTATGCCAAAACTCGGCGAAATAATGCTGCGCCATCACGTTGGCCATCACTTCCGCCGCCAGTTTTTTCCAGACCACCGAATCCGGTTTGGCTTTGCCCGCGTCGTACAATAAATCGGCGGAGGTGATCTCATCCATCACCCAGTGCATTTTCAGGCCGGTCAGCCGATCGTCCTGCTGCACCAGCGTGGCCTGCATAGCGATAAAGCTATGGGGATGGCTCCATGCTTGCGGCATTACCATCAGCAACGCTATGCACAGCAGTCTGATAAAAATGTTATAACGTAACAACACCTGCTCCTTATCCAACCGGTGAAAAAATCTGTGACCTGCCTTAAAAGCTACAAAAAAATCTGCTGGCTGTCGGTTTAGTCCGACCGGGTCACGCTATTCTTAGCGGGGTGACTTTTATCGGGACAGCAGATCATGACTCAACCTCTAATCGGGCCAGCTGCTTTCTCCAGTCCGCAGCGACGCTGCCATCTGCTATTACTGCTTTATCTGCCAGGCAGCGTCACGCTGGAGCTATTGTGCCAGCTCAACGGCGTGGATCCTTCCGTGGCCCGGCAAGATATAGCGGAGGTCACGGCAGAAATCCAGCGCTATCACCGGCTGTCGCTGCTACAGCACGCTACTGACGGCTATCGGATTGACGGTGCGGAACTGGATCGGCGGCTTTGCCTGCTGCACTGGCTTAAACGCGCGCTGCGGCTAAGCCCTGATTTTGTTCGGCAGCATTTTTCTCCGGCGCTGAAGCAGCAGCTGCAAACGCTGCGGATAGAAAAAGCCCTTTATGATGACCATAACCTGAATGCGCTGGTTCACCACTGCGCGCAGGGTTTGTCACGAGAGTTTACGCCGCGCGACTGTCAGTTTCTGGCGCTGTTTATGCAGCATTCGCTGGGTCGCCAGGCGCCCCTGTCATTTAATGAGGCCCAGCAGGCCTGGCTGGCAAAGCGTCGGGAATATCAGGTAGCGCAGGAGATTGTGCAGCACTGGCAAAAACGCTGTAAGGCCGCGCCGGAGGCGAATATTGCCTGCTTGCTTGCCCTGCTGTTCAGCCAGCTTCATACGCCCACCCTCGCCGGGATCCGTCATGACTATGAGCAGCAGCTGCTTGCCGATATTTATCGGCTGATTGAGCAATTTCAGATGCTTTCCGGTCACCGTATCGGCAACGTGCAGGGCCTGTGCGAACAGCTCTATACGCACATGGCGCAGGCGCTGGAGCGATCCCTGTTTGGTATCGGCATTGATAACAGCCTGGCGGAAGAGGTTCTGCAGCTTTATCCACGGCTGTTGCGTACCACCCAGGCGGCAATAGTCAGCTTTGAACAGCGCTACTCGCTGCGTTTTTCTGAAGAAGAGATGGGGCTTATTGCTATTATTTTCGGCGCGTGGCTGATGCAGGAAAACGTGCTGCAGGAAAAGCAGGTACTGCTGCTAACAGGAAAAGATGCCGCGCTGGAAAAAGAGCTCGAACAGCAGCTCCGCGAACTGACGCTGCTGCCGCTGAACATCAAATATCTGGACGTGGCGGAATATCAGCGCAGCAGCGCCCCAAAGGGTATTGCGCTGGTGATTACGCCCTATGCCACGCCGCTGCCGCTCTACTCTCCGCCGTTAATCCATGCGGAACTGCCGCTACAGCCGCATCAGCAGGATCGTATCAGGCTACTGCTGGAGTCCTGACCTGGGCCTGCGAAAAGCAGGTTAGAACTTGCGGGCAAAGCACCTGTTTTGCATAAAATCAATGCCCAATGGCTCTGAATACCTTGTTGCCTGATTTTTACTTTTTGCCTGTTGAGAGGCCGCCGCCCGTGCGGTTAACTGTGTCGCCTTTTGTGAATGATAAGGATTGTGCCGTAAGGTTTAACGGCTACATTATCGTCAAGCATAAGTGCTGAGGTACTTCCCCCAATGCGCTACGCGCAAAGGGGGAGTATTTTAGCAAAGCCGCAGTGCGATTAGGTTTTCGCGGCAATGCGAGCGCTCTTTTCCGGCCGCAGAAACAGCGCCGGCACCACCAGCAGCGCCATCACCCAAAATATATCGCCGTGCAGATGCTGGAACAGCGCCCCGCAGACTATCGTCATTACCGCAATGCCGCCGCCCATCGCCAGCGCCGAATATACGGACTGCAGACGAATAACCTCGGCGCCTTCCCTGGCGGCGATAAAGCGCATCGCCGCCAGGTGACAAATGGTAAAGCTGCCGCAGTGCAGGATCTGCGCTACGATCAGCAGCGGCAGCGCCGTGGTTGAGGCCATCAGGCTCCAGCGGATCAGCGCACATACGCCGGAGAGCAGCAGCAGGTCCCGTGCGGTCCAGCGCCCAAAAAGCCGGTTGCTGGAGGCAAACACGATAATTTCTGCCACCACGCCCAGCGACCAGAGGTAGCCCACCACGCTCGCCGAATAGCCTGCATCCTGCCACCAGATAGCGCTAAAGCCATAATAGGCCGCGTGCGCGCCCTGCATCAGGGTGACGCAGAGCAGAAAGCGCCAGGATGATTTCAGCAGCCGCTGCCAGTCCTGCCAGCCCGCACGTGCGACAACCTTGTCGCTCCCCTGCGGCGGGGTGGCCGGGCGAAGCAGCATCCCGCCGAGCATCGCCGCCGTTCCTGCACAGAGCAGCCACAGGATCGCCTGGTAAGAGAAAGCGTTAACCAGCACGCCGGTCAGCGCCGAGCTGATAACAAACGCCAGCGATCCCCACAGCCTGACCGGGCCGTAAGCCATTGCAATCTGCCGTTGCCAGGTGGCGGCCAGCGCGTCGCTCAGCGGCACCAGCGGAGAGAAAAACAGGTTGAAGCCAATCATGATCAGCAGTATCCAGACCCAGAACGCGCTAAACCAAAAGCCCAGGGCAAACAGCAGCGACAGCCCCGCCAGCAGACGCAGCACGCTAATCAGGCGCGAAGGCGTCGTCACGCGGGAAGCGATAAGCAGGCTGCCGGTAAAGCGGGAAACCATGCCGACGCCTAATAAAAGGCCGATTTTTTCCGCATCAAGTCCGATGCCTTTCAGCCAGACGGCCCAGAACGGCAGCCAGACGCCGTAGGTAAAGAAGTAGGTGAAGTAGCCCAGCCCCAGCCACCACGCAGAACGGATTGCCATTTTTCCTCCGGCAATGTACAGACGAAAAAAACGGGACGTAGCGTCCCGTTTCGTTGTCGCGCCGGAAAATTCTCCGGCGTTCTGAAGCGGGATACAGCATCCCGCAGGCTTATGGCTTTTACGCGTACACCGGGAAGCGGGCGCACAGTTCCAGCACCTGCTTTTTCACGCGTTCGATGGTCGCTTCATCGTTGATATTGTCAAGGATGTCGCTGATCCAGCCGGCCAGCTGGCGCACTTCCGCTTCCTTAAAGCCGCGACGAGTCACCGCTGGCGAGCCAATACGGATGCCGGAAGTCACAAACGGGCTTTTCGGATCGTTCGGCACGCTGTTTTTGTTAACGGTGATGTTGGCACGGCCCAGCGCCGCATCAGCTTCTTTACCGGTCAGGCCTTTGCTCACCAGATCGATCAGGAACAGGTGGTTATAGGTGCCGCCGGAAACGATGTCGTAACCGCGCTCCAGCAGGACTTCCACCATCGCTTTAGCGTTTTTGGCAACCTGCTGCTGATAGACCTTGAACTCCGGCTCCATCGCTTCTTTCAGCGCTACCGCTTTACCGGCAATCACGTGCATCAGCGGGCCGCCCTGGCCACCAGGGAAGACGGCGGAGTTCAGCTTTTTATAGAAATCTTCATCGCCGCCCTTCGCCAGGATCAGGCCGCCGCGTGGGCCCGCCAGGGTTTTATGGGTGGTGGTGGTTACGATATGCGCGTGCGGAACCGGGTTCGGGTAAACGCCTGCGGCAATCAGACCGGCGACGTGCGCCATGTCGACAAACAGGTAAGCGCCGATGCTGTCAGCGATTTCACGCATTTTCGCCCAGTCGCAGATGCCGGAGTAGGCAGAGAAACCGCCGATGATCATTTTCGGCTTGTGCTTCTGCGCCTGCGCGGCCAGATCGTCATAATCGATTTTGCCGGTCTCGTCGATGCCGTAAGGCACCACGTTGTACAGCTTGCCGGAAAGGTTAACCGGGGAGCCGTGGGTCAGATGGCCGCCGTGCGCCAGGTTCATGCCCAGAATGGTGTCGCCCGGCTGCAGCAGCGCGGTATAAACGGCAAAGTTAGCCTGAGAACCGGAGTGCGGCTGCACGTTGGCGAAATCGGCGCCGAACAGCTCTTTAGCGCGATCGATCGCCAGCTGCTCTACGATATCAACATACTCACAGCCGCCGTAGTAGCGCTTGCCCGGATAGCCTTCCGCATATTTGTTGGTCAGCTGAGATCCCTGCGCCTGCATGACGCGCGGACTGGTGTAGTTTTCCGAAGCAATCAGTTCAATATGCTCTTCCTGACGCACTTTCTCCTGCTCCATTGCCTGCCACAACTCGGCATCATAATCGGCAATATTCATATCACGCTTTAACATCCGCTTCTCCTGACTCAGCTAACAATCTATTCGGCATTGAACGGCCCTTTTGGGCGAAGGCCAACAGTGTAAACCGTTTTGCCTGCTCAGGGATAGCCGGAAAGCAGGGTTTTTACGCAAACGATTGGCTCCAGCGCTGGCAAGGGTTAGTTCTCTTTTTCCCTGGCGTGGCGGCTCGTCTGTTTCATCATCATCTACGTGCAGGTTTTTCAACATCGTCCTTTTTTTATGGTAATAAATGCCCTTGTCTGGTTAAAGGTTATTTACAGCGTGACGCGTTTCGCTATAAGATGTATTTAAAATGCAACTTATAAAAATCCTCAGGAGTTCGCCATGTTAGACGCCCGCACTATCAGCACCATCAAAGCGACCATCCCGGCTTTGCTGGCTACCGGCCCCGCCCTTACCGCCCACTTTTACGATCGGCTGTTCAGCCATCATCCGGAGCTGAAAGACATCTTCAATATGAGCAACCAGCGCAACGGCAACCAGCGTGAAGCGCTGTTCAACGCTATCTGCGCCTATGCGGGCAATATTGAAAACCTGCCCGCTATTCTGCCGGCGGTTGAGAAAATCGCGCAGAAGCACACCAGCTTTGCCGTGCAGCCTGAACATTACCAGGTAGTGGGCGAACACCTGCTGGCCACGCTGGATGAGATGCTCAGCCCCGGCCAGGAAGTGCTGGATGCGTGGGGAAAAGCCTATGGCGTGCTGGCCAACGTGTTTATTAAGCGTGAAGAAGAGCTGTATGAGGCGTCGGAACAAAAAGTGGGTGGCTGGCGGACGCCGCGCGCGTTCCGCATCAGCGAGATTACGCCACAAAGCGAAGTAATAAAAAGTATTGTCTTTAGCCCGGTTGATGGTCAGCCGGTAGCCGATTATCAGGCCGGGCAGTATCTGGGCGTCTGGCTGCGGGAAAAAAGCTTTGCTAATCAGGAGATCCGCCAGTATTCCCTGACGCGTTCGCCAAACGGCAAAGATTACCGGATTGCGGTGCGGCATGAGGCGGGCGGAACGGTTTCCGGCTGGCTGCACGATCACGCCAAAGTGGGCGACGAGGTGCGCCTGGCAGCGCCTGCCGGAGATTTCTTCCTGAATATCACGCCGCAAACGCCGGTCACGCTGATTTCAGCGGGCGTCGGTCAGACGCCGATGCTGGCGATGCTGCACGTGCTGGCGGAACAGCACCACCCTGCGCCGGTACGCTGGCTGCACGCGGCAGATAACGGCAAAACCCACGCTTTTGCTGATGAGGTTGTAGCGACGGGCCAGCAGCTGGCGCAGTTTTCACAGCATATCTGGTATCGGGATCCGCAGCCCGACGATAGCGATCGCTATCAGACGCCGGGCCTGATGGATCTGCTGCCGATCGCAGAGCAGCTCAGCGATCCGGCCATGCACTTCTATCTTTGTGGCCCGGTCGGCTTTATGCAGCATATCGCTGAACAGCTGGTGAGCATGGGAGTAGCGGTTGAGCGCGTGCACTATGAGGTATTCGGCCCGCATAAAGTGCTGTAATACGCAAAAGGCCGGATAGTCCGGCCTTTTTTACCTGAAGACAGGCGACTCAGATCGCTTCTTCATCTTCTTCGCCGGTACGGATACGCACCACGCGCGCCACGTCGAAGACAAAAATTTTGCCATCGCCGATTTTCCCGGTCTGGGCGGTGCGCATAATCGTTTCCACGCAGGTATCCACAATATCGTCGGCGATAACGATCTCGATTTTAACTTTCGGCAGAAAATCGACCATATATTCCGCGCCGCGATAAAGTTCGGTGTGCCCTTTCTGGCGGCCAAACCCCTTCACTTCGGTCACGGTCATCCCGGTGATGCCGACTTCAGCCAGCGCCTCGCGCACATCATCCAGTTTGAACGGTTTGATAATTGCATCGATCTTTTTCATGGCAGACCCTTGTTGTTCCCTCGCCAGCCGGAGGGTAAGCGTATTCAGTATATGTGCAGCAGACAGGATCCGCCGCGCGGTCTGTCACTTTTGCCGGGCAGATAAACTATCATATCTGCACCGCGATGCGGCACAAAAAAACTATTCTTTAAAATCAGAGGCATCCAGCTCATGGCGCGACAGCAGCTTGTAGAATTCCGTGCGGTTGCGTCCGGCCAGGCGCGCTGCGTGCGTCACGTTGCCTTTGGTCATTTGCAGCAGCTTGCGCAGGTAGTTCAGCTCGAACTGGTTTCTGGCCTCGACAAAAGTTGGCAGCGCCGTGTTTTCGCCCGCCAGCGCCTGCTCCACCAGCGCTTCACCTATTACCGGCGCGGAGCTTAACGCCACGCACTGCTCGATGACGTTAACCAACTGGCGCACGTTGCCCGGCCAGCTTGCGGCGATCAGGCGCTTCATCGCATCGGTAGAAAAGCTGCGGACAAAGGGCTTATGCCTTTCGGCGGACTGCTTCAGCAAATGGTTCGCCAGCAGCGGAATATCTTCCGCGCGTTCGTGCAGCGCCGGCAGGCGCAGCGTCACCACGTTCAGACGATAATAGAGATCCTCGCGGAACTCTTTTTTCTCCATGGCCTTCGGCAGATCGCGATGCGTGGCGGAAATGATACGCACGTTAATATCCAGATCGCGATTGCTGCCCAGCGGCCGCACCTTGCGCTCCTGCAGCACGCGCAACAGCTTGACCTGGAGCGCCTGCGGCATATCGCCGATTTCGTCTAAAAACAGCGTGCCGCCTTCTGCGGCCTGAAACAGCCCTTCGCGCTGGCTCACCGCGCCGGTAAAAGCGCCTTTTGCGTGGCCGAACAGCTCGGACTCCAGCAGCTGCTCCGGCAGCGCGCCGCAGTTAATCGCGATAAAAGCCTTGCCGGCTCTCGGGCTGGCGGCATGAATCGCCTGCGCCAGGATCTCTTTTCCGGTTCCGCTCTGGCCGTTGATCAGCACGCTGACGTCGGACTGCGCCACCATCCTGGCCTGGTCCAGCAGCCGCAGCATCACCGGGCTGCGGGTAACAATGCTTTCCCGCCAGGCGTCGTCGCTGGCCGGCGCGCGATGTGCCAGAGCCTGATCGATGGCGCTATAGAGCGCGTCGCGATCCACCGGCTTGGTTAAAAAGCTGAATACGCCCTGCTGCGTGGCGGAAACGGCTTCGGGGATCGAGCCGTGAGCGGTAAGAATAATCACCGGCATGCCGGGATGGCTTTTCTGCACCTCGGCAAACAGCGCCAGACCGTTCATTTCATCCATGCGCAGGTCGCTGATGACCAAATCAATGCGCTCGTTTTGCAGCGTGCGCAGCGCCTCCGGCCCGCTTTCGGCGGTGGATACGCTAAACCCTTCGCTGCCCAGGCGCATCCCTAACAGCTTTAACAGGCCGGGATCGTCATCCACCAGCAGCAGGTTTGCCGATTTTTTTATCATCGCTGCGCTCCTTTTTCCGCGTCGTTTTTCTCGCTGTGGCCGTCGCTGCCGTCGGGCGAACGGCGCGTGGAGAGCTGACGTTCAATATCCGTTAGCGTGTCCAGCTTGCGTCGGGTGACTTTAAGCTCGCTGTTCAGCGTCGCCTGCTGCTGGCGCAGCGCGTCCAGCTGGGCATCGCTGGTCTGCTGCAAATGATGGTAGCGGGTGCGCTCCTCGGAGAGCTGCAGCTGCGCCATTTGGTTATCGCGCCACAGCTGAAGCAGCGGGCGCACGGCGGCGGGATAGTCGCGGCTGAAGGCGTCCAGCTGGAGCATATACTGACGCCGCTCGACGGGCGTGACGTTACCGTTGGCCATCAGCACCGCCTCTTTGAAAGCGCCCTGCCAGCTGTCGCCGCCCTGCTGGCGTGCCTGAGCGCGCGCGTCAGCGGCAGAAAGCCGCGCCGCGCAGTCTGTCGCCCGCAGCCAGTAAAGCGGATTGCTGGTTTTGCTCTCTTCCACGTCCCAGATCCGGGCGCAGTCCACCAGCCGGTAGTCCACTATCTTTGCTTCCGGTTCTACGGGCGCGCTATGACCCACGATTTTAGCGCCGGGCGCGTCGCTCGCGCAGGCGGCCAGCAGGCCAGCCAGCAGCGCGGCTGCCGTGTATTTGCCCAGCTGCATAACCGATCCCGCAGCCGGAAAAAAGAAAGGTAATCGCATTATTTGTTCTCGCCAATGGAGTTAAGTTCGATGCGAAAGCAGACGTCGGCCTCTTTACTGGCGGTCAGCTGTAGATCGCCCAGCAGGCGATGCACGCAGTCTTTGGCGATGCTCAGGCCCAGACCGCTGCCTTTTACCGCGCCTTTGCGCTGCTGGCTTCCCTGAAAGAAAGGCTCAAAAATCATCGCCCGCTCCGCATCCGGTATCGGCGTGCCGCTGTTGGCGACCTCGATGATGACCTTGCGGCCCTGCGGCCAGCTGCGGATCCAGATGGTACCGGATTCATCGCCGTAGTGTATCGCATTCGAATAGAGATTATCGATCGCCCTTGTCAGCAGGGCTTCATCCGCCCGGCAGGCGGTGGCGGTCAGGGCAATATCGGTCTGGATCAGGCGCTTGCGTGCCGTGAGGTTGTGGCTGCTGACGATGCGCTCGATCAGCGGTTGCAGCTCCACCGGCTTCAGCACCACCTGCGCCTCTGAAAGCTTGCGGTTATAGTCCAGCAGCTGTTCAATCAGCCGTTGCAGATGGCGGCTGCTTTCGTCGAGGATGGCGACCACCTCGCGCTGATCGGTGGTCAGCGGGCCGGCGACTTCATCCGCCAGCAGCGCCGTCCCTTCACGCATGCTGGCCAGCGGCGTTTTCAGCTCGTGAGAGATATGGCGCAGGAATTCATGTCGCTGCGATTCAAGCCAGGCCAGGCGCTCGCTAAGCCATAAGATCCGCTGGCCGAGAGAACGCAGCTCGCGCGGGCCTTTCAGCGCGAGATTGTGCCCGGCCGAACGCCCTTCACCCAGCCGGTTGATCATGCGCTCGACCGCCTTGACCGGCCCGATGATCATGCGGGTAAACAGCACCACCAGCCCTAAACTGAGCAGAAACAGGATCAGCGCCTGCCAGCCGAAATACTGGCCGCGTTCGGCTATTTCGCGCTGCAGCTGTAGCCCACGTGAAAATACTGCATCACGCGTGGACTGCACCAGCCGGCCGTTGACGGCGGAAAAACGTTCCAGATTGTCGGAAGCCGTCTTAACAGGACTGCTGTTGTCGCACGCTATTTTCGCCAGTCCGGACAGCAGCTGCTGCAACGACTGCGTTAGCCGATCGTCGGGCACCGCCGCCGCCTGCTCTTCCAGCATGCGGGCATATTTGGTTCGTTGAGTCTGATAAAGGTTCGCCAGCATCGGATCGTCCAGCACGCAGTACTGGCGGTAGCTTCGTTCCAGTTCAAGCGCGGTGCGCGCCATCGCCTCGCTGCGGCGCACATCGGTCAGCGTATTGCGATTGATATCGGCCGCCTGATTGCTCAGCGCGGAGAGGCTTTCCCACGCCTGCCAGGCGAGCACCAGCAGCGGCAGCAGCACCAGCAGAAAGGCCATCAGCACCAGCTGGCGCAGCGATCGGGGAAACAGACGCCATTTTTTCACGGGAAGCTCTCCTGTTTTTAGTCAGCCCGATGCTAACGGAGTGTGCTGCGAGAGGAAAGCCTTAGCGTAAAACGAAAAACGGCAGGCTCAGGGAGCCTGCCGTCATGCGATGCGATGCCGGGATCCCGACATGCCTGAATAGGTGGTGCCTAACTCAACGTTGCGCCCTGAGTGTGATAGAGCCGGAGCTGTATCGGTCTCGCTGGACGGCAGGCACCGTATTGTGCGTCATTCGGAACGTTATGAAGCGCTTGACCGCTTGCGCAGGGCTGTCATAACCAGGTGAATGAGCCGCTGGGCCTAGTATAGCAAATTCCATGCCATGTTTGGAATTAAATTATAACGCTTTATTTTAAATAGCTTTTTAAAAACAGTACGGCGCAATGGCGTCAGAAGAGTTCGCCCGGCTGGCAGAAAGTGTCGCCGTTCGGGAACAGGATTAGGATTAACCTCAGGAACACAGCATAATCAATAAGTTAAATGTCGCCATTAAGAGACACCCGATTGACGGCCTGTCGCTATTTTGCAACGGTTGTTCACCATCGGCTCAGAAAACATAAAAAAAGGCAGCCGAAGCTGCCTTTAAGGTTGAGGCTAAACTTAACCAAGCTGCTTACGCGCGTTGCGGAAAATCCGCATCCATGGGCTGTCTTCGCCCCACTCTGCCGGATGCCAGGAGTTGCTGACCGTGCGGAAAACGCGTTCCGGGTGCGGCATCATAATGGTGACGCGGCCGCTTTCGTTGGTCACCGCCGTGATCCCGTTCGGCGAGCCGTTCGGGTTAGCCGGATACTGCTCGGTCACCTTGCCGAAGTTGTCGACAAAGCGCAGCGCCACCAGGCCTTTATGCTCCAGCGTGGCCAGATGGGCCTCGTCGCGCACTTCCACAAAGCCTTCGCCGTGCGAAACGGCAATCGGCATCTGCGATCCCGCCATGCCGGCCAGCAGCAGCGACGGGCTGGCCGCCACTTCCACCAGGCTGAAACGGGCCTCGAAGCGCTCTGACTGGTTACGCACAAAGCGCGGCCAGGCTTCGCTGCCGGGGATCAGCTCGCGCAGGTTGGACATCATCTGACAGCCGTTGCAGACGCCCAGCGCCAGCGTTTGTGGACGATGGAAGAAGGTTTCAAACTCGTCGCGCACGCGATTGTTGAACAGGATGGATTTGGCCCAGCCTTCGCCCGCGCCCAGCACGTCGCCGTAGGAGAAACCGCCGCAGGCCACCAGCGTCTGAAAATCCGCCAGATCGCGACGGCCAGCCAGCAGATCGCTCATATGCACGTCGACCGCATCAAACCCGGCGCGATGGAAAGCCGCCGCCATCTCGACGTGGGAGTTAACGCCCTGCTCGCGCAATACGGCCACTTTTGGCCGCGCGCCCGTTGCGATATAAGGCGCCGCGATGTCTTCTTCCGGCCGGAAGGTCAGCTTCACGTTCAGGCCCGGATCGAGATCGTTTTTCTTCGCTTCATGTTCCTGATCGGCGCACGCCGGATTGTCGCGCAGGCGCTGCATCTGCCAGGTGGTTTCTGCCCACCAGGTACGCAGAGTGCTGCGGCTTTCGCTGTAGACTGCCGAATTGCCGGAGGTGATCACAAAACGATCGCCAGGCAGCGCGCGGCCCAGCATGTGCACGCAGTCTGCCAGTCCCTGAGCGGCAAAAACCTGCTCTACGTATTCACGATCGGCCGCCGCAATCTGAATGACGGCGCCCAGCTCTTCGTTAAACAGCGCGGCCAGCGCATCGCTGCCCAGCGCGGCGATATCCGCTTCAACGCCGCAGTGGCCGGTAAAGGCCATTTCCGCCAGCGTCACCAGCAGGCCGCCGTCGGAGCGGTCGTGATAGGCCAGCAGCTTCTCTTCCGCCACCAGCGTCTGCATGGCCGTGAAGAAGCCCGCCAGCCGCTGCGCATCGCGCACGTCGGCAGGCTTGTCGCCCAGCTGACGATACACCTGCGACAGCGCCGTCGCGCCCAGCGCATTCACGCCCTGGCCAAGGTCGATCAGCAGCAGCGCATTGTCATGGTTGGCGGTTTGCAGCTGCGGCGTCACGGTGCGGCGCACGTCTTCCACGCGGGCAAAAGCGGTGATCACCAGCGAAAGCGGCGACGTCATTTCGCGCTGCTCGGTGCCCTGCTGCCAGCGGGTTTTCATCGACATGGAGTCTTTGCCGACCGGGATAGTGATGCCCAGCGCCGGACAAAGCTCCTCGCCTACCGCTTTAACGGCTTCATAAAGCCCGGCGTCTTCGCCTGGATGGCCTGCCGCCGCCATCCAGTTAGCGGAAAGCTTGATGCGCTTTAACGAACCAATCTGCGTGGCGGCGATATTGGTAAGCGCCTCGCCTACCGCCAGGCGGCCGGAAGCGGCAAAATCCAGCAGGGCTACCGGCGCGCGCTCGCCCAGCGCCATCGCCTCGCCGTAATAGCTGTCGAGGCTGGCGGTGGTCACGGCGCAGTTGGCGACCGGGATCTGCCACGGCCCCACCATCTGATCGCGCGCAACCATGCCGGTAACGGTACGGTCGCCGATGGTGATCAGGAAGGTTTTTTCCGCCACGCTCGGTAAATGCAGCACGCGTTTAACGGCATCGGCAACGGTAATGCCTTCCCGCGCCAGCGGCTCGCCTTTGGCTTTCAGCGTGACGGCTTCACGGGTCATCTTCGGCGTTTTGCCCAGCAGCACGTCCAGCGGCATATCGATCGGCTTGTTATCGAAATGGCTGTCGCTCAGCGACAGGTGCATCTCTTCCGTGGCTTCGCCGATAACGGCGTAAGGCGCGCGCTCACGCTGGCAAAGCGCAGCGAACTGCGCCAGTTTGTCCGGCGACACGGCCAGCACGTAACGCTCCTGCGACTCGTTACACCAGACTTCCAGCGGGCTCATGCCCGGCTCATCGCTGAGGATATCGCGCAGGTTGAAGCGGCCGCCGCGTTCGCCGTCGCTGACCAGCTCCGGCATGGCGTTAGACAGACCGCCCGCGCCCACGTCGTGGATAAACAGGATCGGGTTCTCTTCGCCCAGCTGCCAGCAGCGGTCGATCACTTCCTGACAGCGGCGCTCCATCTCCGGGTTGTCGCGCTGTACCGAGGCGAAATCGAGATCCGCATCGGACTGGCCGGAAGCCATAGAAGAGGCCGCGCCGCCGCCCAGGCCGATATTCATCGCCGGGCCGCCCAGCACGATCAGCTTCGCGCCCACCGTGATTTCGCCTTTCTGCACGTGATCGGCGCGAATATTACCGATGCCGCCGGCCAGCATAATCGGCTTATGGTAGCCGCGCAGCTCGACACCGTTGTGGCTGTTAACTTCTTCTTCATAGGTACGGAAGTAGCCGGTCAGCGCCGGACGGCCGAACTCGTTGTTAAACGCCGCGCCGCCCAACGGGCCTTCAGTCATGATATCCAGCGCGGTAACGATGCGGTCAGGCTTGCCGAAATCCTCTTCCCACGGCTGTTCAAAACCGGGAATGCGCAGGTTGGAGACGGAGAAACCCACCAGGCCCGCTTTGGGCTTCGCGCCGCGTCCGGTTGCGCCTTCATCGCGGATTTCACCGCCGGAACCGGTTGCCGCACCGGGCCACGGCGAAATCGCCGTCGGGTGGTTGTGGGTTTCCACCTTCATCAGGATATGCGCCTCTTCCTGATGGAAATCGTAGCGGCTTTCCGCATCGGCATAGAAGCGGCCAACCTGCGAGCCTTCCATCACCGCCGCGTTATCTTTATAGGCGGACAGCACGTGATCCGGCGTTTTCTCAAAGGTGTTTTTGATCATTTTGAACAGCGATTTTGGCTGCTGTTCGCCGTCGATGATCCAGTCGGCGTTAAAGATTTTATGACGACAGTGCTCTGAGTTCGCCTGGGCGAACATATACAGCTCAATGTCGTTCGGGTTGCGCCCGAGTTTTTCAAAAGCCTGCTGCAGATAGTCGATTTCGTCTTCCGCCAGCGCCAGGCCCAGCCTGCGGTTGGCCAGCTCCAGCGCCGTACGGCCTTCGCCCAGCACGTCCACGCTGGTGAGCGGAGCCGGTTCATGATGCGCGAACAGCCGTTCGGCCTGCGACAGATCGCTGAGCACCACTTCCATCATGCGGTCATGCAGCAGCGCGCCCAGCTGCGTCCACTGCGCTTCGGTCAGCTGCGGCGCTTTGATGTAGAAGGCCAGCCCGCGCTCCAGGCGCGTCACCTGCGGCAGATCGCAGTTGTGGGCGATATCGGTCGCCTTGGAAGACCACGGGGAAATCGTTCCCGGACGAGGCGTCACCAGCAGCAGGCGACCTTCGGGGGTATGTTCGGCGAGAGAAGGACCATATTTCAGCAGGCGCTGTAAACGGGCTTTTTCAGCCTCGTCAAGCGGCGCGCTGACATCGGCGAAATGGACGTACTCGGCGTAAATGTCACTCACCGGCAGGTGAGCGTCCTGAAAGCGGGCCAGCAGTTTGTTAATACGAAATGCCGACAGAGCGGGCGAACCACGCAGAATTTCCATCATTAAAGATCTCTCGTCAGAGCGCCAGGCGACGCTTCTTTGGGCGCAACAGGGGAAAACGGGCGCCATTATAAAGAATCCCCACCTGTTACGAAACCGTTTGCGCAGAATTAATCGGCACAGGGAATTGCCTGAAAAGCGCACAATTCCGCACAAATCTGGTTGCGCCGCCGCAGGGAGTTGCGCAAAATGCCCCACGCTCAGGGACCATTAAAGACCACAAATACTGCCGTTACAGACAGAATCCTGAGAGAAATCGAGAGATAACTATTTGAAACGCCTGAAAATTAATTATCTGTTCATCGGGCTGGTGACGGTACTGCTCGCGCTTGCGCTGTGGCCGTCGATCCCGTGGCACAGCAGCGGGCTGGACCGAACGGAACAGATAAAAGCACGGGGAGTGTTGCGCGTCAGCACGCTCAATTCGCCCCTGACTTACTACACAGTGAATAAAGCACCGGCCGGTATGGATTACGAGTTGGCGAAACGCTTTGCCGATTATCTGGGCGTAAAGCTGCAAATCACGGTGCGTCAAAACCTCAGCGAGCTGTTTGACGACCTGGAAGAGGATAAAGCGGACGTGCTGGCGGCGGGGCTAATCTACAACAGCGATCGCCTGTCGCGCTTTCGCACCGGCCCGACCTACTATTCCGTTTCCCAGCAGCTGGTTTACCGGATGGGCAAGCCGCGTCCGCCGAATCTGGGCGCGCTGAAGGGTCGCCTGACGGTTGCGTCCGATTCCGCGTTCGCTTCGACGCTGCGCGATATCCGGCAAAATCAGTATCCCGATCTGGACTGGGCCATCTCTACCGATCAGAGCCCGAATGCCCTGCTGGAAGCGGTGGCGGACGGCAAGCTCGACTATACGGTGGGCGATTCGGTGTCGATCGCGCTGCTACAGCGGATCCATCCGCAGCTGGCGGTGGCTTTCGATATCACGGATGAAGAGCCGGTGACCTGGTATATGGCGCGCGACGAAGATGACAGCCTGTATGCGGCGATGCTGGACTACTTTAACCAGATGGCGGAAGAAGGCGCGATGGCGCGGCTGGACGAGAAGTATCTGGGCCACGTCGGCACCTTCGACTATGTCGATACCCGCACTTTTCTGCGCGCCATCGACAGTATGTTGCCTGCTATCCGCCCGCTGTTTCAAAAATACGCCAGCGAGATCGACTGGCGGCTGCTGGCGGCTATTTCCTGGCAGGAGTCGCACTGGAACCCGCAGGCCACCTCGCCTACCGGCGTGCGCGGTATGATGATGCTGACCCGCAATACGGCGGACAGCGTCAACGTCAGCGACAGAACCGATCCGGAACAGAGCATTCGCGGCGGCAGCGCGTATCTGGTGAAAATGATGGAGAAGGTGCCGCCGACCATCCCGGAAGATGAGCGCATCTGGTTCGCGCTGGCGGCGTATAACATGGGCTACGCGCATATGCTGGACGCGCGCAGGCTGACCGAAAAGCAAAAAGGCAATCCGGACAGCTGGGCCGACGTCAAGCAGCGGCTGCCGATGCTGAGCCAGAAACGCTATTACAGCCAGACCACCTACGGCTACGCGCGCGGCCAGGAAGCCTACAACTATGTGGAGAACATCCGCATTTACCAGCTGAGCCTGGTGGGCTATTTACAGGATCAGGAAAGGAAGCTGGCGCAGCAGGCGGCAATGGAAGCGCAGCTGGGTAAAGGCTATCCGGCCGTGGAGCCGCAGGTGGCGATGAACTGAATGTGGGCGCGGCGAACGGCGGGGAAGTAAAAACACCCTGAGCGCGGCACGGGCGACATTTTATGCGTCTTTAAGCCAGGCCACGTTCTCTGCTCTTTTCTGTAAAAGGGCGCTGTTATCCAGCGCCCTTGTTTATTCTCCTTTCAGCAGCTCCGCGCGCAGCCTGTCGCGCAGCGCCTTTTTCTCCGCCCGACGATGGCGGAAGAAATCGCTTAGCATAGCCGCGCACTCTGCCGCCAGCACGCCCTGCTCCACGCTGACCTGATGATTCATGCCCGCATGGCCTAAGATATCCAGCAACGACCCCGCCGCGCCGGTTTTCTCATCCCGCGCGCCAAACACCAGCCGCCCCACTCTGCCGTGCACCATCGCGCCCGCACACATCACGCACGGCTCCAGCGTTACGTACAGCGTGGTGTCCAGCAACCGATAGTTTTCCAGCACCTTGCCGCCCTGCCGCAGCGCCATAATCTCCGCATGCGCGGTCGGATCGTGATAGCCGATAGGCCGGTTCCAGCCTTCGCCGATAACGGTATCGCCCTGCACCAGCACGGCGCCGACGGGCACTTCGCCTTCTTCCCAGGCACGGCGCGCCAGCGTTAAAGCATGGCGCATCCATTTTTCATCAATTTGGGTATCGCTCACCTGAGCCTCCAGCAAAAAATCGCGGGGCAGTATACCCGTTTACTCCAGCTGTTGCAGTTCGCCCTGCGGCGTCACCCGCCAGCGATGCTGGCAGAAGAAAAGCAGCGGGTTATCCTGCTTGCTGTCGCTGTAGCCGCTGTAAAGCTGTAAAGGCGTGCCGATACGTTTTTCCAGCTGCGCCACCTTTTCATGTCCCAGGCAGCGCATTGTCAGCACTCGTCCACCGTAGCCGCGTGACATCTGGCTGGCGATCGTTTTTACCTTCGGCAGAAAAGCGGAGTCAAAATAGACCAGATCCACCAGCGACTGCGGCGAGCCGGTAATCAGCCAGACATCAGCGTCAGCGCTGTTCAGGTAGTCGGTCAGCCGCTGCTGCACCACCGGGAAAGCGGTGACCCGTTGCCGAAACCACTGCGCAAAGGCTTTTTCGCGCACCAGCAGCTTCTTTTCGCTGTGGCCGAACGTAATCGCCCACAGCAGCAGACTCATCGGCCAGCGCGAAGCGCGCCCCTTGAGAAGCAGGCCGGCGCCGATCACGGGCAGCAAAGGCGCCACCAGCAACAGGTTGAGCGGCTGACGCCATAGCAAATAGCGCATAAAAGTGCCGAACATATCCTGCTGATGCAGCGTGCCGTCGAGATCGAAAAATACCACACGTCGTTCCTGACCAGTTATCAAACCTTTCTCCTCGGGGAAAACCCACAAACCAGACGCGTTTCGCGCCGTCATAACGCTGTTAATAATAGTGGACGCTGAGACAGCAATGTCAAAACTGCGCGCGGTGCGGGTAAATCCGCTTCAGCGCATACTCGCCTGTAATGCCGCGCGTAAGAAGCCGCCGTGTTCGGCAAGCAGCGTAGCGGCTTTTGTTGCGTCAAGGCCGCTCAACACCATCAGGATAGCGGTTTTTACTTCATATGCCGTTTGCCGAAGCGCCCGTTCCGCCTCTTCCCGCTCGCAGCCCGTCGCCTGGCAAACCATCCGGCAGGCGCGATCGACCAGTTTGACGTTGGTCGCCTGCATATCCACCATCAGGTTCTGATAGACCTTGCCGATTTTTACCATCGCGCCGGTGGAGATCATATTCAGCACCAGCTTCTGCGCCGTTCCCGATTTTAGCCGCGTCGATCCGGTGAGCGTCTCTGGCCCCACGACCGGCGAAATGGCGATGGCCGCTTCATGCGCGATGGGCGAGTCCGGGTTACAGGAGATCGCTGCGGTGCGGCAGCCGGACTGGCGGGCGAAACGCAATGCACCAATGACATAAGGCGTGCGTCCGGAAGCAGCCAGGCCGACCACCATATCCTGCGGCGTCAGCTTCAGCGCCTGCAAATCGCTGACGCCCAGCTGTTCATCATCCTCGGCGCCTTCGACCGCTTTCAGCAGCGCGCCTGGCCCGCCCGCGATTACCCCTACCACCAGCCCATGCGGCACGCCGAAGGTCGGTGGACATTCGGAAGCGTCCAGCACGCCGAGCCGCCCGCTGGTACCCGCGCCCATATAGATAAGCCTGCCGCCTTCCTGTAACGAAGCGGCTGCCGCGTCTACCGCCTGCGCCACCTGCGGCAGCGTCCTGCGCACCGCTGCTGCAACGGTGGCGTCCTGATCGTTAAATTTCGTCACCATCTCCAGCGTGGAGAGACTGTCGAGGTCCATCGTGTCTGCATTACGTGTTTCTGAAATCAGTGCGCCAAGATCCATGCTATCCTCACAAATGAATTTTTAATTCTGTATTCGGCTTAATTGCTGAATATTATATTCATAACCGTTTTCCGAAGGGTCTTTTTTACTAAGCTGGCCGCCTTTTATAAGGGTAGCTGACGTGCTGAAGCGTGTTCAGACCGTTTTAAGGAGGAGCCGATGAGCTCACTATTACGTATCCGCCAACTCTATCCCACGCTGGCGCTGAACGAGCGACGCCTCGCTGACTTTTTACTGTCGCAGCCGGATAAGGCGCGGCATCTTAGTTCGCAAAAGCTGGCGGAAGAAGCGGGCGTCAGCCAGTCCAGCGTGGTGAAGTTTGCGCAGAAGCTGGGCTACAAGGGATTTCCGGCACTGAAGCTGGCGCTGAGCGAATCGCTGGCGAAAAAAGACGCTATTACCGTGCATAACCTGATCTTAAGCGACGATCCGTTAAAAGTCGTGGGCGAGAAGCTGCTGGCAGAAAAACAGTCCGCTATCCGCGCCACGCTGGATATCAACAGCGAGGAAAAGCTAACGGAAACGTTGCAGCTGTTAAAGGAAGCGAATCGCATTGTGCTGGTAGGTATCGGCGCGTCGGGGCTGGTGGCGAAAGATTTTTCGTGGAAGCTGATGAAGATTGGTATTCACGCCGTGGCCGAGCAGGATATGCATGCGCTATTGGCCAGCGTGCAGGCGTTAAATCCGGGCGATGTGCTGCTGGCAATTTCCTATACCGGCGAACGCCGCGAAATCAACCTTGCCGCTCAGGAAGCGCGGCGTGCCGGGGCCAGCGTGCTGGCCTTCACCGGCTTTACGCCGAACACGCTGCAACAGTGCGCCACGCATTGCCTTTATACGGTGGCCGAAGAGCAAACCACCAGCAGCGCGGCAATCTCTTCGACCTCCGCCCAGCTGACGCTGACCGACCTGCTGTTTATGGCGCTGGTGCAGCACGATCCCGAACGCGCTTCCAGCCATATCCGCCACAGCGAGGCGCTGGTGAAGAAGCTGGTTTGAGGCTCGCGCCAGCGGTAAAACAAGATAGTACTGTCTGGATGGTTCAAATGCGCAACCAGGGGATTTATCATTTCTTTCAAACAGATAGATAAGACCCTGCACTTACCTTTAAGCGGGCTGTTTTGATTTTTCTTTATAGATCAGTTATAAACGAAGGCTAATTTTCTCAGTCGGCAGTACTAAAATTACTCCCCTGAAGGCAGGCGCAATGATTATCCATAAAGGAAATGGCGGCAGTATCCCCAGCAAATGTTATCAGGTATTTATTCAGTTAACGTTCATTCGTAACGGTTTATCTTCCCTTGTGCCAAGGACTCTATTCTAAATGAGCGAATTACTTTCCTCCCGGAAATACACAAGAAATGAGCAAGTCACCAGGGTAATATTTTTTGGTTCTCTGGCATTACTCTTATTGATACTGCCTTTCGGATTTATTCATGAAAAGGCCAGCAGAGTTTCATTCTATCTTTGTAGCTATCTTTGCGCCGCTGGCATTTTACTGAACTTTAAAGATATCCGCTCAACGCTTTTTAATTCCAAAATAATCCTTCCCGGTCTGCTATTGGCAATCATGTTTACAGTATGGTCACTGTTCGCATCGTATAACAAAATTCCAGGAGTGGATAACGGCCTCTTATTCACCCCGGCTAAACGCTGGTTTTTAGCTACGCTTATCGCTTTGTTTACCCTGTGGGGCGTAAAAAAAGAGCTGATCAGTAAGACGCTACTTTATAAATTAACGTGGGTTTCGTTATCTTTTGCCTTTATCCTTTCCAGCGTTTACGGCATCTGGCAGCATATAAACGGCGTCGACAGGATCGTTCTTGGTATAAACCGCGCTACGCTTACCGCCTATGCTTATAGCGCGCTGGCGTTGGCTATGATGACCATGCTTAATCAAATAAATTCGCTATCCGTCAGGTTTACCGCCATCATCCTTACCTGCCTGCTCTCTATATATATCATTCTACTGACTGAAACCCGTTCTGCCATGTTTATCCATACGCTTCTGTCAGTGGCGATTATGATTAGTGCGCTCTGGCGCGGTAAACTCATCAAACCTTTACCGGTGATAGCCATCGTTATAGCTTTTGCGGCCATCGCTACCTTTGGTAAGAGCATCATCTATTCACGCGTTGATACCACTCAGCAGGAAATAACACGATTCAGTCAGGGTGATGACCACACATCCCTGGGATCTCGTTTTACCCTGTGGCAATCGGGCCTTGTGGCTATTCAGGAAAATCTGCTGGGTCAAACCCAGGTCACCAGAAACACTATAATACGCAACTGGATCACCACAAACCATCCTGATTCATTTGCGCTGGAATATATTGATGTTCACTTGCACAATGAATTCCTACAGTACACCTCGCTATTTGGCGTTTTTGGCTTCCTTATCCTTTTATTCTTTTTTATAAAATTGATTTTTGATAATGGTACAGCAGGTATCTTTAGTAACCCTGTCTCGATTATGGCAATCTCTGCGTTGCTGTATGGCATGACAGATGTGCTGTTGACCTCTATAGAGTATATAGTACTGCTCAGCACACTGATTTTGTTGGCCAGCCTCAACAGCAATAAAAAAGTAATAGCGGATAAAAGATGAGTAATATAGCCATTTTCGTGATCAATTTGCCTGTCTCTACAGACAGGTTACAATCTATGCAGAGACAGCTGGCTGCTATAGGTAAAGAATTTTTTACTATTAAAGCTGTCGACGGTTCGAAAATAGCCGATGACGAGTTCTTCTTCTATAAAAGAGAGGTGAGCTACGCCATCACTAAAGGGGAAGTAGGCTGCGCAATGAGCCATTTGAAGGCTTATAAGCAGCTGGTGGACTCTGACTATGATCTAGCCTTAATTCTGGAAGATGATGTCACCGTTCCCGCCGATATTGGGAAACATTTGGAGAGTATCGCTAAAAATAACAGTGACAGGCATAGTACCGTCACTCTGCTTTCTGATATTAACCAATATCAGAACAAGCAGCTTTATTCTACAGATAATACGCATCATGTTCATAAAGTACTTAATGCAGCCTTCTCGCACGGCTATGTGATCAATAAACCGGCGGCAAAAAAGATGCTGGCCAACCTCTTTCCAGTCTGGTGCGTCGCAGATCAATGGACAACGTTTCAAGAGTTTGGGTTAATTGATCTTCACGGGGTAGTGCCATCATTGATAAATACCTATGAACCGTTGGAAAAAGTAACAACCATTGGGGACAGAAGCTCAGAATTGGTAAGGAAGGAGAAAAAAATAATATGGCGAAGAATAAGGAATTCACGCCCTGTAATGTTAAAGATCAAGAAAAGTTTGTGGCTGGCTTTTGTCAGGCCGTTTATTTCTATTAAGAAAAAAAATTAACTATGAAATCACACTTGGGGTAGTGAGCAGACCACTACCCTAGTGTGCCATGTACCTTTAAAAAATATATTCCCAGGATATCCTCAGAATCACAAGGCCCTTGAAATTATTTTAGAATGATATTCACTATTATAATTTAAAAACAAATGGTTATTTCTATAAATATATTTTTAACTACATCAAAAATTGTAATATAGCGCATTATATAAATACAATTTGCCACTCCAGCCGAATGCACTTAATAAAAAAATACCCAACAAATTAATTTTAAATCACATGATCGTCTTTAGCGATTTGGAGCTGTAGGCCATATAATATCTTGCGCAACGTTAACATCGATTCTACTCACCAGAACCCGAAACGCCTTCCACTTAGCGAGCATCTTTTCTTCAGCATCGGTTACAATACCAAGTGATTCAGCGTCCCGAATAATCTCAATATTCTCATTTGCCTCTCTGAGAAAGTCTGCCTTTTGAATAGTTGCTTTTTCCACATAATCTACCGGAGAAGATATAATGCTTCCATTATCAACCATCCAATTACCAAGCCTGTCAAAACCTTTGGGAAGCTCGGTGCTATTCATCTCAATAACGCTTAAATCATCAGGAACTATTGCCGAAGCATCCTGGTTAAAGTCCCTGACCACACCTTTTTTATCGTAAGCTATTTTGATCGTATCCTTTTCAAAAGAAGACAAACTGTCATACCAGTCCCGACCAGTTTCATCCTGATAAAAAACAATCGAAACATTATTTACATTGATGAAATGAAAAATATCGCTATTGTTTTCATTCTGAACGGGAAAGTATTTAATAAAATTCTTCAAGTGTAACATCAGGCAACTCCTACATTATACCAATTTCCATTTATTAAAATTTGCGGGTAACGGTAGTTTACAGCGGTATAGTTTGTTTTCTGTTGCACGCCTACCACTACCGTACCATCAGGGGCATTTGCAAACGTATTATCATTATTGTTATTAGTTGCACTGCCCCAGCCAGCAAGTCTGAATGAAGACACCCTTGAATTAAGCTGACCGCTTGCCCAATCATATAGCCACCCTCCCCATCGAGATCCATAAACATTACCATCCGATGCCAGCTGCGAGGCGCCGTTTCCGGCATAGACACTGCTCATAGACAATATGTCCTGAGCAGATGAAATCCTACCGTTTGCTGAAAAATTACGCTCTGTACGTAGATCGCCAGAGGCATAGTTAACAGCAAATGGCCTTAAATTATTCCATCCACCTCGGGGATCGCCATCTTTTGTCAGCATCAGATAGTAATTTTCACCATCAAATCGCCAAAAAACGCCTTTGTTATTAGAAATAATCCGATAATTATCTACTGCGTTCGACCAAACTTCGCCTTTTATCTCACCACCAGTAACAGGAAACGCCCCTACTTCTGCCGCGCTAAGCCCGTTTTTTAACGCCAGGCTACCCAAACCAAGATTGCCGCGCGCCTGCGCTACGTTATTTACATCCGCAAGGTTTTTGCCGCTTTGCAAATAACGGTTATCCAGCTGAGAAGTGGAATTATTTAACAGCGCTTTCAGTAAAGTTGCCTGCAATGCCGCTGTGTCACCATCGTCCAGCACATCATTACCGGATTTATCTGCCATAAAGCTGGCTACGACGGAAGCAATCGTCGAGGCCTGTCGCCAGACCTTATTCAGCTGTTCGCTTCTGGCGATGCCGGTTTGAAAGCCGTTTGCCGTAGCATCCAGCGCTTCGTAATCCGCCTGTGACAGCACGTTTGCGCTTTCGCCCGTAGCAAAAGGTTTAAAGTCATTTTTTGCCATCGTTATTCTCCATTAATTTCATAATTTACCGTGACGCCAGCGGGCTTGATCGCCAGATAGCCCTGCTTAATAATTTCTTTGGTAATGGTGGACAGGTTTTTTGCCGTCACATATACCGTTACGGTCATATCCTGATTATCGGTAAAGGTGATATTGATATCCTGCTTCGTATAGATTTCTTGCAGAATTGCGGGCAACGTGTCGGCCGTGCCGTCCCACTTATTGGCGCCGATTTTAGCGCGCAGCATCGTGCGATAATCCTCATCATCCACTTTGATAATGCCCGAATCGGGTTCATACCTGTCTTTCCAGCTGCCAAGGTCGAAGCCCAGCGAGGCCTTATCAAAGGTAAAAAAGTAATCTTCAATCGGTGCGTTAATACTTCTGGCTCGCCCGATCCACTCGCCTAAAATATCAAGCTGCGCGCCGGTAGCGTTGTCTATATCTAACGCCGCTACGATTTCGCTAAAGAGATCGATAATTTCTTTTTGCGGCCGCGTGGTTAAATCAATGTGCTCAACGTATTTCGCTTTTCCGCGATGGTAGTTGGTGATCAGATCGGTATAGTTCATGCGGTCACCGATATCGTAATATTATCTGCCTCGCAGCTGGCAAATTCGTTATAGCCGATAGCGATATTGCCTGAGGAAAGCGCGGCTTCGCTTTTTCCTGCCAGCAGGCTCAGGATGTCGTAGTACTGGCTGTCCGTACTGTCCTGTCCTGTCGTCAGGTTAGCGGGCGAATAAAGACGGCTGAGCAGAACGCTATTGCCGATCCCCAGACTATTGATATAGGCCGCCAGCGCCTTTTTAATTTTCTCCGCGATGGGGCTGGTGTAGCCCGTCAGCGCTTTCAGCTCCAGCGACAGATAAACCGGCACCGGCACCGGCCGCGAAAAGCGGATCGCCTGCGGCGTGCCATAGCTGTCGGCAAGCGTTATGGTGGTATTGCCAAACGTGCCTACGCCCAGCGATTTCTTTTTGCGAATAACGTCGGCGATCGTATTTGCGTCACCACCCTGCACCACTGCCGAAATAGTATGGCCGGGCAGCCCATTCGCATCCTTATCATCGCTGTCGTTCTGGTAAAGCTTATGCCCGACGACGCCTGCGATATTTGAAATTGCGCCGTCCAGCGCGTCAAAAGTGGTCAGCGCCGTCAATGAAACGCTTTGCGCCTGGCGCAGCCGCAGTTCCGCGTCCGTTTCGGCAACGCTTCCCGTGGCCGCCGCGTTCAGGTTGGTCACCGTCTGCCAGCCGCGCGTCGGCGTGTTGATTTGGTTAACGGAACCACTTACCGCCGCTATCGGCCCGGTTTCCGCGCAGGTGGCCGTCACGGTGACCAATCCCGTGGTGGCAATCGTTACGCTTGCGGGCAGGTTCCAGATAACGTTATTACTGTCCCTGACCGAGCCGTTAACAATGGTGGTGCCCGGCGTGCCGCTCAGCTGTAAATCCACCGTTGAGTTGGTCGCGGGTTTACGCACGATACCGTTGATTTTTACATTGCGCGTCAGCGCGTCGCCCACCGCGGTGGACGGCGAAAACGAGTTGTAGCAGGTTATCGCCATATTATTGGCATCGTGGATAGCCAGCGCCATAATCGCTATCATCTGGCCGTCTTTGCTGTCCGGTTCCAGATAGGCGTCGGTGCCATAAATTTGTCGGAAATAGTCGGTCAGCGCGCTGAGGATTGTCTGGTAATCAGGCGCGCCGATCCCCTGGGCCGTTATCGTTGCCGATAACCCCAGCCTGTCTGTCTTAAGAGCCATTATGCCTCGCTTGTTACTGTCGTCGTGCCGTACAGCGTTTCCACGGTTACCGTGAAAATTGCCCGGCGGGATAAAGAGTCGAACGTGGTATTGAAAGAGAGAATGGACTTAACGCCCTGGGTGGCAAGGATGCGCTGGCGCAGAACCATTTCCGCCGTCGCGCTGTGCTGCTTGCCGGTCAGCGATTGCAGCCAGGGCGTGCCTTCCGTGGTATCCAGAAACCATTGCCCATACCATAATTGCAGCCGCGTTTTAATCGCCTGTGCCACGCACGCCGGCGAGTTAACCAGGAAAGCGCTGTCCCCTTTGCCAAAGGCGTAATCGCCGTCCTGCTCTTCTCTGCGATATCTCATTGCGGTCCCCTTGTGTAGCTGCTGCCGCTCTGGATGCCGCCATGAACGTGATCGATCTGGCTGATGCCGCCAGCGGTCTGATCGCCGGTCGAGGTAATATCGCCATTGACGTGCAGATTGCCGTTAAGCGTTAGCCGCGTAGTGGTGATATTGACCTCGCCGCTCTGTTTCAGCTCGATAAAGGCCTGGCCTTCATCCGTACGGATTTGCAAAGCCTCCGTGCTGATAGCGCTGATTTTTTCCTTCTGGGACTGCGGCCCGACCAGCGCGAAAGCGTCGGACAGATCGTGCTGACGCGGATCGACCGGTTCCTGCACGTCGCCGTTTTGCCACCAGAAGTCGATGCAGCGATCGCTGAAGATCACCAGGCATTCATCGCCCTTTTTAACGGGAAAGGTGATGGTACAGCCGCCGCCGCGGGGAAAAATCACGGGAACGTCGACCAGCAAAGGCAGCGCCTGAGAAACCGGCTGGCCGCTGGCATTGCGCACGCTGCCCTTAATGGCCGGCTGCACCACGCAGGTTACGGTGCCGGGATCGAAGGATTGAATAATGCCGGGTAAGGCTACGCGTAGCGTTGTGGACACCATGTCCGCTAAAGCCCGATACGCCTGAGCTTCCCCGCCAATCACTGACTGGATAGAAACGGGCATAAAAACTCCAAAAAAAACCGCCTCAGGCGGATGGTTAGATTAGTGCGGCGCGGCGGGCGCCTTAAGCGCGGTCTGTTTGTCCCGCACAACGCAGGTCAGGGTCATATACCATTTGCTATTGCGGGTATGGCCCTCATAAGTGATGCCTTTAATGATATAGACGCCATCGGCCGCGATATCGGCAGGCGGCTGCGCTTTCTTTTGCTCGCCCTGCGGCTGCGCTTTGTTCCCTTTTGCCGCCGCCTCTCTTTCTTCGGCGGCCGCGCGGTTGACCGATTCCATGGCATTACGCATGCTGTTAAGCGCAGCCTGATTGATATGCACCAGACCATGCAGACGAAGCGTTGGGTCGATCAGGCATTTGATGTTGACCCCTTCCGTGCTCAATTCGGGCGAGCCGATCATGCCGGTCTGGCTGTTCAGCACCACAATGCGTTCGAGATAGCTTTCCTCCGGCACCATTTGCAGTTTGCCATCGACAAACTGCCAGGTCGCGCGGCACTGCGCGGCAACGTTATCCATCACCTGGCTGGCCGTTTGATAAAGCACCCGGCCCCTGGGAAAACGCGTGGGCGGCATGGTGCCGGTGGCGCCAGCGGTCACGCCGTAAGGATTAAAGCTGCGCAGGGTTAACCTGTGGATGGCGCTGGTATCGTAACCTGCGGCGACGGTAGTGTTGACCGTTGCCTCCATTGCGGCCTGGTGACCATCGATAGCCTGAATTTTCAATACGCTTTCCGGACTGGCCTGCGTAGATTCTTTGGATGCGATCTTATCAATAAACGCATAGCGGATTTCGCCGCTAAAGATTTCGCCGTAATTTGGGCCTCCTGATTTAACCGGCGGGTTTTCGATCGCTTTTCCCACCATATAGTCAGGTATAACCGGCTCCTCTTCGTTCTTATCCGGCAGGACTCCCGTATAGCCTGCGATAAGGCGCAGCTTTTTATATTTACCGCTCACGATCGCGTTGCGGGTTTCCGCACTCAGGTTATAAATGCTGATAGTCGCCGTACTGCCGCTGCTTTGCACATGCGTATTAATCACAAATTCGACGCTAAGATCGCCCAGAATAATCGACGCTTTACTGGCATCTTCCAGCAGCAGTTCACAGTAGCGCATCCAGTTAACGCTCATGCCGCCTCCGTGATAATACAAAGATGCGCGGTGTAACCGAGATCGTACTGACCCGGCGCGGTATTGCCGCTGCTGTCGGAAAACAGCCACAGGCCAAAGCCCAGCTGCAGATAAGCATACTGCGCCACCAGGTCGGCACCGGTCACCAGTGGAATGCCCGCGATAATATCCCCGCCGTCGCTGTTTTGCAGATCGAGAAACCAGCCGCTCTCCCGCCAGATAATGCGCATTTTATAATCGCTATTATTGATAGAAATATCGAACTGCTGATTATCGGGCGTCAGCGGAATTTCGGTAATAGTCATCAGCTGCTCCCCGTCGTGAGAACCACATTCGCCGGGCCGGGCCTGGCGACTTTCTTACCGTTATTCTGCACGGCAGAGGTTTTTGCGCCCTGCGCCATATTCTCCTTTTCCGCGCTGCTGAGCGTTCGCGTCTGCGTAATCATCAGCTCGGTCAGGCCTAACGAGGCGAACAGCACGTGTTCCGTAGAGGCATCCGTTGTCACGGAAATCGAGGTAATCAGCATGTTGTTGTACAGCCGCTTGCCGGTCACCACGGTCAGCGGCTGCCTGTTGGTCATCAGCTCCCGCAAATTCTGGTAGCTTTCTGCCGGGCTTAACGATGCCTGGATACCGAATTGTGTTGTATCCATAAAGTCCACCAGCGAACCGCCGCCGGAAAAGCCTACCTCCATAGTCAGCTCCGCAGGCGAGAGGTAAGCATGATCGGCGATGGTGGCGCCCGCTTCGACAGGATGCGTGGTAACGTTCAGTTTGTCGGTGTGGCCCTCTTTCATCACCACATTAGGAATAAGCAAACCGATTTTACGTTTGCTTTGCATTAATAGCGTGGGGAAATCTTTTATCATACCGGCATATTCCTTACGGCCTGGACGAATTGCGAGTTCACATCGAACTGACTGTCCGCCACTCTCTGGGCCGTCAGGTGTGGCTCGCCGCCCTGCACATAAATATTGGTTTCCTGCTGGATGCCCACGGTGCTGTCCGCCCGACTCTGCGCTATTTCACTTTGCCAGGGTAAACGGCCGCCCATGCTGAAAGGCAGCGCGCCTGTCAGATTGTCATTGGCAGACCACGTCATCACGTTCGCCAGCATCCGGGCCTGCTGCGGGTTCAACGGGCTGTTTGGATCCGCTAAACCCGGCAATGAGATGTCCGACACGGCGGCCTGTGTCTCTCCGGCCATTTTTTTCACAAAGCGCCAGATTGGACTGTTGGCCAGCTTATTAGTGATATCGGTAAAGAAGTTATCGAAATAGTTCTTCACCTTATCCACGGCGGCGGTCATGCCCGCCGACCAGTTACCCGTCACAAAATCGGTAATAGCCTGTAGCCCGCCCTTCCAGTCAAGCGTGCCTGCCGTAAGCTGGCCGAATTTCTCCAGCAGCCAGTCCAGCGCCTTTTTGGCCGCGTTGATGCCTGGCGCCCACTGATCCCAGTCAATCAGGGTTTTTCCGCCCTCCTGCCAGGTTTTATAGCTGTCGTAAAGCGTGAAAAGCAGCGCTACCAGCGCCACGACTATTCCTATGGGCGAGAGTAAAAAAGCGCTGTTCAGCGCCAGCCAGGCCGCCGTCATTACGCCAAGCGTGACGATCAGCTCCTGCGAACTGCTATCCAGCGAGTCCCACCAGCCGCTTAAATCGGCCACCGCCTGGATCAGACGCAGCATGACCCTTTCCCCCACTTCAGCAAGCAGCAGCAGCAGGCTTACCGCGCCATCAAGCACGCGCTCGACGTCAGGCGCGTTGTCGGTCAGCTTCTTCGTAAAGTTATCGAAGATCTCCCCAAGTCCGTTGTTCAGCCGGCTGCTGCTGTTGGTTTGCAGCAGTTCGACAACCTCATCAAACTTGCGCCTGGCCGTCATAAAGTGGTCGGCGCCGGAGACGGCCTGCGTCATATTGACGCCGAGAGAGTCGGAAAGCTGGTTATAGTCGCCGATAAATTTCCCCAGCCCTCTTTGCATGGCGGCCAGGATATCGGGCGCAAGTCCCAGACTATTGGCGGTCGCCAGCGCCTGCTCTTCCGGCATAGCGCCAAGCCTGCTGCTGGCCTCGCTGAAGAGTTCGCTGTCCGTTTTTTTCTGGCCGCTGGCGTCGCGCGTTGCCACGCCCAGCTTATTCAGGCGCGCTTCCGCGCCCGGCTTATTAATGAGGGTCTGGAAAGCTTTCGCTATGGCATCGTTGCTGAGGCCGGTCTGCGCCGCGCCGTATTCCAGCGCGTTGAGATCGCCCGCTGGCGTACCGGCATTCTGCGCACGGACGCCAAGCTGCTCCAGACGGCTGGCGAAGCGGTTGATATACTCCACCAGCGCTTTACCCGCCTGCTCTACCGTCTGTTTGATCTTTTGCAGATCGAGCGCCTTTGCCGCCTGTTCGTTGTTTTGCCAGCCCGGCGCCTCAACAAACTGCCTGACTTTTTGCCAGCTGGCGGCCTCCGCCGCCAGCTGTGTATCCAGCACCATCAGAAAATTTTTTGTATTTTCAGCGTTCATTGGCCTGTTTCCATTGCTCAATGCGGTGTTGATTATCCGCTTTCAGATCCAGCCAGTCGTTCAGGCGGGCAATATCCGCCAGATCCACTGAGCCATCCTTGAGCGCGGTGTAGCTGATAAGCCCGGCATCCACCGGGCGCATCAGAAAATCTTCCCCGTCAGGAAGCGTTTCCAGTGTCAGCCCGCTGCCGGGACCTCGCTCCTGCTGACGGGGAGTTCGGGCAAAAAACTGCCCAGCGAATCCTCCACTACCCGCAGCACCAGCTTCAGCATGGTGATCAGATCGAGGTCATCGAACATCAGCACGCCCTGAGAGAAGATCGGCACCCAGCTTTTTGCCTGCTGGCGCGAGACTACTGCCAGGCAGGGATGCAAAATCGCATTGGTGTCTTCCTCGCTCATGTCGGCCAGAGAGTGCGCAATAGCGGGCAGAGCTTTTTCCAGCACCTGGAAATAGTCGCCCTGCGCCGCCGCCGATTTCACCGTGTTAATGTCGGAGAGCAGCCCGGCCAGCAGCGGCAGCAGCTTTCGCGAGACTTTAAGCTGTTGAAAAACGTCCAGCTTAGCGATACGGAACGTGGTTTCGTTGAGTGTGAATTCCATCGATTAATATTCCCCCATCACCACATCGATTTTGATGCAGTCGAAGATCCAGGCGGTGGTGCCGCCCTCTTTGGCGAATTTACGATCGGGCAGCTTCTGGAAGGCCACGCCGCGCGCGGTGATGACTTCACCCGAGGCGCTGTTGCGGATCACGATAATATTTTTCCCCCAGCTGGCAGAGCTTGCGCTCTGCGCGTTATAGGCCAGCGAAAGCTTTTTATTCACCGGCGAGGTTTCCAGCAGGTTAACCGTAATCTGGCCGGACGTGCCCGGCAGCAGGGTATTCATTCCTTCGCCGTCAATCCCCAGCTTCATGCTGTTTTTATTTTCCTTCATGGAAACGGTAATGCCCTCTTCCGAGCTGCCGGAACCGCTTCCCAAATCAAATACCGCGCCCGGGCCAATAAAAGAGGCGGTAACATCCATAAATGAATAGGCAGACATATTTTTTTCCTTAGCGAACAACGTTAATTTGGACATCGGCGTAGTGCACGGCACCGGCCAGTTTGCAGGCAACCTGCATCAGCGGCGCTTTACGCGCTTCGCGATCGGCCTGCGACTGCAGCGCCAGCGGCTGGGCATAGACGTAATAGCCTTTGGTGAGCATGTCGCCGGCAGCCAGCTGGCCAATCTCGCCGCCGTTCCAGACGCCCGGCGCGATCAGCCCGTTGGTCACGGCCTGATCCATCGACGCTTCCACATTGCCCATCAGCCGGGTAATGCCCGCTTCGGTCTGCGGAATTTTGCTGGCAGAGGTGTAGAGCAGGTTATACAGGTTGGTCTGCACGAAGTTTTGCAGCCAGTCCAGCCCGTGGCGCTCATCAAAGAAGTCGCCGTTAGCCATGACGCCCTGTTGCAGAATGGCGCTGTCGTTGGCGAAAAGGACATAGACGTTGGCCCTTTTGCTTTCCAGCGCGGCGGCCTGCCTGGCGTTCAGGGTTTCATAAGCGATGCCCGGCTCCTGCTTAAATTTCAGCGTCAGCGTGGTGTTGCTGCCGTTGAAATTAACGGTAAAGGCACGGGCGAACGCGGAAATCGCGGCAAAGCGGCTGCGGGTGGAATACTGCACAAAGGTGCGCGCATAGCCTGCCGCCTTCAGCCGGGCGGCGACGTCCGTGGTGGAAGTTGCATCCAGCACCGCTGCGCTGCCGGTGGTAACGGCAAAGACACGGCTTTGACCGGCCGATTCGACAGCCGCCGCTACGCCGAGTACATCTTCGTCGCTGATAACGTCGTCTGCGGCGGTGGCCACGGCCAGGCCGTACCAGTTAGCATATTCCAGCGCGGCGTTGACGGCTTCGACCAGCGTTTCTGTCTTACCCTCTTCGTCCGCGGCGAGCGTTTTAGCCCAGCGGCCGATATAAAGCTGCTGCGGCTGCGGCGACTGCGCAAACCAGACGGCTGCCGCCTGGTACTCCGGGGAATCCAGGCCAAAGTCGGCCCCGATATCGGCGGCGGCGGTATAAAGACGCAGGCGTTCCGTCAGGGGGATCACCGTGGCGCTCCCCATAATCAGCATTGAGCCAAAGTTACGACCGGAAGCGGCAACGGGTGACATCAGGACGTCAACATTCACGATGCCGGATAAAGGCAATCCTTGAGGCATATTTTATTCTCCAAAAAATTGAACGGGTGTTTCCACCAGTGAGTAAATTCCGTAGAGACGGAATATTTTACGAACAACATTGACCGTTAATTCATAACGGCGGGTCTGAGCGTTATTAACCGTTTCCAATACGGTGGTAATATCGCTGCAATCGCTGACGCCAAGCGAAAGCTGTTTTAAAGCGGCAAGGTTTTGCGCCAGCGTATTTCCGTCGCGAAAACGAGCGGCATAAAGCTGGGCGGAAGGGCCATAGAAATGCAGTCGGCATTCCATCCGTTCATCCCGCCACAGCTGGACATTGTCCTCCTGTTGGTTAGTCAACACGGGCGTGCCTTCGGCGGCGATTTTCATCACCATAAAAGCGCAGCCGCTTTCGCCGGTCGGCAGCCATGCAGGCGGCGATGCGCCGTCGTCAACCGCCACCCGATCGGCAGCCAGGCCGGTAAGCCCCTGGATCCACGTGCTGAGTTGTTCTTCCAGCGCGGCGTCCCTGGCTGGTTCGTCATTAAGCGGCGTCAGCCAGCCGGCTGTTTTACTGGTATTCGTCACCAGCACACCTCCTGTTAGTTATTGCAATGAAAAGCAAATTGCAGGCAGCAGAAAAGCGGATGAAAAGATTTCATCCGTCGGGATATAACGCTTATTAAGGCTGACACTGCTGGCGAATATAATCCTGTAATCCCGCTATCTGAATGCGGGCCGTCGCTATTCTTTCTCTGAGAGTGAAATAATACCGTTGAGCGGCGTCAGTAAGTCGGGGGCCGGCTGCATCAGCCACGCCGACGGCGCGGGCCGTGGAGGCGCTGTGGCAGCTGGCGGCGAGCTGCAGCCTGCGCTGGCCAGCAGCAACATCATGCTCAAGCTGGCCAGCGTTTTCCCTGGCCTGTTGCAGTTGCGAAACATATTTTTTATCCATAGCGGCCGCGGCGTTAAGCCGTTGCTGTAGCGTATTAACCTGCTCCTGCTGCTGCCGAAGCTGATTACGGGTATCCACATAGTGGGAATGATAAAAAAGCGCGGTTTTTACTGCGGCCAACATAACAACCGACAGAAAAATAAAGATTAGCCATTTAGCGTTCATTCATTTCATCCGTCCTCTCCTTTTATTTATCAGAAATAGGCCAGCTTGCGGTTTACGCCGTTAATTTTAACGGTGATATAGCCTGCAGGCGTTGCGGTCGCCGCCGGCGCTTCCGCTACTGCCGTCGTCAGCGTCGCCAGGCTGCCGTCAAAGCCATAACCGGCAGTGCCGTTATGAAAATTCATCACCGTAGAGAGCGTGACGCGTTTAGTGGTATCCAGATCGGTGACTTCTGAGAAGTCGGCGCTGAACAGCGAGCACTCTCCCGCTTCAAAGCGCGACGGGCCGGTGGTTTTCAGATTGACCATCACGTCGCCGCACTGCGCCTTGAGCTTGATCCAGACTTCGCCGTACAGGCCTTTGCTGTCGCTGGTTCTGACAATGCAGTCAACCACGCCCGAATCCCCTTCATAATGCAGGTTGCCGCCAACGGAGCTGGCGCCGCGATAAAGGTTCAGGTAGGCCTTACCGCAGACGTTGGTCAGCAGCGGCGCATCGGCAGGCTGCGTAACGGTATCCCTTAGCGTTTTGCCGTGCATTTCCAGATGCCAGTGCTGGTTGGCATGAGGGAAAAAGAATTTGCCGACGCGGAACCATTTATCCTCATCCGTCGTGTTGCTGACGCGGTAGCCGGAATACCAGCCGGCCTTCAGGGAACCGGTCATCTCCGAACCGTAGTTTTCATCGCGACGCCAGCCGTATTCAAAGCCTGACAGCCACGGCGTACCGGATCTGCTCAGGTCGACTTTGGCGCCGGACTGAAGGCTGAGGGCGCGCATCGTGGCCCTGGTGTAGTTCAGCTTCAGCGGATTTTCAGAAGACTCGATGCTCAGCGCGTCGATAATCCACTGGCCGTTGCTCAAATCGCCGGGGAAACGCGTGTGTTCAATCCAGACGTTGCGGATCAGTCCCTGGGTGACGCGCGGCATATAAAGCGTGGCGTCGCTGTATCCTTTCTGGAAATTACAGTTCGACAGCTCGACCGCCGTCGAGTGATCCCAGACGCCAATAACAGAATCCGACCACTGGATATCAAACACTCGCGCATAGGTGGTGTTGCTGTAAATCTGATCCAGACGCGTATCCAGCGTATCGAGCAGTTTGAAAGCGGCGCCGCCGATATTCTCAATGCGGCAGCAGGTAATATTGACGAACTCGCCTTCAATCACGGTATTTTCAAAAAAGGGCTGCGTGTTGCTGACCATTTCCGGCGTAATCACGCCCGTATTGGTTTCGGTGTCCGCCGTGGCCTGACCGTCCCAGAATATGCCGCGGATAGCGGTGCGGCGCGCCTTCACTTTAAATACCGTCGCGGCGGACTGGTCGGAAACAATAATGGTGCGCGGTGACACGCCATATTCGCAGTCGTCACCGTACAGGCTGAAATAGTTGATTTCGCCTTCGCCGGTAAGATCGACCGGGTTTACCAGAAATTTCCCGGCCGGGAAGCGAATACCCACGCCGTGGATCGGATTTTTGCTGGTATCGCTAATCGGCGATGAAAAAGCCTGTCCCCATTTATACATATTGATGCAGGCGTCATGGTTGACTTTACCATTGTCCGCATCGAAATTACTGTCGCCGCGCAGACGCTTGCCGCCGAAATGATAGATATTAATATCTTCGACGTTATCAATAATACGCTTCCAGTAATAGCCGCCGCCCGTCGCTACCGCCACGGAGCCGCCATCATCCTTTGATGCTGCTATCGAGGCATCAATAAAGCCGACGAAACGCCCGCCGCCCTGAAAGGTGGAATCTTTATCGTAATAACGTTTCAGCATGGCAATATCGCCAGAGGCGGAAGGTTTGGTGGTGCGCAACTCTGCAAATGAATTAACTTCAATCATCTTGATTTCCTTGGGTTGTTGGTTAGTTATATTTATGGTTATGGCATAGCGAAACGCCACGGTTTTTAGCGAAGCAAATAAAAAAGGACGTTTTTATTTTTTCAGAAAAAGAGCGGCTTCTCTTTTTCTGCGTGGCAGCAGCACGTCAGCTAACTGACCGGCCCTTTTCCATAACAGCATGGCTTCTGCGGCGCCCTCATAATCGCCTTGATTTAATTTCTTTAACAGCGTCGAACTATTAAAAGCGCTGACGCCAATATTGAATACCAGACTACATAAAGCATCGTACTGATTTTGCGTCAGACTGACGCTGACTTTTTCATTAATAAAATGCTCAACATGCGAAATATCCGCAAGCAGCAGCTTATTACTTTGCTCAGGCGTAATGACCATGCCGTCCGCTATCGTTTTACTGGCAACCAGGCCCGTATGCCCGACGCCGATAGTTAATATGCCGCGGCTATCCCGATAGGCCGTAAGTTTTTCACCTTCTTCCTGCTTGATAAAGCTGATACCGTCAGGGCTGATTTCCATCTGGCTCTCCCGTTCTTTTGTTGATCCAGCGCTTTAACTTTTCGCTGATATAGTCATTACCCACGTAGCCAATATAAACGGCAAAAACCTGGGCGGCGGCCTCGGGCATATTCCAGTTCAGCAGCGCGCCAATTACCTGCAGCGTCGGCGCCGCAAAGAAAGCCAGGGCGCTGCACGACACCGCGTCAAGCACACGCTTGCTCCAGGGGGTTCGGGCACAAGCGCTGCGCAGCAGGGAAAACATGGCGGCGATGCCGGCATAGCCCCATTCTGTTTTATGGCTGTAAAGCCAGAGTCCGACACTGGCCCAAAAGCCTGGCTCCTGAGGAAACATGCTTTATATCTGGCCTCCTGTATCATTACGGCGCAGGGAAAGCTTGCTCCCTACATCGTTTTTTGAGATGTATTTTAAAGTTTTTTTGATCGTTTGATTATTTACATGCTGCCAGATTATTGCGGGCTATTCGTTACGAAAACCTTTTGCTTTTTTATTTCTGCCTGCCTGTCACTAATCCATGCTGCTACATTAAGGGGTTTATTTCGTAACGAAAACTATTTTCTTTAATATCTTTTGCAGCCGGTTGTTTATATCCATGATGCTATATTACCGCGGGAAATTCGTTACGAAAACCTTTCCTTTTTCATTT